>CAIOMN010000125.1 GCA_903859415.1 uncultured Methylococcaceae bacterium
TGCGTATGCTACCGTGCATAATTCTAACTAAAGAGACCACACCCAAGTAGCTATCAAACCAGGAGTCAATGATTAAAGCTTGTAGTGGGCCATTAATATTACCCACAGGATGAGGCACTTTAAGCACAAGTTGTTCAAGCACATCATGAACACCCAAGCCCGTTTTAGCGCTAATTCTTAAAGCTTCATCGGCAGGAATGCCAATCACTTCTTCAATTTCTGCCAGGACTCGTTCGGGTTCGGCAGAGGGTAAATCGATTTTATTGAGTACTGGAACAACTTCCAAGCCTTGTTCTATGGCGGTATAGCAGTTTGCAACACTTTGTGCTTCAACGCCTTGAGCCGCGTCAACCACTAATAATGCACCTTCGCATGCGGCTAACGAGCGTGAGACTTCATAAGAAAAATCGACGTGACCCGGTGTATCAATAAAGTTGAGCTGATAGGTTTCACCATCTTGGGCTTTAAAATCAAGCGTTACACTTTGTGCTTTAATAGTAATGCCGCGCTCTTTTTCAATATCCATGGTATCAAGGACTTGTGCGGACATTTCTCGGGCACTTAAGCCGCCACAGATTTGGATAAAACGGTCTGCAAGTGTTGATTTACCATGATCGATATGCGCGATAATGGAGAAATTTCTGATATGTTTTAAATCCACGGTGTTTTAACTGAGTGTGAAGTTGTTAAGGCGTTATTGCATTAGTGCTGTGGCATTCAATGCTTTTAAAGCATTAGACAGCTTTGAAAATTGCCGAATTATAACAGATTAAGTTATAAGCTAAGCCAAGTTTATGTTTAAAACAGTCACTCTTCTTATAGCTGTATACGATAACTAATTGATTGTGTAGTTTCACAATCTCAAAAGAATTAACACTAATGTTATTTATAGCGTATAACTGCTCGCATAAATAGAATAGACGATCATAATAAGCCAAAGGGATAGTCATCTTGGTTTACTAATAACCCTCTGATTTATCAACCTAGTCAATCATGGCATATTTCTAGAAGTGTAGAAGTGAAGGCCCATAACAAAGGATACCGGTCTTGCAAAATTTGTTAAAAACCTCAACGGGCATCAAAGGTCTGGATGAGATTACTCATGGCGGTTTGCCGCAGGGCAGGGCAACCCTAATCTGCGGCAGTACTGGCTGCGGTAAGACTTTACTGGCCATGGAGTTCTTGGTGCGGGGTGCCACGCAATTTAACGAGCCCGGCGTGTTTATGTGCTTCGAGGAAAAATCTGAGGAGCTACAACAAAACTTCCTCTCTTTAGGTTTTGACCTGAATGAGCTGGTAGAGAAGAATCTGCTGACTATCGACCACGTGCATCTGGAGCCCTCAGAAATTGAAGAAGCCGGTGAATATGATCTAGAAGGATTACTCATCCGGTTAGGTTACGCCATCGATAGTTTAGGTGCAAAACGGGTAGTACTGGACACCATTGAGGCTCTTTTTTCCGGCTTCTCCAATGAAAATATATTACGCTCAGAACTGCGAAGATTATTTCGCTTTCTAAAAGACAAGGGCGTCACAGCCATCGTCACGGGCGAACAGGGTGAACGCGCTTTTACTCGCTTTGGACTCGAAGAATATGTCGCCGACTGCGTCATTTTCCTTAACCACACCGTCTATCAGCAGATTGCCACGCGCCGTATGCGCATAGTCAAGTATAGAGGCTCTGCGCACGGCACCAACGAATATCCCTTTTTAATCGATCAGCAAGGGTTTTCGGTGATGCCGATCTCCTCGCTAGGTCTTGATCATCCCGCTTCAATCGAGCGCATTCCTACCGGTGTTCCACGACTGGATACCATGCTAGGCAGTCAAGGTTACTATCGAGGCAGCAGCATTTTGATAACGGGCACGGCTGGCACTGGCAAGTCCAGCTTGGCCGCGCATTTTGTCAATGCCGCCTGTGCTAGAGGCGAGCGATGCCTTTATTTTGCCTTCGAGGAGTCACAAAATCAGATCATTCGCAATATGCATTCCATCGGCATCGATTTAGGCCAGTGGGTAGAACTAGGCTTACTACAATTTCAAAATGCTAGAGCGACCCTGTACGGTTTGGAAATGCACCTGGTAGTCATGCACAAGGCGATTGATCAATTCAAACCTGACTGCGTCGTCATCGACCCGATTTCCAATTTGGTTGCGGCCGCTAGTGAAATCGAAGCGAAATCGATGCTGTCACGGATGATCGATTATCTAAAGATGAAGCAGATCACCGCGCTATGCACAGATTTGACTTCAACCAGTGGTAGCAGTCTAGAGCGAACTGAAGTTAATGTTTCCTCGTTGATGGACAGCTGGCTACTATTGCAGGTCTTGGAAGGCAACGGCGAACGCAACCGTGGACTGTATATACTTAAATCCCGAGGTATGGCGCATTCCAATCAGGTGCGTGAGTTTATCCTGAGTGACGAGGGCATTCAACTTCGAGATGTGTATATTGGTCTTGGCGGTGTGTTAACCGGCTCAGCCAGAGATAATCAAAAAGCTAAGGATCAAGCAGAATCTTTGGACTGCCAACAACAGATAGAACTTAGACAGCGTGAGATCGAACGAAAAAAAATGGCCATAGAAGCACAGATTCTCGCCCTAAACACCCAGTTTGAAGCCGAGAAAGACGATTTAATTCGGCTTATCAACAAAGAAAAACAGCGCAATGATACATTGATCATGGATAGACTGACTATGGCCAAACTGAAGCAGGCCGATAAAATTTCAGACCCACTGTCCCCCCTTAAAAACACCGGCAGAGGGTTCTAAATGATTAGCCTAGATGACGTAGATGACGGAACAGAAAGTCCTGAGGCAAAATGGCTGCTTAGACTTTATGTTGCCGGACAAACATCCCGCTCACTCAGCGCCTTTGCTAATTTAAAAAAGATATGCGAGGAGCATTTACACGGTAGCTATCAGATTGAAGTGATCGATCTGTTAATAAACCCAACCTTAGCCAAAGATGATCAGATTTTGGCTTTGCCAACCCTGGTACGAAAACTCCCAGCACCGGTTAAAAAAATCATTGGTGATTTGTCCAACACCGAACGCGTATTGGTGGGTTTAGATATAAGGTCATTGCGCCCAGAAAATGCTCTAAGGAATGATGATGTCTCAGGACATCGATAGCCCAAAGCCACTGACTCAAAGTTCCACTAAGGCATTTGAGAATGCACTGTTAAAAATAGAACATGAACACTACGTATTCAGGCTTTTTGTGGCGGGTATGACGCCCAATTCACAACGTGCTGTCAATAATGTACAAAAGATTTGCGAGACTCACCTGCAAGGGCGCTATGAACTGGAAATTATCGATGTTTACCAGCAACCTATATACGCCAAACAAGGACAGATAGTCGCTGCCCCAACACTCGTCAAGGAATTACCGCTGCCGTTACGCAGGTTCATCGGTGACCTGTCACAAACTGAACATCTTCTCGCGGGACTGGAGATCATAAAAAAGCCCCATCAGCCCACATAAAAATCGTTATATGACCCTCGAAAAAAAAGCCTTAGATCAACTCTTAAAAGAGAATCAGAGCTTACAGCTTCGCCTGGCCGAAGCTGAAGAAACGCTAAGTGCTATTCAAAATGGCGAAGTGGATGCTCTAATCATTTCCAGGCCAGAGGGCGCACAAGTTTTCAGCTTAAAAGGAACTGACTATGCTTACCGTGTCATGGTAGAAACCATGCAGGAGGGTGCCGCTTTTTTAGCCGGCACCGGGCAGATTTTTTATGGTAATCAACAGCTAGCGACGCTGTTGCAAATACCCATGGAAAAACTGATCGGTACGCTGTTTCTCGATTATGTGACGATTCAAGACCGGGCAGTGGTCGCTGAGTGCTTAAAAAACCTTAATGTTCATCACAAGAATAGGGATGAAATAATGCTGAAAACCTCGAAAGGGCAGCCGCTGACAGCATTGATATCCTGGAATCAGATCGAGCTTGAAGGCATGCCAGGGCTGAGTGTGGTTATTACCGACATCAGTGTTCTCAAACAAGCTGAACAAAAATTGTTGTTGAAAACCGCTGAACTTATGGTGGCCAAGGAAGCTGCTGAAGCCGCTTTTATTGCTAAAAGCAATTTCTTAACCAACATGAGTCATGAAATACGGACACCCATGAATGCTATTCTTGGTTTTACTCATCTTTTGTGGCGTGATCTTAAAGACCCAAAACAGATAGATAAGCTTGACAAGATCAACCACGCTGCCAAGCATTTAATGAGTATTATTAATGATGTTCTAAACCTGTCAAAAATTGATGCCCAACGTATTGAACTGGAGCTAATACCGTTTAAAATCATGGATACACTCAATAATACGCGGAATATGATATCTGAACAGATTGAGTCAAAGAAACTGGCGCTGGTTTACGATATCGATTCTCGATTAGTTGATTTAACGCTCATTGGAGATCAGTTACGCCTCACTCAAATCCTGCTCAATTATCTCAGCAATGCAATCAAATTTACTGAGCAAGGTCACATCACTTTGCGAGCCCAATTGGAAGAGGAACAAGATGATAGTGTTATGCTGAAATTTGAAGTGCAGGATAGTGGTATTGGTATTTGTAAGGAGCAACAAGCCAAACTGTTCCAACCTTTTATGCAGGCTGAAGCCTCCACTACTCGTCAATATGGTGGTACCGGTTTGGGGCTGACTATTAGCCGACGTCTGGCTCATCTTTTGGGAGGCGATACTGGTGTTGTCAGTAGTTCCGGCCAAGGTAGCACATTCTGGTTTACGGCTTGTTTGAAACGCGGTAATGAACTTCAGTTGGAAGAAACCCCTAATAGGCTTGAAGCGAAAATCCGTTTAGGTGCGCGTATTTTGCTGGTGGAAGACAATGAAATCAATCAGGAAATAGCGTGTCTCCTCTTGGAAGATAAAGGCTTGTCGGTGGAGATAGCCAATCACGGTGGTGAAGCCATTACGATGATTAAAGCCAATCCCTACGACTTGGTTCTGATGGATATACAGATGCCGGTGATGAATGGTTTGGAAGCGACACGCCGTATCAGGCAACTTGACTGCGGCCAGTCCATCCCCATTCTTGCCATGACCGCGAATGCTTTCGAAGATGATCATAGGGATTGTATTGCAGCCGGCATGAACGGTTTTTTAACCAAACCAATCGAACCAGACGTTCTGTATAGTGAATTGGCACACTGGATTCCTCAAGATTTAATCATTCGATGAAGGCTGCCAATTAAGGCTTATGGATGCCACAATCTTCTGCTATGCGAACCAGTTCTATAATCGAATCAGCGGATAGTTTCTTTTTAATTTGAGTGACGTAATTAGCGACTGTTTTATAACCTAAACATAGCTCTTCAGCAATTTTATGCGCCGTCATATCCTGTGTGAGTAGTCTGAACACGTCGAACTCCCGTGGTGAGAATTGATCAATGATGGCTTGATGGTTCTTATAGTTTTGAGTCGTTTTAAGTGACTGACTGGCTTTGATCAGCCCTTGCTCTACATAATTCTCGCCTCGCATAAGGCTATAAATTGCCTCTAATAGCAATTCGGGCGCACTGTTTTTAGTGATATAGCCTTTAGCGCCAGCCGTTAAGGCGCGGTTGATGTAAACGGATTCATGATGCACGCTAAACACTAAGATACGTGCGGCACGGTCTCTTTGAATAATCCGGTGTATCGTTTCTAAACCGCCTAAGCCCGGCATCGAAAGATCCATAATGAGCAAATCGGGTTTGAGTTCCTGATACAGTTGAATAGCCGTTTCACCACGATCAGCTTCAGCAATCACTTCAATGTTGTCATGGGTAGCCAATAACATTTTAAAGCCGGCTCTTACAATGGCATGGTCATCGACTAGGATAAGTCGTATTTTGTCAGTCATGGCAGCGGAATTTCAGCGGATATGGTCATCCCTTGACCAATGTGTGAAGCAAAAACAATCTCCCCATTTAAAGATTTAATACGCTCTTTCATGCCTAACAGACCAAAGCCACGTGGGATGGTTTTTAAATCACAACCTTGACCATCATCTTGGACTTTTAGCAATAACGCTGTTTTAGTGGTATCGGATAAAGTTAAAGTTAAAGTTAAAGTTAAAGTTAAAGTTAAAGTAATACTGACCTGTTGTGCATTAGCATGTCGGACTACATTTGTTAAACATTCCTGTATCACTCTAAAGACTTGAATGGCGATACTTTTGTCGATGCTATCGACCTGTTCATCACAGTCAATTGTTAATTCAAGGGCGGGATTACGTTCTGACCAATGCTGGACTAAATCATCTAAGGTAGCTTTTAAACCTAGCTCAGTGAGTACCAACGGATGCAGTTCTTGCATCATCGAACGCACCACGACCATTAAATGATTACAAATGTCTACGATAGACCTAGATATTTTGTGTATATCCGCTTTTTGGTGTGGGGCTGTAACCGCCATTACTTTTATGGCAGTCAGTGATTGTCCCAGTTCATCATGCAGTTCTTGCGCTAAGTGTTGGCGTTCCTCTTCTTGTATCGCTAAGGAGTGTTGCATTAACGCTCTATTTTCATGGCGGGTTTTATCCAGTTCAATCATTAAATGGTTAATAGCTTTGGCGATACTATCAAACTCCTCTATCGCAAACAGGGGCAGGGGTTGATGATAGTGACCTTCTTCAATACCTCGTAAGGCTTTAACGATAATGGCAATCGACTTTAAGGATTTATTAAAGGCTAAGTTAACGGCGATAAAGGTCAGTAAGGTTAACAGTAAGATAGAGCTAAAAAAGGTGACGGTCTCTTGCCAAACTTCAGTAATTTCATCCAGCGGTTGAGCTTGAATTAACAGCGTTAAAACTTTGCCCTCTTTGGTTTTTAGTTGATGTTCAACAGTCGGGTAATCACCTTTAACCAGTTTAACAAACCACGTAGGCGGACTTTTCTCAGGGTGACTGGGTTGCTCATCACCTGCAAAATGAATCAACTGTCCATCAGGCTTTTGTAATTGAATACTAAGATGTCGAGTTTGTTGTAAAGCTCTAAAATGCGAGAGTTCGTCGCCTTGTTGAAAAATAGGCCTGTTGTCTATCCCTAAGGTAATCAGTTGCAAGGCCAAGTGAATAGAAGCATCGACTTCTTTATCGACGGACTTTCTCGCTTGCCAAATAGCCAGCGCACTGCCCAGGATCAACATGCATAATGAAGAAATCAGAATGCGGTAGACAATCTGTTTTCGTAGACTGCTCATATATGTTAATTTTTCAGTTGCTTTGGGTTTAATACTTCGTAAGGGACCCTTTTCTTTTTCTGTAA
>CAIOMN010000126.1 GCA_903859415.1 uncultured Methylococcaceae bacterium
CTTAAGGTCATCGGCCCCGCCAAGGATTGATCTTTTGTCACATGCCCGACCATAAAAATAGACACATGATGTTTCTTTGCATATTGCGTCAAATAACTGGCAGACTCTCGCACCTGAGACACTGAACCCGGTGCAGAATCTGCTTCTTGTGTATGCATGACCTGAATAGAATCAATCACTAAAATCTGCGGCTTAACTTCATCCAGGGTGTCACAGATTCGCTGTACTGATGTCTCCATTAACATCATGATCTTTTCGGCGGGCAACTTTAAGCGCAAGGCTCTTTCAGCAATCTGCTGTAAAGACTCTTCACCCGACACATACAGCACACTCACGCCCCGATCAGAGATATTTGCAATCGCTTGTAACAACAAGGTGCTCTTCCCTGCCCCGGGTGCGCCACCAATCAGTACCACACTGCCTCTGACAATACCGCCACCCAAGACACGATCAAACTCTGAAATCCCAGTGGAGATCCGCTCAGCCTGAGATAAACTCACATCAGATAATAACTTAACCTCCGAACGACTCCCTGCATATCCAGCACGACTACTCCGCTCTGTACTGGCCGAACCCAACCGAACTTCTTTAATCGTATTCCATTCACCACAACTGGTACATTGCCCGCCCCAGCGCGGATAATCGGCACCACACTGATCACACACAAACCCTATTTTTACTTTTTTACTCATGATTTAACTAACAGAAATTGAATAGCCGTTTAATTGCTGACGAGTGTATCAAAATACTGGCTGATTCGATCCAGTAAAGAAAATCAATAGGGTTAATATATACGGACTTCTAGATTTTTACCTAACGAAAGAGCGTATTTTTTAAGTGTGGATAACTTTATATCTTCTGCATGGTTTTCTATGCGTGAAATAGCTGATTTTTTAGTATGTAGGCGAATTGCTAATTCTTCTTGAGTAACGCCTTCTGCTTCTCGGACTTCTTTTAACATAACACCAATTTTAAATAACTGATAATCTTCATCAAAGTTATTAGAGAAGTCTTCATCTTTTGATTTTCTGCTTACAATATATTTTTGTAGGTCACTCATTTATCCCTTCCTTATTAGATAATCTTTTTTTCTTTGCTCTGAGAGTAAAATTTCTGATTTAGGTGTTTTTTGAGTTTTCTTTTGAAAACCATTAGTTAAAACGACAAAGTTTTCTGCATCAAAGAAGCCCAGCAGTCTGAAAATATTATTACCCTGTTGAACTCTAATTTCCCATAAATCATCTGTGTTTGTCAGTTTTTTAAAATAAGTCGCGGGAATGAGTTCTAGTTCTTCAATGAGTTGCAAAACCCAAGTTACTTTTTGAGCTTGCTTGCTGTTTAAACTGTCTAAAAATTGTTCGATGGGGCATTCATTGGTTTGTGTTCGATAAAATATTATTTCTCTCATAACTGACAATGTTAACGTACATGTGAACATTGAGGCAAGCACAAACGACTATTGGTGTAATCTCAGCATAAACTATCCATCAAAAAGTGGGAGCAACTCATCACAATACTTTAATATTACTCCGCTATACTGAAGAGCTAACCGATTTATGGAACCACTCAATGTATAAATCAACAATCCAGCATCTAGGCTATGACTTTAAAACCTTAGCTAACTTAATGGCTAAAGCCACGCCGCCTCGTTCCGGTGATGTTCTGGCGGGTGTTGCGGCCACCAATAACCTTGAGCGTGTCGCCGCACAATGGACACTGGCGGACGTGCCTTTAAAACAATTTCTGAATGAAGCACTGGTTCCTTATGAATCGGATGAAATTACTCGCCTGATTATTGATGATCATGATAGCCTCGCCTTTGCGCCCATTAGCCATCTAACCGTCGGTGATTTTCGTAACTGGTTATTATCAGAACAAGCCACTACTGAGACGCTAACGGCTATTGCTCCTGGATTAACACCCGAAATGGTAGCGGCTGTCTCTAAACTGATGCGCATTCAGGATTTAATTCTGGTCGCCAAGAAATGCCGCGTTATCACCCAATTTCGTAACACGATTGGCTTAAAAGACCGCTTCTCCACACGCTTACAACCCAATCATCCAACTGATAATCCAGCGGGTATTGCCGCCAGTCTGATCGATGGACTATTGTATGGCTGTGGTGATGCGGTTATCGGCATTAATCCAGCCTCTGATAATCTGGAAGCCACGCTACGTTTATTACACCTGCTGAATGATGTTATTGAACGCTTTCAAATACCCACTCAAGCCTGTGTTTTAGCCCATGTAACGACCACCTTAAAAGCCATTGAGCAAGGCGCTCCGGTTGACCTGATGTTTCAATCGATTGCGGGTACCCAAAAAGCTAATGACAGTTTTGGGATTAACCTAGGGTTACTCGCTGAAGCGCATCAAGCCACCTTAGACTTAAGACGAGGTACAGTTGGTAACAATTGCATGTACTTTGAAACCGGACAAGGCAGTGCACTCTCGGCTAATGCTCATGAAGGACTCGATCAACAAACTTGTGAAACCAGAGCCTATGCAGTCGCCCGTAAATTTAAGCCACTGTTGGTTAATACCGTGGTCGGCTTTATTGGCCCTGAATATCTTTATGATGGCAAACAAATTATCCGGGCGGGCTTAGAAGATCACTTCTGTGGAAAATTACTTGGCTTACCGATGGGTTGTGATATCTGCTATACCAATCACGCCGAAGCCGATCAAGATGATATGGATATGTTACTGAGTGCCTTTGCTATGGCGGGTGGGACATTTATTATGGGAGTGCCGGGCGCCGACGATATCATGTTAAATTATCAATCAACCTCATTTCATGATGCCTTGTATATACGTCAAACATTGGGCTTAAGACCCGCACCCGAATTTGAACAATGGCTGCAACACCACGGAATATTTGATGCTCATAATCAATTGCGTCAACAGACTGACATACCCCCTTTGTTTAAAGCGTCTTTGCAACAGTTAAAGAACTCTCAATCATGACTTACCCTAAAAACCCCTCCGTTGCTTACGACCCTTGGCAACACCTAAGCCAATTTACTCCTGCTCGTATTGCCTTAGGTCGAACGGGAATAAGCTTACCCACACGCGCTAATTTAGACTTTCAATTAGCCCATGCTATGGCGCGTGATGCTGTGCATATCCCCCTGGATTTTACTCAACTCGAACAGCGATTAAATAAGCTAGGTTATGCAACCCAAGTGTTACAAAGTCAGGCCGAAAACGAATCCGTATATTTGCAGCGCCCTGATCTCGGACGATTACTCAACTTAAACTCTTTAACTGAATTACAGGCTCAACCGCCCCTTGCTGTTGATGCCGTTATTATCGTCGTAGATGGGTTATCCTCCAAAGCCATTGAGCATCATGCTGTGCCTTTTATAGAGCTATTATTACCGGCGTTACAGGCCAAGGCTTATCAAATGCCACCACTGTGTCTCGTTAAACATGGACGCGTAGCCATTGGTGATGCGATTGCAGAACATTTTAAAGCGCGGCTGTGTATCCTGTTAATTGGAGAGCGACCGGGTCTAAGCTCACCGGATAGCATGGGCATTTACTTTACCTATCAGGCGCAATCTGGCGTCAGCACCGATGCAGATCGTAACTGTATTTCTAACATCCATAATAATGGCTTAAGTTATGAACAAGCCTTAAAGAAATTGCTTTTCTTGATTGATGGAGCTGAACAGCTACAGTTGTCTGGGGTGAGCTTAAAAGATGAAACCACGGAAGCAGGCTTGATTAATCAATTGGAGGCTAATTTTTTATTAAGTTGATAGTCATTGTGTTAAATTAAGCTGCTGATTTATTGCATCAAGAACCAGCGTGATTCTTGTTAACTTTGGTTTCTGGGTTGGCTCCTTATGGGGCGATCATCGGCAAAGCGGAGAAATTATCTTCCCTGATTGGGTTTTTGCGAGTTTGTGGGCAATTGTATTGGTGGTGGCAGGAATTTGGGCCTGGCAAAACAACAGAAGATGGTTGGTTAACGTCGTTGCCGTGTTTGGTGGTATACATTTCTACACACAGTGGTTCGAGCGACTCGGTGCATCTGCAGAAACCGTGTTGCTTGCTGGTCTGATTGCGCTTGGCTTTGCGATAGGAATACGATACTTAAACGCTAACTTTGTTAAAGAGGCTTAAAAGGCATGACGGTGAACTTCACACGTGGGATTAAAAAATCAGGTATTGTTCACCATGATGTTTGTGGGAGTATTATCAATACTGATTTGATTTTTCTCTTCCCAGTAGCCCTTCAAGCCATCATCACCCTTTTTAATAGCCCAGTCTTTTAGCAATTTGCGATCGCTTTCGTAAGAATAATAAGGCACAGCCATTCCGCAAGAAGCCTGCACCATATCAATTGAGAGATCGAAGATTTGCCTGGCACCGGCTAACGGTTCGAACAAAGGGAAAAGCTCGTTCCACGCGACATCGTTTTTGTGAATAACCTTGGCAGTGCCATAAAGTCGAAGAATAAGCGGAGCGCCTTCAAACGCACAGAACATGATTGTCATGCGCGGGTTAAGTTGAACATGAGCAGAGGTTTCATTTCCGCTACCGGTTACATTGAGCCATACCGCGCGATTTTTCCCTAGAACCCGAAACGAGTCCATCCCTTTGGGCGATACATTGACTCGGCTGTCGGTGGTAGCTGTCCCTACAAAAAACATCTTTTGCTCAGCAATGAATTGCTGATGCATCTTTGATAACTCGTTGTAACGTGTACCCATATTTTTCCTTGGTAAGGATTAGCGGAGAATTTAACAGACGATTACAGCCTTCTTCAAGAAGGCCAGATTTGATTGGCTAATCATACCAAGACTTTTTATTTTCAACCATTAGTAATTATTTCTTTCACCCCTTCTCTATTAATAGCATATTGCTTACACAAGGCATAAAGCGCAGGAATAACTATCAACGTTAACAAGGTCGATGACACCATGCCACCCACCATTGGAGCGGCAATCCGACGCATCACTTCTGAACCTGTGCCCGTACGCCATAAAATGGGTAACAGCCCCGCCATAATCGCGGTGACGGTCATAATCTTAGGTCTTAAGCGTTCCGCGGCCCCCGTCATTAAGGCTTTATATAAATCAATCTCGCTAAACTGCCGCTGTTCCTCAAAACAATGACGGCGCTGTTCCTGATACGCTTGATCTAAATAAATCAGCATCACCACCCCGGTTTCAGCAGCCACACCCGCTAAGGCGATAAACCCGACACCAACGGCCACACTGACATTATAGTCCAGCATCCAGACCAACCAGATCCCGCCCACCAAGGCAAAAGGCACCGACAACATGACAATTAATGTCTCAGTCAAGCGCCCGAAATTAAGATACAGCAACACAAAAATAATACACAGGGTCAACGGCACCACTATTTCCAGCCGCTGTTTGGCTCGCTCCATATATTCAAACTGACCACTCCAGGCAATATAGTAACCCGCAGGAAACTTAACCGCCTGCTCCACCGCTTGCTTCGCATCACGCACATAGCCATCAATATCCCGCCCCCGCATATCCACATAAATATAAGCTGACAACGAGGCGTTTTCAGTGCGTATCGACGGTGAGCCTTTAGTCAAACTCAGATGCGCTAACTGACCCAAGGGAATCATCGCTCCGCCAGCGGTTGGCACCAGAATATGCTCAGCCATCGCTTGCGGACTGTCCCGCAACTCCCGAGGATACCGGACAATTACCGCAAAACGTTCACGACCTTCGACCATCATCGTTATCGTTTCCCCACCCACCGCCGTGGCGATAATATCCTGAATATCGCCCATTAGCAGACCGTAACGCGATAAGGCTTCATAATCAGGATTGATATTCAGATAAAAGCCGCCAGTGAGCCGTTCCGCATAAGCACTGGTCGTACCGGGCACTTTTTTAACCGCCTGCTCGATAGACTGTGCCAGACGCTCCATTTCGGTCAAGTCCTTCCCAAACAATTTTATCCCAATCGGGGTACGAATGCCGGTTGCCAACATATCAATCCGGTTTTTAATCGGCATCGTCCAGGCATTACTGACACCCGGAATTTGTAACGCCGTATCCATGTCAGCAATCAATTTATCAACCGTCATGCCTGCTCGCCAAGTCGCTTCTGGCTTGAGATTAATGATAGTTTCAGACATTTCCAGGGGTGCGGAATCGGTCGCTGTCAGTGCCCGCCCTGCTTTACCAAACACCGATTCAACTTCAGGAAAGGTCTTAATAATACGATCTTGCGTTTGCAACAATTCAGCCGCCTTGGTGGGCGATAAGCCCGGTAAGGTTTGAGGCATAAATAACAAGGTGCCTTCATTGAGCGTTGGCATAAACTCACCGCCCAACTTTGAAGCCGGATACCAGGAAGCCCCCAGTATCAACAACGCCAATACCAAAGTCATTTTCTTATAACGCAACGCCCCAGCAATCACAGGGCGATACACCCATAAGAGAAACTGGTTAATAGGATTACGCTGTTCTGGCAGGATCTTGCCGCGCACAAATAAGGACATTAATACCGGCACCAATGTCACTGATAATAATGCCGCCCCTGCCATGGCAAAGGTCTTGGTAAATGCCAGCGGATGAAACAACCGCCCTTCCTGTGCCTCTAAGGCAAACACGGGTAAAAATGACACAGTAATAATCAACAGACTAAAAAACAGCGGAGGCCCGACCTCGGTGCAGGCATTCAATAAAATCTCAGCGCGGGGCAATCGTCCAGAGTCCCGTTCGAGGTGCTTGTGGGTATTTTCAATCATCACAATGGCCGCATCCACCATCGCACCAATGGCAATCGCAATGCCGCCCAGACTCATAATATTAGAGTTCATCCCCAGCGCCTGCATCACAATAAATGCAATCAACACGCCCACCGGTAACATTAAAATAGCCACTAAGGCACTGCGTAAATGCAACAGGAACAACACACAAACACCCGCAACCACCGCATTTTCTTCTAACAAGGTTGAGGTCAGATTCTCAATGGCTCGATGAATCAGCTCAGAACGATCATAAACTGTTTGCACATACACACCCGGTGGCAGACCGGTGCTAATCTCTTGTAAACGCTGTTTAACATTACTAATCACTTCCAGCGCATTTTGACCAAACCGCGCCAAAGCAATGCCTGAAACCGCCTCCCCATCCCCATTCCATTCAGTGACACCGCGACGCTCATCAGGCACTAACTCCACCCTGGCTACATCACGTATCAAAACCGGAATGCCTTTCTCTGCTTTTAATACCAAACGTTCTAAATCTGCACGGCCTTTTAAATAGCCGCGCCCTCGCACCATGTATTCGGTTTCTGATAACTCAATAACCCGCCCACCCACATCCCGGTTTCCATTACGAATCGCATCACTCAGTACTTTTAAAGACACCCCGTAAGCCTGTAGTTTATGCGGATCAACGGTGACTTGATATTGCTGCACAAAGCCACCAATACTGGCGACCTCAGCAACCCCTTTGGCTTTGGTCAATTGATAGCGCACAAACCAGTCTTGCAAAGTGCGCAACTCCGCTAAGGAATAATCTTTTGCCAACAAGGCATATTGATAAACCCAGCCTACCCCAGTAGCATCCGGCCCTAACTTAGGGGTTACCGAACTGGGTAAAGTACCATTCAGTGTGGTCAGGTATTCCAGAACCCGTGAACGTGCCCAATAAATATCGGTGCCGTCTTCAAAGATAACGTATACAAACGAAGCCCCAAAAAAAGAAAAGCCACGCACCACTTTTGACCTGGGCACACTTAACATAGCCGAGGTCAGAGGATAAGTAATTTGATCCTCAACCACTTGGGGCGCTTGCCCTGGATACTCGGTATAAACAATCACCTGAGCATCTGATAAATCAGGCAGCGCATCCAAGGGCATCTTCGATAAGGCATAGCCGCCACCGATAATAATAGCCAGGGTTGCCAGCATGACCATAAACACGTTACGCAAAGACCAGGCAATAACATGGGTTAGCATGACTAATGATCTCCGTGACTTTCGTCTATCGAAGTCGGCTCATTCTCTTGACTGGCGTCGGTCATCCCTTCAAGGGCAGACTTAAGATTACTTTCCGCATCAATCAAAAAGTTAGCATGAGTCACAACCTCATCACCGTCAGTCAGACCCTCCTGAACCGGATAATAACCATCCGACAATAAACCGACTTTCACCGCTCTTGGCTCAAACCGCCCCTCCCCTTTCTTTAATAGCACAACTTGACGAGTGCCACTATCAATCACCGCCGAATCGGGCACCGCTAAATGATTCATCGCCGCAGCGGTGGTCACTAAGGTTAAGTTTCCATATAAACCCGGCTTTAACAGCCCCTCCTGATTAAATAACTCAACCCGTACTTTAACAGTTCGGGTTTCGGTGCTTAAGGTGGGATAGATAAAACTGACTTTGCCGGTAAACGGTCTTTCAGGATACGCATTAATACGCACTTGCACCGATTGCCCCAACTGCACATCCGCAACATCCATCTCAAACACATCCGCTAACAGCCACACTTTACTTAAGTCGGCAATCCGAAAGAGCAGTTCACCCGGCATAAAACGAATACCTTCTTGTGCTGGCTTATCCACGACCACCCCGTTAACCGGTGACAGAAACGGCAGTGTGTCCATGGGCTTTTGTAAAGTCTCTAAGCGCTTAAGCTGTGCCGGTGCAATATCCCAATAATGTAATCGCTGCAAGGCATTTGCCGCCAACTGTTCCGCCGTATGTAGTGCCTGCGCACTGCCCTTTTTAAGCGCCTGCACCCCTTCACGTGCAATAAGGTATTCCTGTTGGGCAGTTAATAAATCAGGACTATAAACATCAAACAGTGGTTGACCCACTTTCACGGCTTGGCCCAGGGTATTGACATGCAAGCGCTGAATCCAGCCTTCAAATTTCGGCGCCACCGTATGCACCCGACTTTCATCTACCTGAATACTTCCCAAGGCTCGAATCGTTCGATTCAAATTACGATAACTCACCTTGACCGTTCTGACGCCTAACTTCTGGACTTTTTCAGGACTAATCTGAATCTGTCCGGGCGGATTTTGTTCACCTTCATAAACCGGTAAATAGTCCATACCCATTTCATCTTTCTTCGGCATCAAGGACGTATCAGCCGCACCCATTGGGTGACGATAATATAAAATCTTGCCGGTCTTGGGTGCCGATAACGGCGCTGACTTTTCATCATAAACAGCCACATAATCCATGCCCATTTCATCTTTGGCGGGCACTGGAGAGGTGACTTGTGGATTCATTGGATGCCGATAATACAAAGGCTTTCTTTCGGTAGGCTTAGCGCCCTCGGTTGCTACCATCAAGTCTTGATGTCGGCCTATCCAAAAACCCAAACCTAAACCCAGCATCAAAATAATCAGCAATGGCAGCCATTTAAACTTACTCATGACTTAACTCCTCGCCTACCTCTGCCGATAACTCTGCTAATAGTTGCTGCGTATTCGTTAACGCTTGCCAATACTGAATTTGATATTGAAAATAACTGAGTTGAGTGCGCAATAGATCAGTGAAGCCTTTTTGGCTGACTTGATAACCGGATAATAAGGAGTTAACCGCTTGCAGAGCCTGAGGCAGTATTTCGTGCTCCAGTAATAAAAGCTTTTTTCTTGTCTGTTGATATTCGGCGGCTTTAGCCTCTATCTCAGCCTGTATCTTATGATGCTCATCCTTTAGGGCATACTGCTCCTGTAACAGCTCACTCTTCCGTTGATCGACGGCTTTAGCCTGTTTATGATTCGCATAAATAGGCACATTCATACTCAATTGCACACTCGCAAAATCACTACGCCCTTGTCCGGTGGGGGTATTCTGCCGGAAGGCATAACCGCCACCGACGGAAAAGTCAGGATAGAAATCACTCTGGGCTAACTCGACCTTGGCCTTTGCCGCCTCTAACATCCTGCCGTGTTGAGCAAATAATGGCCGAGCCAGTAATGACTTGTCCTGCAATTTTGCCCCAGCCAGTTCCGGCAATTTAAACGTGGTTTCACCCGGAATGATTAAGGGTGTCCCGACATCCCGATCTAACAGTGCATTGAGTTTGGCACTTTCTGCACCGCGTTGCCCCAGAAAATCAAGCGTCTCACTTTTAAGTTTAGATAACTCAAGTTGAGCCATCATCACTTCTTGCTGTGCACCTTTACCGACTTTATAGTTTGCCTGGGCAATATCAATCAACTGTTGAAAGAATCCCTCAGCCTCATTTAATAATTTTAAAGTTCGATCATAATAAAATAACCGCCACCAGTTCAACTTTACATCCCGCGTCAAACGTAAACGTGCTTCTTCAACAGATTCGGCAGAAGCCATTGCTTCATGCTCTGCGACCTTCTCACGCAGGGCTCGCTTGCCTGGAAATGGAATGGTTTGGCTAACCCCCATTTCCATCATTGTCATATCTTCCTGATGTAAATTAAAACTGCTCGTAGGCACATTCAATAAGCCAACATTAACCGTAGGATCAGGTAAAGCACCCGCCTGTTCCGGGACAGCCGCAAGCGCCTCAGCACGTGCCTTAATTTCACCTAAACCCGGATTACCCGCTAACGCTTTTGTAATCGCTACATCCAGTGTTAAGACAGAACCGTCATGGTCAGGTTTTGTATCAGCAACCGCTAATGCCCAATACCCAGACGTATAAATTGCTGAAATCAAAATAACTATTAAGGAAGGCGAGTAACCCCTCCTCCATGATCTTGAAAAGAAACTGAAAGACATCCTATATTCCTTAGTAAACTGGAGCCCTAGCTCCCTCTAATCGTAAAACAACCATTGGCTATTCAATTACGTCGATTTTAAGTGAGTTTACTTCAAGAGCCTATAGAATTGATAGATAAACCAGATACTCGGAGTAAGCTAAGAGCGAAAGTTGCCTTAAGCTTTTTACACTTGTGGATTCAATGAGGTTTGAAGGAGAGTTGAATTGAGCTGACCACAGGCGGCTAATACATCATCACCTTTAGTACCTCTGATTAACGTCGGGATTTTAAACGTATCCAATACTGCTTTAAACTGTTCAATTTTATCCAAATCAGGACTCTGGTAATGTGAACCGGGAAATGCGTTAAAAGGAATCAGGTTGATATAAGCACTTTTACCCGCTAATAAAGCGCCTAACTTTTTAGCATCCTCTGGAGCATCATTAAAGTCTTTGATCAGAATATATTCATAGGTAACAAACTGCTTTTTGTTTAAAGGTATCTGGTCAATGTAGGCCATCACTTCATCGAGTGGATATTTTTTATTGATGGGAATCAGTTCATTCCGCTTTGCTTCAAAAGGTGAATGCAGCGATAAAGCCAGATTCACCCCAGGAATTTCTTCGCTCCAGCGTTTAAGCCCGGGAACATAACCCGCTGTTGAAATGGTGATTTTTTGAATACCCACCGAGGTTCCGTGTTTTGATAAAAAGATCTCGCAGGCTTTTTTAACCGCATCAAAATTATGTAATGGTTCGCCCTGTCCCATAAAGACAATATTTAAGATTCTCTCTTCTCCCGGCCTATGGGTCGCTAACCAACGCCAAGCCTGAAGAAACTGACCCACAATTTCACTGGTCGTTAAATTCCTGGTCAGTCCCTGTTTTCCGGTAAAACAAAAAGAACAATTCATAGCACAGCCCACCTGCGATGAAAGGCAGATAGAATATTTTTTATTAAACGGGATTAGGACAGTTTCTACTTTATGAGCGTCTTTAAGCTTAAAAAGAAATTTTACCGTTCGGTCTTTATTTGACTCATAAACTGTATCGATTTCGGGCAGGGAAAAGTCGAAGTTATTCTGAAAAAAGTCCACGGCTAGCTTGGCAATATTATCAAGACATTGAGTTTGTTCTTTTTTCTTATAATGCCAATTAAAAAGCACAGACGCAGCTGAGCCGTTTAAATTATTTTGATTTATAACGGCTTCTAAATCAGAATAATTCAAATCATAAAAAGATTGCTTCAATC
>CAIOMN010000127.1 GCA_903859415.1 uncultured Methylococcaceae bacterium
CATTGCAGGAACAGCCTTAAAAAATACCGGTACCATCACCGGCAGTGTGACCGCTGGAACAAGCTTAACCAACTCGGATACGGTTGCCGGAAGTATCGGTATTATTACGGGTTCAGCCGCCGCAGGCACAGAACTTACCAACAATGTGGGAGGTACGATTGGTACAACGGGTACTAGCAATACCGCAACAGCAGGCACCACCTTAACCAACAGCGGCACAATCACCGGTGATGCGATAGCGAATGGTGATAACACGACAACCCGCATTGATAACTTTGGCACAATCACCGGCAATGCGACAGCCACTTATGGCGGACTCATCAATGAAGCCTTGGCTGCTATAGGAAATAGTTCAAGTAATAAAGTTATTGCAGGAACAGCCTTAAAAAATACCGGCACCATCACCGGCAGTGTGACCGCTGGAACAAGCTTAACCAACTCGGATACGGTTGCCGGAAGTATCGGTATTATTACTGGTGATGCGACTGCAGGCACAGAACTTACCAACAATGTGGGAGGTACGATTGGTACAACGGGTGCCAGCAATACCGCAACAGCAGGCACGACCTTAACCAACAGTGGCACAATCACCGGTGATACAACAGCCAATGGTGATAACTCGGTAAATCGCCTAGACAACTCAGGTACTATTACCGGTAATGCAATCGCAACAAATAGTAGTTTAGTCAATAGAAGTTCAGGAATAATAAAAGGTAACGCGACTGCGAGTATTGATTTAACTAATGAGATAACCGGTAAAATTGGTTCCGTTGGGAAGTTGGTGACAGCAACAAAGGGTAACTTAAAAAATAACGGCACCATCATAGGTGATGCAACGGCAGCCAAAATATTAACTAACAACAGTTCAGGAGTTATTACAGGCAATGCTTTGGCTAAAGCAGGCAATTTAACTAATTCAGGATTAATTACAGGTAATGTAACTGCGACAAATGCAAGTTTGATAAATAATCTGGGTGGCATAATGGGAACAACTGGAGCAAATAATACTGCTACAGCTGGAACTTCATTAACAAATAGTGGAACTATAAATGGTAATACTACAGCTATTACAGATATTGTTAATAATGCTACAGGTATCATTAACGATGGTGCAGTCGCAGGAAACGATATTAATAACTATGGCATTATTAATGGTACGAATATTCAAGCAGGAAGAGATATTACAGATGCTGGTGCTAATGCTCTCATTAACTTAAATAAATCAAGTGGAACAGTTAGTGCCGTTAGAAATCTGTTGATTGATAACGGAGGAAGAATTAAGGCCGCTAATAATGGTGACGCAAATATAAGTGCAGGGAGCAGTCTTACAGTAAGTAATGGAGGTGCTATAACAGCAACCAACACGGGTAATTTCAATGTTGTTGCGGGTGGAGATTTAACAATACAAGATGCTAATTCTAAAATTGTAGCAAACAACACCAATAATGCAGTTATAAGCGCGGGTACTATTTTCGATAAGATAGGTAATTTGATTCGCTCATTGTCCGGTGGGAACTTAACGATTAAATCAGCGGGTAGTATTGAAAAAACAGTTGGTACCGGCGATCTTACTATTGCTGCCCAACATGCAGATGCACCCAATACTGTTATTCTGAACGAGCTGGGACAGAGCACCGTAATACCTGTGAATGGAGGAAAAATAGCCATCCAGAACACAGGTTCAAATATTAAGGTTGCTCAAAATGGAAATTTAATTATCTCTGCAGATGCCCAGTTACCTAATGCTGCAAAAGAAAGCAATCAATTTACAAATATTTTCGACAAACAACAATATGCGTTCGGAGTATCTGACGGTGCTGTGATTACTAAGAACAACCTTGGTAATATGGATGTTAAAGCTCAAACAGTTTTTCTAAATGGAAATAAAGTAATTTCAGGCAACACAATGGGCTCGATCAATTTTGCTTCAGGGGATAGCAAGGGTTTTAATGGCTACTTTAAAATGTTAGATGCAACTATAGCTAATCACGGTGCTGTTACAGTTTCGAACTATACTTTAAATCTTGATCCATCAGGCATCCAATCGGATACAGCAATAAACTTAAATATTTATAATACAGATCAGGTTTACTATCCAAGTGTGATGACCGGTCTTAATTCTGTTATCGTAGGCACCAGCTTTTTGGACGCTCCTATTGGGAAAATAGTTATAAATGGAGTTATTCCTCCCACTACACCGATTCAAAATGTCAGTGTCGACATTGCCAGTGTTTCTGCAAGTAGAAATATTATCCCTGTCTTACCCAAAAATCCTTGTGATGGAAGTAGTCAAAGTACTCTAAATGTCAAGAGGGTCGCAAGTTATGTTCCAGCGGAAAGTTCACAAGTGCCGTATTCAGTTTTAGGTAAAGCATCCGTTCAAAATTCAGTATCAAGTACAGAGGTTACCACGCCATTGGTTTTGGCAGCGTTAAATAATTCTGTAGAGTGTAAATAGGGAACACCATGAAATTTAAGAATGAAAAAAATCGGCTTGTTAAGTTGTTTCCTTTTAAATCTTTGGCTTCAATTCCATGGGTTACATGGGTGCTGTTATCAGGATATTTTCTAACAACAGAGTCAGTAAATGCTGATAACGTAAGAATTATTAATGATCCAACGACTAGTCCTAATCAAATGCAGTTGGATACTCCCGCTTTTAAAGATAAGGATCAGAATAAAGATACTTTAGTATTACCCACAGTCCCAAAGCCAAAACTATTGCCAAATGCGGGGCATATAGTAATACAAAAGGTCGAGTTTTCAGGAAATAAGGTAATTACTGAAGAAGACTTGCAAAAAATTGTGTTACCTTTTTTAAACCGTAGTTTGACCGTTCGTGACCTAGAAGAATTGCGTTCTAGCATCACAGATAAATATGTCGACGCTGGATATATTAATTCCGGTGCTGTTATACCCAGTCAATCTACAGCAGGTGGAATATTAAAATTAAATATTGTAGAAGGTAGTTTAACAGAAGTCCGACTGGAGGGAATGGGACGCTTACGTGAGAATTATCTGCGTGACCGCTTATTAATAGGTGCGGGCACCCCTTTAAATTTAAAAAAGTTACAGGATAAGTATCAGATCTTATTAAAAGATCCATTAATTGAACAATTGAACGGTAATCTTTTACCAGGCGCTCATCCTGGTGAAAGTATTTTAACCGTGAATGTTAAAAGGCCTCGTCCATACCAATTATATGCAATTGCAGATGATTATACGACGCCCTTAGTAGGTGGGTACACTGGGCGTGTTGGCGGTTGGGTAGATAATTTATCCGGTTTTGGAGAGCATTTTGATGCTGAATTTATGGGTACAGCTGGAGCTTTAGGTATTAATACCGGCATTGATGTACCACTTAATGCCTATGATACTCACGCTACTTTTCGATATAGCAACACTAACTCTTCACTCATTGAAAACGCCGTTAGCAAATTAAATATAAAATCGAATACTATTTCTTATGAGGCAGGAGTAAGTCATCCTATCTATCGTAGTGTTGGTATAAATTTTACGGCCGGTCTTAATTTCGCAGTCAGAGAAAGCACTTCAAGTCTTTTAGATAGCACGGCCTATACCTTTACGGAAGGATTGCCATTTGGTGTAGGATCGACTAAAGACACCGTGATACGATTTTGGCAACAATATACTCAACAAGGCACTAATAATGCTTTAGTTATGCGCTCAACTTTCAATAAAGGTATTAATGCTTTGGGAGCGACCATCCAAAATGGTGGGTTACTTCCTACTGGCGATTTTTTTAATTGGTTGGGTCAATCACAATACCTACATCGAGTTATGGACAATGGAGCACATTTTGTTCTAAAAGGAGCGTTGCAATTATCTGCTAACCCCTTGCTACCCATGGAGAGGTTATCGACGGGTGGAGTCTATAGCGTTCGTGGTTACCGCGAGAACTATTACGTCCGGGATAATGGTTTTAACAGCAGTATAGAATTTCATTATCCCATTTTTGGAGGTGAATCTAAGGCCAAGCATAGTCTTTTCATAGTTCCTTTTATGGATTATGGTGCTGCCTGGAATAATGCTACTGTCTCTGTTTTAAATCCTCCTACCAATAATCTGCATTCAACCGGCATTGGTTTTAACTGGCATTATAGCCATATTAATACTGATTTTTATTGGGCACATGATCTTATTGGCGTCAAACCAATCAATGGGGGAAATAATATTCAAGATAACGGTATTCATTTCAAAGTTAGCCTTTTTGCGTTCTGATTTAGGAAACATAATTATTATGGAACAACTATTAATAGCGCTAATGCTCCTTTTTTTAACAGTTGGAAATTCAGCAGTTAATGCTGCAGACTCTGACGCTCTAACAGTTAATATTTCCAAACAAAGCTCAGAGTTAAGAGATAAGTTGGCTCAAGGTGAGGCTTACCGTGATAGCGGGAGTTTTGAATTAGCAGAAAATGAGTTTATTACTGTGTTGTCACAGGCTGAAAAGAGTGGTGACAAATTAACACAGGTGATGGCCAGTGCTGCGTTAGGATACAACTATTATTTGTCCAGAAATGACTTAAAGGCACAATCATTATTAGAGCGAAGTAATACATTAGTAAAGTCAGTTAATTCGCCCAGGCTAGCTGCGTTAATTGAAGATTATTTAGGAATGTTATTTGTTTCGTTAAATCTACCAGAAAAAGCAACAGTTAATTTTGAAAATGCCTTAAAAAATGCCAGGTTAGTTTCTGATAACGATCTCATAGCTGGGATTCAGGTTAATCAAGCGCAACTTGAGCAGGATGATCTTAAGCACTTAAATCAACTGAAAGCAATTAAACAGGATGTCTTGAAGCTTAATAACCGACAATTGAAAATAAAGTTATTGCTTAACATGGGGGAGCAATTATTCACTATTCCAACGGATAAATTTGTAGATTCAAATAGGCAAGAGTTGTTTAAAACTTCTTATGACACTCTCTATCAAGCCTATGTATTAGCAGATGCTGATAATGAAATAAGATTACGTTCCCAGGCAGAAGGGTATTTAGCTCGCTTATATTCTAACCAAGATGCATTAGATTGGTTAGATAAGGCGATTTCTGATGCTCAGCAAGTTAATGCAATAGATTTATTAATGCAGTGGGAAAAGCAAAGTGCCGATATATTTCGTGCAAAGGGTGATTATGATGCCGCATTAAAATCTTATAAGCGATCAGTTAAATGGTTAGCAGATATTCGTTATGGTTTGCCCGTTACTCTCCACAACGGACATTCTTCAATTAAGGAGATAATCGATCCTATATACAGAGGCTTAGCCGATGTGCTTTTGTTACAGGCATCTAAAACGCCCGACCCTGAAAACAAGGAAAAGTTGATAAAAGAAGCCATCGATTCTATGGAAACAATTAAGCAAACTGAGCTTGAGGACTTTTTTAAAGATCGTTGTTTAATAGATGAAAAAACAGTGACTAATTTAAAGGACATCAATCTTCCTGGGATTGGTATTATTTATCCTATAATTTTGTCTGATCGACTGGAGTTATTGTTTAAAGACGGTTCCAATACTCATTTTGAACAAAAAACGGTACTGGTTTCTTCCTCTGAGGTTGTTTTAACTTCTACGGAAATGGCACAGTTTCTTCGACAAGGACAAGGAAACTACCGGAAAGCCTCTCGTAAACTTTATGAGTGGCTGCTTAAACCCTTTGATAGTGAATTGAAAGAAAAAGGCTTAACTACTCTTATATATGTACCTGATGGGACCTTACGTAAGATTCCATTTTCGGCATTACTTAATGGTAAAACCTTTGCAGTAGAAGAATACACTATAGCAACTTTACCTGGGTTGAATATAAAAAATGCAATAACAAATCGCGATAAAAAACCAAAAGCATTAATTGCGGCTCTCAGTAAGCCAGATGGTGCATCTATTGATGAACTGCTGAATTATTCTGCCAACAGTGGGCTAACTGAGGGGGAACAGAGTTTAATTAAGTCGCATGAATCTCAAAGTACGTCTTCATCCACAAAGATAACAAGAGAAGCGTTGGTTGATGATTTAAGTCTTCCTGCTGTAAATGATGAAGTTAAATCATTACAAAAAAACATTGATAACACCACTATGTTAAATGAATCCTTTACTTCCGGGGGATTTAAAGATTCTGTAAGTTCTAGAGATTATTCTATTGTTCATGTTGCTTCACATGGTTATTTTGGTAAAAGCGCCGACCAAAGCTTTGTTATGGCCTATGATCACACAGTTAAATTGGGTGAGTTCCAATCTTTCCTGGGTTATGATAAAAGCAATAAGAATCCGATTGATTTATTGACGCTGAGTGCTTGCCAGACAGCTGAAGGTGATGATAGAGCGTTGTTAGGATTTAGTGGAATGGCAATTAAAACAAATGCATTAAGTGCGATAGGTACTTTGTGGTCAGTTAATGATGACGCAACCGCAAAATTTATGGATGCGTTTTATAGTAGCATGACTAAATATTCTAAGGCACAGGCCCTTAGGCAAGCACAACTTTATTTTTTAACTAAGGATGAATTGAAACATCCTCATTATTGGGCTCCATTTATCATGGTCGGTAATTGGTAGTTTTTAAAATATTAAAAGTTTGATTTGATTATGAGTTTAACAATTAAAGTATTGTCGTTTAAAGGTCAGCCGATTACTGAAATTATTCCAGTTTCTTTTGGTAAAGATGGCGGTGGTATCGGTCGATCAGATGATAATAAGTTAATTTTACCGGATAAAGAAAAGTTTGTTTCCAGGCATCATGCCCAAGTGTCTTACAATAACGGCTTCTACTATTTATCTGATAACAGCTTAAGCGGCGTTTTTATTAATGGTCAACAAACCCCATTACTTAATCAGAGTACCGTTATTGATAATGGCACCAATTTAAAAATTGGTGAATATGAGCTAAGTGTTACCATTAGTGAAGAGTCAATCAATGATGACTTCCCTTTTAAGACTGAACCCGACAAGTCGTTTGAGCAACTAAATAATTTTTCATTCCCCACTGATGCGCCAGTTGCTTCTGCCTCTCACCCTCTACAGAATGTCGCTACAAATGAATTTGATTTTTTGCCTGATTGGGAGGAAGTGGGTTCAAACAGTTTAATGTCTGGACATTTTTCAGGAATTGAGGAGTTAGTTGAGCAAAATACAAGCTCTGTAAATCCAGTCTTTGAAAGTGGTTTAAAAGGAAATCAGTCACCACTCTCAGATAGTTACCAAGCGCCTAGTATTATTTCACCTTCTTCAACAATATCACAACCACCACCATCTTCTGTAGCCGAAGAAATACCTGAAAACTTTAGTTTTGATGACTTTTTTTCAAATACAGTACCCGATACTTCAACAAATAAGCAAAGGAATTCAGTTGAAGAAAATATCAGTCATGATGATTTTGATGCATTTCTAGGTGCTGCGATTAGTGAAATGAGTGAGTTGGACTCTTTAGGAATAAATGCTGAAGTGCCCACACCCATTATTTCTGTTATCCATGAAGAAAATTTTTTTCAGGTTCCCTTGCTTGATAATAGTGATAAAGAAAATGTTAAAACAATTGACGAATTGTCTATACCAATTGATAATCCGAAAACAATCCCTGAAAAGAGTTATGATCCTGGACTCCTAGATGATTTCCTTAAAGGTCTTGAATTATCCGAATTATCGATTGCTCCAGAAAAACAAAAAGAAACTTTATATCGGGTAGGACAGATTTTTAGAAAACTGATTGATGGAACAGTCGCTGTTTTAAGAAGTCGTGCAGAATTTAAAAGTTTATGCCGTGTTAATATGACGGTAATAAGTGCAACCAATAATAATCCTTTAAAATTTACAGTATCAACAGATGATGTATTAAAGCAACTCCTTGAAAATAATACTGAGGGTTTCAAAGAGGCTACTTCGGCGATTGAAGAAAGCTTTAGTGATATTATGAATCACCAATTGGCTATGCAAGCGGGAATACAGGCTTCTTTAACAGATTTGTTAAAATCCTTTGATCCCAGAGTTATAGAAAAGCAATTTGAACAAGGCATTGTTTTACAAAAGAAAGCCAAATGTTGGGAAAAATTTGAAGAAACCTACCTTAATACGGTAGAAGATGCTGTAGAAAATTTTTATGGTGATGAGTTTGTAAAAGCTTATGAACAGCAGATAAAAAAATTAACAAATCAACGTAAACATTAGAGCCGGTAATTTTATAAGTTAAGGATGCGGTAATAATAAATGACACAAAACAATAAGACAGTTTGGTCAGAAGGCATGTTTCTCAGACCTCAACATTTTCAGCAACATGATCGTTATCTTGAAACCATGATCCGACAACGTTGTGGTGGATTGCAACCCTATGATTGGGGCATTAAGAGTTTTAAGATAGACACTCGTCTTTTGGCTATCGGTAAATTTTCTCTTGAAGAATGCAGCGGAATATTTCCAGATGGTACGCCTTTTAATTTGCCTGAAGATGATGGACTGCCTTTACCCATCGATATACCAACAGATGTTCAAAACAATATCATTTATTTGTGTTTGCCGGCTCAATTACCAGGGGCAGTTGAAGTGGACACTGATGAAAACTTTAATAACTTAGCTAGATATCGTGCTGCAGAATTTGAGGTAAGAGATGCTAATGTTGCAACAAATGCCACCTCAGCCGTCATGATCGCAAAACTACATACCTCCCTTATGCTAGAAAGGCAGGAAAGATCTGGTCACGTTTGCATAGGTATCGCTCGAGTCATAGAGTCCCGTATTGATAAAAACGTTATTCTCGACGAAAGTTATATTCCGACTAATATTGATTGCAATGCAATTACGCACACAAGAGGTTTCATTAAAGAACTGCTTGGCTTATTGCATACGCGTGGTGAAGCCTTAGGTGGAAGAGCTTCTGAAGCGGGAAGAGGAGGGGTAGCAGAAATATCAGATTATATGTTGCTTCAGTTAGTCAACAGGATAGAGCCATTATTTGAGCATTTACAAAACATTCCCAGTTTGCATCCTGAAAGTCTCTATCGTATAGCAGTCCAATTAGCGGGTGAATTATCAACTTTTTGCAAAGCCAATAAAAGACCTATCAGCTTTCCAGCTTATGATCATGATGATCTACAGAAAACTTTTAAGAAAGTCATGGATGAGTTGAGATTATTATTAAGTTCGGTCTTGGAACAGAATGCGATATTTATACCACTGACTGAGCCAAAGTTTGGAATCAGGGGAGCAAGAGTTCCTGATGTTAACCTTTTCAAAGGTGCAGTGTTTGTCCTGGCCGTTAGTGCACAAATTTCCATAGAACAATTACGCAGTGGTTTTCCTTCACAAGTTAAGATTGGGCCGGTTGAGCAAATTAACCTTTTAATTCGAAATGCTCTACCCGGTATTACCATTCAAGCATTACCTGTTGCTCCACGACAAATTCCTTATCATGCGGGTTTTGCTTATTTTGAGTTAAATAAACAAAGTGATTTATGGAAACAAATGCCACAATCGGGTGGTTTCGCCATTCACATAGCCGGAGACTTTCCTGGTCTTGAGTTAGAATTTTGGGCAATTAAAAACGGATGATACGATGAATAAAGATGATCCTTTTGGTAACAATAGCTACATTGATGATGATAAAACCATTCTTAGGCCTATGCCCGGCGGGCGAAAATCGCAAAGCCAACCGAATATTCAGCCTCCTGTTAGCCCTCCCGGTAATTTTGTAGGCTCAGATGCTACAAAGGGTATAACAGAAAGTTTACGCTTGGCTTGTGCCCGTTCTACTACTAATCCAATAACCGGTGCAGCGCTCTCATTGTTATCATTAGTAGCGCAATTACGTAATACTTCAAGCCACCCTGATATTGCGGGACTAAGAGTTAGTATTATCGAAGAAGTTAAACAATTTGATATAAAAATCAAAAATCAGAATGTCTCAAGTGAACAAGCTCAAGCCGCTCGATATGTTTTATGTAGTCTTTTAGATGAAACCATATTAAATACGCCTTGGGGATGCAACAGCATTTGGAGTACACAAGGATTGCTAATTTTGTTTCATAAAGAAACATTTGGTGGTGAAAAGTTCTTTCTGATTTTAAAAAACTGCATGCAACAGCCAGGAACCCATTTAGATTTACTGGAGTTGTTGTACTTCTGTTTATGTTTGGGATTTGAAGGTCGATATAGAATTGAGGATCACGGATTAAGTAAACTCGATGAAATTCGAGAAAATACCTATCAAATTATTCAGCGACAACGAGGGGATATAGAAAGATCTTTATCTATTCATTGGCAAGGTATTAAAGATAAACGAAATGTTCTCGCTAAGTTTGTTCCTTTATGGGTTATTGGTTCAATTGCTTTTTTAGTATTGATGCTGGTTTTTTTAGGTTTTCTCTATTCAGTCAATACAGCATCAAATCCGATATTGTCAGAGCTATATACTCTTAAAGATAGTTTTAATGTCCAACCTCTCGTCTCTCCAGTAATTGAACCATCCCAATCAGCAGAGGCACCCGTTGTTTCGACTCCTTCGCAGTTTGATGAGCTAACAACATTTCTAGAGCCAGAAGTTCGAAGCGGACAAGTCGAACTTCTTCAAAGAAATGGCAAAACAATTATTCGAATTATGAGTAAAGGTTTTTTTGCCTCTGGTAGCGATAAAATTAGTACTGAATATTACCCTCTTCTGGATAAAATTAGTCAGGCGCTGAGTAAGATTTCTGAACGAATCACGGTTGTTGGTCATACGGATAGTTCAGCTATTTTCTCTGCAAAATTTCCTTCTAACTGGGATTTGTCAAAAGCGCGAGCTTTATCGGTTAGTGAAGTTTTAACCAATAACAATAAACTAAATACTACGATAGTGTCGGAAGGTCGGGCTGATACCCAACCAATGGTTCCCAACGACAGTCCGGAGCATAAAGCTATGAACCGCCGCGTAGAAATTATTATATAGTCGCAAAGGATAAGCCGTGAAATCAGTGATTAAATTTTTTCAAAATAAATGGGTTATTCAACTGTTAGGCATTATTGCCTTAAGTTTATTGATTTGGTTTTTTGGTCCACTTATAGCTATTGCGGGACATACTCCATTAGAGTCAGATTTCGTTAGATTATTAGTTATTCTGGTTATGGTGCTTTTGTGGGGATTAAATAATCTCCGTATACAATTAAAAGCTAACCAGGCGAATGCTCAAATGGCAACTGATTTAGTATCGCCAGCCGATGCAGGTTCAACGCAAATAGATAAAGACGTTGATGCCGATGTAGCAAAAATAGCTAATAACTTTGATGAAGCATTGCAAACTCTTAAGAAGGGGGCTAAAAATGTTCAAGGTAAAAATTATCTCTATGATTTGCCTTGGTACATTATTATCGGTCCACCGGGTTCTGGAAAAACGACCGCACTTATCAATTCAGGTTTAGATTTTCCTTTGGCAGACCGATTTGGTAAAGGTGCACTGAGAGGTGTAGGGGGTACTCGGAATTGTGATTGGTGGTTTACTGATCAAGCCGTATTACTGGACACTGCAGGACGTTATGTAACTCAAGACAGTCATGAGGCAGTTGATAAGGCCGCCTGGTTAGGCTTTTTAGATTTATTAAAAAAGCATAGACCCAGAAGACCCATCAATGGTGCACTGATTACTATGAGTTTGTCTGATTTACTCAAACAAACTGATGAAGAAAGAAGCCAGCACGCTCAGGCTATTAGGAAACGTATTGAAGAATTGCACAGTCAATTTGGCATTCGGTTTCCTATTTACATGTTATTTACTAAAGCAGATTTAATTGCTGGTTTTAATGATTTTTTTGCTAATTTAAGTAAAGAAGAAAGAGAGCAGGTATGGGGAGTTACTTTCCCCGAAGAGGATGTCAATAATCCATTTGATGTAGTCACAAGAGTCAGTCAAGATTTTGATGATTTATTAAAGCGCATTAATGAGCAGTTACCTAGACGTCTTCAGGAAGAGCGTGATATACAAAGACGCAATTTGATTTTTGGATTTCCTCAACGAATGGCTTTGTTAAGAGAAAGCCTGCTAAGTTTTTTACAAGAATGTTATGGGGCAAACCGATATCAAAGTGCCCCCTATTTGCGTGGCGTTTATTTAACATCCGGGACTCAAGAAGGTACGCCCATAGATCGATTAATGGGAATGCTCGCGAATACCTTTAAGCTGGACCGATCAACTGCGCCATTACTCAGTGGAAAAGGAAAAAGTTATTTTATAACACGCTTGCTAAAAGAAGTGATTTTTGAAGAAGCATTGATTGTTGGTATTAACCCTAAAATAGAGCGAATCCAGACACTCTTACGTAATGGAGTTTATGGTGCCGCATTCACTCTTATTATTGTGATGTCTGCTTTGTGGTTAACCAGTTATGAGAAAAATCAAACAAAAATCGCGGAGACTTTAGAAAAAATTCATCAATACAACACTATTCTTTCCTCAACCCCAAACTGGCAATCTGATTTTTCTGCACTTTTGGTGCGATTGAATGCAGTGCAAGGTATTACCCAGGTTTATTCTGAAGATGAACCCTTTTTAATGTCCTTTGGGTTATATCAAGGCGATAAATTACAGCCTGTTATTAACGAAACATACAACGGTTTATTGCAAAATGGCTTATTACCACTCATAAAAAATCGTTTAGAACAGCGTATTAAGGCCAGTACGGATAACCCTGATATATTATATTCTTTATTAGAAGTCTATCTAATGCTAGGGGATACCAAACAATTCAAGCCAGAATTAGTAAGTGCCTGGGTTGCTGTTGATTGGCAAAATACCTACGCAACCGATACACAAACCCAAGCTCAGTTGGTTACTCACCTAGAAAACTTACTCAAGCTACCTCCAGAGACACAACAACTTAATCAGCGTTTAATTTCAGCTGCCAGACAAATACTAAACCGTATTCCGGTTGCGCAACAAATTTATATGCGCATTAAAAATGATTCATTACAATCCAAATCACAAGATTTTAAATTGCAAGATGCATTGGGTATTAATGCGGATCGCGTATTCACGACTAAGACAGGTAGTTTAGGACAACAAACGATCCCCTATCTATTCACTTATGATGGTTTTTATTCGGTTTTTCTAAAACAAAGTAAAGAACAAATAGAAGAATCGCTGAATGGTAGTTGGGTTCTTGGTTCAACAAAGTCGGATTCAATTGATAGCGACAAACTGGATGAGGCCATTCGTAGCTATTATTATCAAGACTATATTAAATACTGGGACACACTGCTCGGCAATGTAAAAATCAAACCCACCAGCAGTCCAGCGCAAGCAACAGAAGTGTTAGAGTTTGCTTCTAGCCCAGACTCACCTTTACGGAAATTATTAGAAGCAGTCAATAAAGAAACGTCTTTAACAAACAAACCAGCTGGACCAGAGGATGCTGCAGCAAAACTTAAACAGGCGGGTGCGTTAAAAGCTATCGATCCACGAATGACTAAGCTATTAGATGCAGCTAAGTCGGCAGGTGCCAACGGTCAGAATGCGAAGCCTTTGGGTAGTGAGGTTGAAGAACACTTTCAAGGTTTATCATCTCTTGTTAGAGGCTCAGGTGGTGTTGTGCCCCTTGATCGAAC
>CAIOMN010000128.1 GCA_903859415.1 uncultured Methylococcaceae bacterium
CAACAAGTATTACAAAAATTTACCGAACATAAAGCCCTCGATTTTATGTTTGACCAAGTCAAGCAACAAGCCTTAAGAGATGACCTATTATGATGGTCACTTTTGTAAGCCAATGCGAAAAAAAGGCACTGAATAGGACGCGTAGGGTTTTAGATGCTTTTGCCAATCGTATTGGAGATAACACCTGGCAAACCATTATTACTGAAGATGGTTTGATCGCCGTTAAAACGCTGTTACGTAAAACCGCGACTAAGAATACCGCGGTTTCTTGCCATTGGATAAGATCCAGAAGTCGGAGTGAATTGGTTTGGATTGTGGGGAATCGTAAACGGTTTAATGAAGAAGGAATAGTGCCGGTTAATAGTACACGCAAAAATATGATGAATAACCAATGGGAAAACGATTGGCAGTATTTACCTCTAATAAAAACCCTGACTGCTTTGGCATCCCTCTTCCATGATTGGGGTAAAGCTTCAGAATATTTTCAAGCGAAACTTAAGGAAGATAAAAAATCAGGTGATCCATTACGTCACGAATGGATGTCTGTGTTATTTTTTAATGCTTACGTCAATGGTGAAACGGATGAGCAATGGCTAAATAGGTTGATACAAGGCAAGTTTGAAGTAACAGGCTTAAAGCAAGCTGTGCTTAAAAATGACAAAAAAACACCTCTATATGAATTACCTCATGCCGCAAGTATGTTAGCGTGGCTAATTGTTTCACATCATCGTTTGCCGTCAATTGAAAAAACAGCAGGTAAATCAGCAGAAGATTTTAGTTCTGTGTTTAAGCGTATTCGTCAAAACTGGGGTTATGAAAACAGCTATGATGCCGACACTTTTAAGAAAAATTTGCCGCGTTGTTTTGATTATCCCAAAGGCTTGCCCAGCGATTCGATTAGTTGGTTAAAAGAATGTAAAAAACAAGCGGTGCGCTTAAATCAGTATTTGCCCTTATTGGAGCAAGCGATCAATGATGGTAGTTGGCGGTTGATTCTTCTGCAAAGCCGGCTCACCTTAATGTTGGGGGATCATTATTATTCATCGTTAAAAATAGATGATGCTAATCGCTTAAAAAATCGTGAATTGGCTCTTTATGCCAATACCGATATGGATAGTAATAAAAAAAGAGTCTTGAAACAAACCTTGGATGAACATTTGCTTGGTGTTTCAAAACAAGCTCAACATGCTGCTCATTTTTTACCTATGCTAGAAGGGATAAATGAGGAGTTAGAGCGAGTTTATGACGTTAAACCATTAAAGCAAAACAGTAAGCAAGGTTTTGAATGGCAAGATAAAGCTGTTAAAGAAATCATCCAATGGCGTCAACAAAACACACTAATTGATAAAAATCAGTACGGATTTTTTGCCGTCAATATGGCGAGTACCGGCAAAGGTAAAACTTTTGCCAATGCAAAAATCATGAGAGCATTATCTCCTAATAGCGATAGTCTACGATACGTTCTAGCATTAGGATTGCGAACTTTAACTCTCCAAACAGGTGATGAATACCGTGAGCGAATTGGCTTAAAGAATAATGAATTGGCGGTATTAATCGGTTCACGCGCTGTTTTAGAATTACATGATCAAAAAGAACAAGATAAAAAAGACGTAGAACTAGAGGCATCAGGTTCAGAATCTGAAGAAACCCTTCTGGATAATGAGCTGTATTTTGAATGCGATTTTCCTGATGATTGGTTACAAACAGCCCTAAAAACTACAAAAGATCGTCAATTCTTATATGCTCCAGTCTTGAGTTGTACGATAGACCATCTAATGGGCGCAACCGAAACTCAGCGAGGTGGGCGCTATATTTTACCGACATTACGTTTAATGTCGTCTGACTTAGTCATTGATGAAATTGATGATTTTAGTGGAGATGATTTAATTGCAATTGGTCGATTGATTCACCTGGCGGGTATGTTAGGTAGAAAAGTGATGATTTCTTCAGCAACCATTCCACCTGATTTGGCTGAAGGTTATTATTATGCCTATCAATCGGGTTGGTCTATTTTTGCAACGATGAGGGGAAAAAGACATTCTGTTGGTTGTGTATGGATTGATGAATATTCCACGCAAGTGATGACGATTGAGAGCCAAAAAGAAACGCAGGCAACGGAGGCTTATCGCACTGCTCATCAACAATTTGTTAATAAACGCAATCAATCTCTACAGAAGCAAAGCGCAAAACGTAAAGCCACTATCACTGATTGCTCCCCAGAACAGGCAACTGAACAAAACCTAACGGTTGATGACTATTTTGCTCAAATCATACAAACGGCAATTATTGAAAAACATCAACAACATCATTTAGTCGATAAAATAACAGGCAAACACGTTAGCTTTGGTGTCGTGCGTGTTGCCAATATAAAGCCGTGTATTGCCTTGACCCGAAATCTGCTTAATGCAAATTGGCCTGATGATACTGAGATAAGGGCGATGGCATACCACAGTCAGCAAGTTTTGATTATGCGTAATGAGCAGGAAAAACATTTGGACTCGGTATTAAAGCGTACAGCTAGTAATCCAAAACATACGCTAAACAATCCCCAAATTCAGGCACACTTAAAGTCAATTAAAGCGACTAATGTCATTTTTATTCTGGTGGCAACTCCTGTTGAAGAGGTTGGGCGTGATCATGATTTTGATTGGGCAGTAGTTGAGCCATCTTCTTATCGTTCATTCATTCAGTTGGCAGGGAGAATCATGCGTCATCGAGAACTAGTGTCTGAGTTGGCGACCAGTAATATGGCGCTGATGCAATTCAATCTAAAAGGTTTAAAAGAAAAAGACGTGGTTTTTAATTATCCTGGATATGAATCTTCAGAAAACCGCTTAGTAACACACGATTTAAAACAATTGCTCGATGTTGATGCTATTGCAACACGGCTAGATGCCACTGCGCGTATTACTAAGCCAGAAACATTGCAACCCAAACAAAGCTTAGTTGATTTAGAGCATCATTGTATCCAGCAATTATTAACTAATTACGGTCAACAAGGCCCCGAAACTTTATCCGGCTGGATTACTTCGTGTTGGTGGCTAACGGGTGAGCCACAACAATACATTCAATTTAGAAAAAGTATGCCAGAACTAACCTTGTTTTTAATTCCAAATGATAACGGATGGAAGTTTTCAGAAAAAGATAATTATGGTGAGTGGATTAGTAAAGAGAGTGCTTATGGCATCGTCCACGATGAAAATTTATCGACGCTAGAAAAACAACGTTTATGGTTATGGCGGGATTATTCTGCTTTATTAAAAAACTCACCTAAATCAAATTTGCAAGCAGCTGCGCAAACTTATGGGGAGGCAAATTTTCCTACGTATGGAAAAAACCCCAATGATTGGAAATTTAACTATTCCAGCCAATTTGGTTTACATGAAAAAACCTGACATTTATTAAAGAACTGTCAGGTTTATTGTAAAGCTGCCTGTTCGGCAGTGCACGGGGCTAAAAAAGTATGTAGTTTTCTAAGCTACTTGTTCAGTAGAGCGGATATTCTACTTCAAATCACCAGCACGAAATCCAATAGCTTTAGCTATTAGCTCGCCATTTCCAGAAAACAGCTAAAAAATATTAAAAAAGTATGTAGTGGATAAAAATAATTGCTTTTTATTTTATACAGGTCTAAGATGCACCTCGTGTCATCGTGAGTCCAAAAATCTTAAGGAGCAAATATGATTGACCCTGCAATACAAAGTTTTCTAAATGAACGTAAAGAAAGTTGGTTAAAAAAGAAAATAGACAGCAAAACAACGGTAGAACAAGAGCATGAATTAACACAAGAGGCTAATGAGTTGTTTGCGTTAGCTACATGGTTGCCTGATGCAGCAAAAAGAGCTAAACAATTGTCATTGGTTAGTCATCCTGCCAAATTCAGCCACCC
>CAIOMN010000129.1 GCA_903859415.1 uncultured Methylococcaceae bacterium
GAAGCGTGCGGGAAATTTTGTCTGGAAAGGAAAGCGGGCAATCGTAACGATGATGGCAGGCACCTATGAAAAGGGCGTTAAATTAGCCGCCGACCAGATTTGTGAACTTGAAGCAAGACTGGAGCGTTCAACAGCTTTGAAGTGGTGGGATATTACCATCTCGCCCAAACAGGTATTTTGAAAACTGCATCATTCCTTAGTGTATTTATAATCAGGGATACTGCAAACAAGGCTTGGCGTGTAGTAAATTCATACATAACCACAATTGGTGGAAACTACGCTGCCTTTAACAATAATAGAGATACTCTTATGGGAAAGACGTTGATAGCTAAAGCAACGCAGTTTAGAGTAGATAAAATGGTTTGTAGCTAACCAGTTTCTGTTTGCTCCTGACGCATTTCTATCTGTTGCAAACAGAAGAACGTCAAGCAATGAAATGCATACGTTGGCTACAAACCTGGAACGCTGACTACATACAACAATACGATTACTGTAGGGCCGTCAGTATTTGCCCCATTCTTATCCTTATCTAGTGCACTTTGTGGCTCGAATAAGTAACCCAGTACCAACTAGAGTTCACTCATAAAATTCATAAGCCAATAAATTTAATAACACTTCTTGATTAATTTAACTAGCGAAATTTAGCATTGTCTCTTTGTTGTAAAAAGTGAATTAACTATTATTAATATATTGACTATATCTTTGGAAGATTTTAAAGTCATATACCTACGTTAAAAAACTAGAACCCAAAAAACGAATAAATACGGTAAGCAATTAACTATTATAACCATGTGAGAATAAAATGAAAAAACATCTACTATTGGCCACTCCGCTTCTAATCACTGCCTTTGTGGCAAATGCCGATAATCAAGAAAGATACGACACATATAAGCAAGCATTAGAAGTAGATTTAAACAATTGTACAGAATTTGCCGGTGTTGCTCCCATCAATGAAATCCAGGCTCGTGCTTTGGTACCCAGTAAATACAAGTTGGTCGTCAACGGCACTAAAGCCAGCTTAGTTGTCCGCGTTTCTGACTGTCAAGAGGTTAGCGTGAACGGACATCCCGGAAAACCTGGACGAGTTGCGCATATTGGTGTCGAGCTGATATCACCGGACGGAACGGCAACCGATCCAAACACCTCCATTAATAATTACACACTATCTTATGCAAGCAATATTCCTGAATTAGTAGAAGGATTAAATCGATTTGCATTACCCGCAGTAAAGGCTCCGGAACTGGATTATGAATTCGCGCCGCCGAATGGCCCAAGCTTACTATATGCATCAGTTGCTCCGCTTGATCCGAATTCTCCTGCCTGGTTTTTGTATGGAACAGTTACTAATCCTACCATTCCTAGTCCGTTTTTGGCTAATTGGTGGTATCTTTCAAACTCTGGCCAAGTCAAAATGGCGACAACGTTTCCTAAAATCTATTTTGATTTTACGTCAACCGTCTCATTTTATACTTCATCAAAGAATATCATCGGCACATTAATTGGTGGAAATAGCATCAATAATTTTCCCGTGAGTTTTCGCGGTCAATATACATACGCACAAATGATAGTTACTCTAGAATAGAGCAACTTTTTTATGTGCCTGAAATCGCATTAGGAGCAAATGTTTTTATTGATGATAGACAGAGGTTGCTTGTGGATTAAAACAGAGAAAGTTAGCGTGCGTCAAAAACTGTTATACCGGATGACATACCAAAACAGGGATCTTTTATCTTTGCGGGACACGATGATATATGATAGATTAATTCAATTGGTCGGGACGATAGGATTTGAACCTACGACCCCTTGTCCCCCAGACAAGTGCGCTACCAAGCTGCGCTACGCCCCGACATTGATCTTCATAAACTACTTATTCCTGTAGATTCAGAATTATACTACAGAAACGACGTGGTTGCGCTTTTCTATTTGAGTAAATCTGATATATCTTCAAGATCAGCAACCATTTGGCATATCAATTGCTGACAATGACTTATACCTTCTTTAGATTCACTCGCCATGTGGGCTCTAGCACCACCAATAGTATACCCTTGCTCATACAACAAACCCCTTATCTGTCGAATTAATAACACCTCATGGCGTTGATAATAACGACGATTACCACGTCTTTTTGAAGGACTCAGCTCAGTAAATTCTTGTTCCCAATATCGCAACACATGTGGCTTAACCCCACATAAGTCACTCACTTCACCTATGGTAAAGTAGCGCTTATCTGGTATTACTGGCTGTTCATTATTATTGCTCTGCTCCAACATACGCTTCTACCCGAGCCTTAAGTTTTTGTCCGGATCTAAATGTTACCACACGCCTTGCCGTAATGGGAATCTCTTCTCCAGTTTTTGGATTCCGTCCAGGACGACTTGTTTTGTCCCGTAGTTCGAATTTACCAAACCCAGATAGTTTTACCTGCTTTCCCTGTTCTAACGAAGCTTTAATTTCTTCAAAAAAAACTTCTACCAATTCTTTTGCTTCTCTTTTGTTTAAGCCCAATTCTTCAAACAATTTCTCAGCAAAATCCGCTTTTGTTAATGCCATAAATCAATCCCTCAGTTTTGCATTCTTTTCTTTGGCCAATAAAGTTAACAGTCTGTTAACGATAGCGTCAATTTCAATTTCTGTTAATGTTTGTGTCTCATCTTGCATGAATAAACTTAAGGCTATACTTTTATAACCTTCGCCAATACCTTTACCACGATAGAGGTCGAAAATAGTAACGTCTTGTAATTTAGGTTCTGAACTACTCTGAATGCAATTAATTATCTCACTTGCGGAAATTTCTTCATGTACGATCAAGGCCAAATCCCGACGCACTGATGGATATTTAGAAAGTGATTTGAAAATGGGAATATTTTTATTAAGCAATAAATTTTGATCAAGTTCAAAAAGGAATACTTGGCTATCAAAACCTAATCGCTTCTCCAAATGCGGGTGCAACATACCCAACCAGCCAATTCTATTTCCGTCTTCCGATAAGATTTCAGCAGTTTGACCGGGGTGTAAAGTCGAATTTGAGTTCGCTACATACTTTACCGTGCAACCTGTTAATCCGAAGATCGCTTCCAAGTCAGACTTAATATCAAAGAAATCAACTTTACGTGCTTTTGCACCCCATTGTTCTGTATAGATATCACCTATAGCCAAACCCGCAAGCATTTTTTGTTGATGCGTTACTTCGTCAATTTTTAAAAAACGAAGTCCAGTTTCAAATAACCTGACTCGATGATGCTGACGATTAGTATTGTGAAGCGCTGCTTTCAGTAAACCACACCAAAGCGTTGTTCTCATTATAGACAATTCAGAAGAAATCGGATTCTTTAAGCGAATAGCCTCAATACCTGGCGCCACCGCCTGTTGAATATCCTCATCAACAAAACTATAGGTAACAGCTTCTTGATAACCACGATCAACCAATAGGTCTTTAACGCGATCTATTTCCAGCAGACCTTCTGATACAGAACTCAACTCTGAGCGCATCAAAAGACTACTGCTAGGAAGATTATTATAACCATACACGCGGGCTATTTCTTCAATCAAGTCAGCCTCTATGGCGATATCAAAACGAAAACCCGGAGGTGTAATTTTCCAACCATCATCTTGAGTTTCGACAACCATACCCAAGCGTTGAAAAATATCTAACACCTGTTCATTGGTTAAGTTAATTCCAAGCGTTTTTTTGATACGTATTGGTCTTAAAAAAACCGGATTACGTTTTGGCAATTCATCAGCTGTCGTGACTTCTGTCACGGGACCAGCAACACCTCCCGCAATACCAACAATCAACTGAGTTGCACGCTCAATAGCACGAACTTGTAGAGTTGCATCTACACCACGCTCAAATCGATGCGAAGAATCAGTATGTAAGCCAAATCGTCGCGCTTTACCCGCAATCGCTTGAGGAGCAAAAAACGCACACTCTAAAAATATAGCTTGAGTATCATCAGAAACAGCTGAAAAACTACCTCCCATCACACCAGCGAGAGCTAGAGGTTGGTGTTCATCTGCAATTACCAAGGCTTCATTATCTAATTTAATCACTTCATTATTTAACAAACTTAAAGACTCGTCTGTCTTGGCATAACGAACAGTGATGTTACCTGATAGCTTTTCAGCATCAAAAGCATGTAACGGCTGACCTAATTCCAATAAAACATAATTGGTAACGTCAACCAAAGGACCTAAACTTCTTAAGCCCGAACGACGTAGGCGCTCTTGCATCCATAACGGCGTTTCTGCAATAGCATTAACACCTTTAATTAAACGCCCCAAATAACGTGGACATGCCTCAGTTGCCTCGACAGATACTTTTAAGGTTTCAGCGTGTCCAATCGCAGTCGGCTGCACGGATGTAGTTGACCAATCCAATCCATTCAATAATGCAACTTCACGCGCCAAACCTTCTACGCTTAAACAGTCCGCTCTATTAGGCGTTAAATCAACTTCAATAATCGAATCATTCAGTGATAAATAATCACGAATATCAACACCCACCGGAGCATCATCAGCCAATTCCATCAAACCATGAGCATCGGCGGCTAAACCCAGTTCCTTTTCAGAGCACAACATACCAAAGGATTCTTGACCACGTAATTTAGATTTTTTTATTTTAAAATCACCTGGCAAAACAGCACCACAAAGTGCCGCAGGAATCTTTAATCCCACGCGTACGTTGCTTGCACCACAGACGATTTGTAAATGCTCTGCTACTCCAACATTAACCTGACAAACACGCAGGCGATCTGCATCCGGATGTTGCTGCATTGCCAATACTTCGCCAACCACAACACCACTAAATTGTGCCGCAGCAGGCTCAACAGAACCCACTTCCAAACCTGCCATCGTTAATTGCTCAACCAGTTTTTCTGTGCTGATGTCTGGGTTTACATACGACCTTAACCAGGCCTCACTAATTTGCATGATTCAAGTATTCCTGTGTTACGACATCTTAATTAAATTGCTCTAAAAATTTAAGATCATTTTCGAAAAACAATCTTAAATCATTAATTCCATAGCGCAGCATAGCAAGACGCTCTACGCCCATACCAAACGCAAAACCACTGTATTGCTCACTATCGATATTAACTGCTTTAAAAACCTCGGGATGAATCATTCCGCAACCCATCACCTCTAACCATCCAGTTTGGCTACAAACCCGACAGCCGTGGCCATCACACATCACGCACTCGATATCAACTTCAGCAGAGGGTTCAGTAAAAGGAAAGTAAGAGGGTCTAAAGCGTACTTGTATATCTTTCTCGAAAAATGCGCGCAAGAATTCATAAACCACACCTTTTAAGTCAGCAAAGCTTACATCCGTATCGACTAAAAAGCCTTCGACCTGATGAAACATTGGGGTATGGGTAATATCTGAATCACAACGATAAACACGGCCCGGAGCAATCACTTTTAAAGGTGGCTTTTCGGATTCCATAACTCTGATTTGAACCGGTGAAGTATGCGTTCTTAAAACGGTATGTGCATCAAAGTAAAAGGTATCATGCATCGCTCGCGCTGGATGATGCGCAGGGATATTAAGTGCTTCGAAATTGTGATAATCATCTTCAATTTCAGGACCTTCAACGACTTTGAAACCGACACTCGCAAAGATCTTGGAAATTCGTCGCAGTGTGGTTGTCACTGGGTGTAATCGACCCACTACCTGACCACGGCCTGACAAAGTAACATCGATACTTTCAGAAGCTAATCTTGATGCAAGAGCAGCAGCCTCCAAGTTATCTTTGCTAATTTCTAGCTGATGCTGAAACTGGTCTTTAGCTTGATTAATGATTTGGCCAACTGATCGCCGTTGCTCGGGATCTAAGTTACCTAGTTCTTTCATCTGTAAGGTAAATAATCCTTTTTTACCCAGATAATGAACACGCACCTTATCTAGTTCAATAAGGTCTTTAACTGCTGCAAGCTCTTGTAATGCCTGCGCGAGAATCTCTTCAAGGATAGCCGACACTGCACTGCTCGCTTATGTTAGGGATGGGTGAATTTGAAAACTGACTACAGGAAACCCTGAACAACCCATCTCCGAAGAGATGGGTTGAGGTATTACTTAAGAAACAGGACTTTGATTGGCTTTAGCTATTTCAGCAATTTTTCCAAACGATTCAATGTCTCTAACAGCGATATCAGCCAAGACCTTACGATCGATTTTGACATTCGCTTTAGTTAAGCCATTAATCAAACGACTGTATGAAATTCCATACAAACGAGCAGCCGCATTAATACGAACAATCCACAAAGCACGGAATTGACGTTTTTTCTGCTTACGGTCGCGGTAAGCATATTGACCTGCTTTAATAACTGCTTGTTTAGCAACGCGATAAACTCGACTACGTGCACCGTAGTAGCCTTTCGCTTGCTTTAAAACTTTTTTATGTCTTGCTCTGGCTGTTACACCACGTTTAACTCTAGGCATTCTTAATCTCCTATCAACTGTATGGCATCATACGTATAGCCATACGTACATCTGATGGATGAATAGTTGCGGGTGAGCGTAACTGTCTTTTTCTCTTAGTAGACTTCTTGGTCAAAATATGACGGCGATGTGATTGTCCACATTTAAAACCGCCGTTGCCAGTGCGTCTAAAACGCTTGGCAGCACCACGGTTAGTTTTTATCTTTGGCATTTGTTTGCTCCAATAATATAAAATAAAAATCCCTGAGATATAACCCAACAAGGCAAAATGCATGGCCCTAAAGAATTACAAGCATCACAATCAGTAATGCTCTAAACAGCAAATCCTCTGCTGTTAACTATGAAAACATATTAATATGTCCTCACAGAATTGCATCCCACAATAAAGTAGTGATGTAATCAGTTATTAGATTATTTTTTCTTCTTAGGTGACATAACCATTATCATTTGACGACCTTCCATTTTTGGAAACTGTTCAACAATGGCTATTTCTTCCAAGTCTTTTTCGATACGTTTTAACAAATCCATGCCGATTTCGCGATGAGCCATTTCACGCCCACGATAACGAACGGTGACTTTGGTTTTATCACCTTCATTAAGGAACTTAGTTAAACTACGGAGCTTAACCTGATAATCACCCTCGTCAGTGCCAGGTCTAAATTTAATTTCTTTGACCTGAATTTGCTTTTGTTTCTTTTTGGCAACCTGAAGCTTTTTATTAAGCTCAAACTGGTATTTGCCGTAGTTCATTATCTTACAAACCGGGGGATCCGCGTTTGGTGATATTTCTACTAAATCCAAGTCTGCCGCATATGCAATCTGTTTGGCTTCATCCAATGAGATAATACCTAATGCTTCACCCTCTGCCCCTGTAACCCTCACCCGTCTAGCGGTGATAAAATCATTCAGGCGCGTTTCATCTTTTTTAGCAGCGATACCCTAATCCTCCAATAAATACTATAATTTTCGATCCGCAATCTCTTGCTTAATACGCTCGGCAAAATCACCGATTGAAAGACTACCTAGATCTTCACCTTTTTGTGTACGCACTGTAATATTTTGTTGTTCTAATTCTTTATCACCAACAATTACCAAATACGGTATTCGTTGCATTGAGTGCTCGCGAATTTTAAACCCGATCTTCTCATTTCTCAAGTCAATTTTTACCCTAAAACCTTGTTGCTCTAGTGTCTTCATGATTTGAGAGGCATAATCAGCATGACGATCAGCTATATCAAGCACCATGATTTGCACAGGCGCCAACCAAACAGGGAAGGTACCAGCATATTGCTCAATCAGAATTCCAATGAATCTTTCCAAGGAACCTAATATGGCACGATGCAACATAACTGGAACTTGCTTTGAGCCATCTTCAGCAATATAGGTTGCACCGAGTCGACCTGGCATAGAAAAATCAACCTGGATTGTGCCACATTGCCAGACACGTCCGATACAATCTTTCAATGAGAATTCAATTTTAGGACCATAAAAAGCACCTTCACCTGGCTGCAGATCCCACTTTAAACCCTTATTATCTAATGCCAAAGCCAATGCTGTTTCTGCTTTATCCCAGACCGAATCATCACCCACACGATTTTCAGGGCGAGTCGATAACTTCATAATAACTTCTTCGAAACCGAATTCACTGTATATTGAAAACAACATATCAATAAACGTCGATACTTCGTCTTGAATCTGCCCTTCTGTACAGAAGATGTGGGCATCATCCTGAACAAAGTTTCTAACCCGCATCAAGCCGTGTAACGTGCCTGATGGCTCATTCCGGTGACATGAACCAAACTCTGCAATACGGATAGGCAGATCACGATAACTCTTAATGCCCTGGTTATAAATCTGAACGTGACAAGGGCAGTTCATGGGCTTGATAGCATAATCACGACTTTCTGAATGCGTCGTAAAAATCATCGCACCAAATTTATCCCAATGCCCAGACTTTTCCCAAAGTGATCTATCTACAAGCTGAGGAGTCTTGACCTCACCATAACCATTTACCCGTAACTTTTCACGAATATATTGTTCTATTTGTTGATAAATGACCCAACCTTTTTCATGCCAGAACACCATCCCGGGCGCTTCTTCCTGGATATGAAAATAATCAAAGGTTTTTGCCAATTTACGGTGATCACGCTTTTCTGCCTCTTCCAAACGATGCAAATAAGCCTGCAATTCCTTTTTATCACCCCATGCTGTTCCGTAGATACGCTGTAACATTTCATTGTCAGAATTACCTCGCCAATAAGCGCCGGCAATCTTCATTAATTTAAAGCTACCTAACTTTCCAGTGCTTGGGACATGAGGCCCACGGCAAAGATCTGTAAAGCCACCTTGCTCATAAAGCGATAAATCCTGGTCCGCTGGAATTGACTCAATCAATTCAGCTTTATAACGCTCACCTAAACCTTTGAAGAAATCTACTGCCGCATCACGACTTAAGACAGAACGAGTAATGACGTGATCTTCAGAAACCAACTGCTGCATTTTGGCTTCAATTGATTTAAGGTCATCGGGAGTAAATGGTCTTTCATATGAAAAGTCGTAGTAGAAACCGTTTTCTATAACCGGACCAATGGTTACTTGAGCTTCAGGAAATAATTGCTTTACTGCTTGCGCTAACAAATGCGCAGTAGAATGGCGGATAACATCAACGCCATCATTATCTTTTATAGTAATTATTTGCAATGAAATATCTTGATCAATCAATGTACTGGCATCAACCAAAACATCGTTCACACGTCCTGCTAAGGTAGCTTTAGCCAATCCTGTGCCTATGGATCGGGCAACATCCATTACTGTTACAGCATGGTCAAACTCACGACTAGAGCCATCAGGAAGAGTAATTACTGGCATTTTAATATGTTTTTAGTTGCTACAATAAAAAAAGCACCGCTTAAGCAGTGCTTTAATGTCTGGTAGGCACGATTGGACTCGAACCAACGACCCCCACCATGTCAAGGTGGTGCTCTAACCAACTGAGCTACGCGCCTGAAGTTTAAGATAACTTCAATAGCCGATTATTATACCAATAGATTCAAGTTAAGCAACCCTTAAATTATTTAACGCTACATACAGATTCAAAAGGAAGAATCTGAAACAGCTAAGCCAATAACTTACTATCTTTTTCTAGGCACATGACCCTTGCTAGGCTCTAACTTTGCTTTTACAGCAACCGGCTCATTACGCTCCAAACCCGCAAACTCAAATAACAAATCCAATTCTTTTTCCGTTAGTTCATAAAAAGTGCCTGTCTTTAAGCGCTCTGGCAACACCACCGGCCCATAACGAACCCGCATGAGTCGACTAACTACCACTTCTTGAGATTCCCATAAGCGCCTCACCAAACGATTACGCCCTTCACTAACAATAACGTTATACCATTTGTTAGCGCCCTCACCACCAAAGAAATGAATCTCGTCAAATTTTGCTTTACCATCCTCTAGCTCGACACCTTCCTTTAATTTTTCTAAAGTTGCTTCAGAAACCTCGCCTAATATTCGCACTGCATATTCGCGCTCAACTTGAGTAGACGGATGCATTAACTTATTCGCTAACTCACCATTATTAGTGACTAATAATAGCCCCGAAGTATTTATATCCAAACGACCGACTGAAATCCAACGAGCCGTTATCAAAGAAGGCAACTGGGTAAAGACAACGGGTCGACCCTCAGGATCGCGACGCGTAACGACCTCTCCTGTAGGCTTATGATAAAGCAATACCCTGGTTGGCTGGATTGCAAACTTTTCCCAATGAATCACCCGGTCATTAAGCTGTAAAAAATCACCCACTTTTAGACGATCTCCCAACTTAACCAACTCTCCATTTAATTTAAATCGCCCCTCATCGATCCAGCGCTCAATTTCTCTTCTAGAACCAACACCACCCCGCGATAACACTTTTTGAATACGTTCTCCTTGACCATCCACCTGAGGGCTATTAGCTTTTTTAACAGGCTTAGCAGGGCTTGAATGTTTTGGAGCAACCGATGATTGCTTATAATCGGCGTCTTTAGTCGTAATTCTTTCCTGATTTTTGCGCTGCTGTTTCGGTGACTTATTGACTCTAGCCGATGAATTACTTGGCGGCTTTGATGATCCACTGCTTGATTTATTACTTTTCACTCATTACCTACGTCGGTTGTTGCTTGTTTTCTACCAACTCTTCGAGGTGTTTAATATCCCCTAACGCAGGTAGTTCACTTAAAGATGTTACATTAAAATAATCCAGAAACTGCTTGGTTGTGCCATACAAACCTGGCCTACCAGGCGCTTCTTTGTGCCCTACCACTCTAATCCATTCACGCTCAAGCAAGGTCTGAATAATACTTGAACTGACACTAACCCCTCTTATATCTTCAATATCTGCACGAGTTACGGGTTGTCTATAAGTAATAATCGCCAATGTTTCCAATAATGCACGTGAATATTTAGGCGGTTTTTCTTCAAACAAGCGAGATACCCATCGAGATAAGTCTGTTTTAATTTGAAATCGATAACCACTCGCGACTTGCTTTAATTCAATCGGACGGCTTCTATATTCCTCAATAATTACCTCTATGGCCACCTGTATGTCTTGTAACGCTGGCTGCTCCAATTCAGGAAACACGTCCAATAACTGCTTAGCTGTCATAGGACGCTTAGCTACAAATAGAATGGCCTCAACGATACATTTTATTTTTTCGTTAACTTCAATGGGTTCAGTCACTTGATCATTCGTCGTACTTAATATCGTCTCATGTATTTGCTTATTAATTTGTTTCCTAAACTTACCAAACCGACGCAATCTAATCGGTTTTCTAATCACTTCACCATCTATGCTAATTGTACTCGATAGCCCTAAAGATTCATTAGGGAATGCCGACGTTAGTACCGCATCAACAGCAATCGATTTTTTTCTAGGTTTAATAACCTTCTTGGGCGACGGCAAAACCTGCGTTTCTAACTCGAATTTCGGCGAAAGGTTCTGACTGGATAATTTCGATGAGTCCTTCTTTTCCAAGTTCGAGGATGGCCAAAAACGAGACAACGACTCCGTGTCTACCTTCTTTTCGGATAAATAATTGCGAGAAAAGGAGACTATTTTCTCCTTTAAGGACTGCCATAATGGTTGCCATTCTTTCACGGACGGATAAAGCTTCTTTGGTAATTTGGTGGTGACTGAGTTGATCAACGCGCTTTAAAACATCCTGAAACGCCAGCAACATATCTTTTAAATGTATATCGGGTAATTGTCGCTCAATACTCAAAGCAGATACATCGACATCTACTGTAAATATATCACGCTCAATTCTTGGTAATAAATCAATCTCCTCAGCAGCCGCCTTAATACATTCATATTCTTGAAGCCTACGAATTAAGGTGGCACGAGGATCTTCTTCATCCTCTTCTTGCTCTGACTGCCTTGGCAACAACATTCTGGATTTAATCTCGGCTAACAATGCCGCCATGACCAAGTATTCTGCCGCTAACTCAAGATTCAATACCCCCATTATTTGAATATAACTAATATATTGATGGGTAATTTGAGCGATAGGGATATTAACAATATCCAGATTCTGACGCTTGATCAAATAGAGCAATAAATCCAGAGGACCTTCAAATAAATCCAGAAATACCTCTAAAGCATCAGGAGGAATATAAAGGTCTTCAGGCAATTGATTAAAGGGCGCTCCATTAACCATTGCAAATGAAGTCGCTATCTCCTCTTCCAAAACAGCAACCACTTTATCAGTCATTTTATAATAAACTTCAAGCTAACCCAGCTCTCATTACAACCCAGCAATTGAAAAGAAAATTTTCTGCGCGACGAATAAGGGATACTCTAAAATGACATTTAAAAGTTTGAAATATAACAACGCCAATAAAATAATAAACCCAAAGCGCTCAAGCCGATTATATTGCCACGCCCAATAATTCGGCAATACACCCGTTAAAATACGGCTTCCATCAAGCGGCGGTATCGGTAACAAATTAATCATGGCCAATACCAAATTAATTGAAATACCTGCTACACCAGAATAAATAAGCGGATGCGAAATGGATTCAAATCCAGCACCAATAATAACACCTAAACGAGCAATTAATGCCCAGGCAACCGCCATCAATAAATTAGAGACGGGGCCTGCTAAAGCCACTACGGCCATATCTTTCAGTGGCCGCTTAAAGTTTCGAGGATCAACCGGCACAGGCTTTGCCCAGCCAAATATAAAACCTGTACCCGAAACAAGTAACAAACCGGGCAGAATAATGGTTCCAAATAAATCAATATGTTTAATTGGATTTAACGTTAATCGACCTAGCATATAGGCCGTATTATCACCGTATTTCCTGGCTACCCATCCATGAGCAACTTCATGCACGGTAATGGCAAAAACAACCGGCAACACCCAAATCACGATACGTTGGACTAACGTTAACTCATCCATTACTGTTTCTCAAAATTAATCTAGCATAGGAGCAAGACCTTTGCCCTGTCTGATGATTTCAGCACCATTACTTGACACCTCAATCATAGTTGTTTCTTCATATTCGATGATACCTGCATCAATCACTAAATCCAGTTCGTGCTCTAACCTGTTTCTAATCTCATAGGGATCTGTCATGGCTTCGCTCTCTCCCGGCAACACTAAGGTAGAACTAAATAATGCTTCCCCTAACTCCTGCAACAGTAACTGTGCGACTGGATGATCCGGTATCCTTATACCAATGGTTTTTTTCTTGGGATGCTGTAACTTTTTAGGAACCTCACGCGTTGCATCCAATACAAAAGTAAACGGACCGGGCGTTAATGCTTTAATCAATCGATACGCATCATTGCCTATTTTAGTAAAAGTAGATACCTGAGTAAGGTCTTTACAGACTAAAGTAAAGTTGTGCTTATCATCCAACTGCCTAATACGCCGTATCTTATCCAAAGCCTGTTTATCACCTAAGTGACAAGCCAACGCATAGGAAGAATCAGTCGGATAAACAATAACCCCCCCCTTTTGAATAATGTCTACCGCACGGTGAATTAATCTCAACTGAGGATTTTCTGGATGTATTTCAAAAAACTGAGACATCATTACTACTTGGAATTAAAATAAAATATAGTTACATTATAACTTACATCCTATTAAGCTTGCAGTATGAATCACTAAAACATCCCTCGACCATGATCGTTAGAATCGCATTGCTATTAGTGTTCACCGCCTTTGCTCTATTTTTTTCAGTTGATCTTTTACTTTGGCTAGCTATCCCCGGACTACCCAATTTACTGACCCAACTAGGCTTAGTCACACTCATGATTGCCTTTGGAATATTATTAAGCGCTGGATTATTTATCATCATCAAACTCACCTTAGCTACTTTTTTTAATTATGTTTCGACTAAAGAACGC
>CAIOMN010000130.1 GCA_903859415.1 uncultured Methylococcaceae bacterium
CATGGCAAGCAAAGAGAAATTGATTCCTGGTGGCATATTAGAGCCGGTAAGTGGCCAGTCTTTCCTGTTTTTTGGGGAAAGTCACAAAACCAGTGATTTCATGGCAGATGGTCTGGAATCCTGGTGGGAGCAGCGAAAACCAGCGTTTTCCAATATTCGCACTTTGGTGATCAATTCGGACAATGGCCCGGAGTGTAGTGGTCACCGAACACAGTTTTTGCAAAGGCTAATTGAATTTGCAGACAAAACGGGGTTGATCATTCGATTGGTGTATTACCCGCCTTATCACAGCAAATACAACGCGATCGAGCGTTTGTGGGCGGGACTGGAGAAATCCTGGAATGGTTATTTGTTGGATTCTCAAGAAACAGTTTTGAAACGTGCGGGAAATTTTGTCTGGAAAGGAAAGCGGGCAATCATAACGATGATGGCAGGCGCCTATGAAAAGGGCGTTAAATTAGCCGTCGACAAGATTTGTGAACTTGAAGCAAGACTGGAGCGTTCAACAGCTTTGAAATGGTGGGATATTACCATCTCGCCAAAACAGGTATTTTGAAAACTGCATCATCCCTAAGGTGTCGTTAATCAACCAGGAAGTCACCACTTTGATGTTGCCACATTGCGAAATACTTACCCTGTTTGGCCAGAAGTTCTTGGTGAGTGCCCTGTTCTATGATGTTACCTTGATCTAATACAATAATTCGATCCATACTCAAGATAGTCGAGAGGCGGTGAGCAATAACTAATGCTGTTTTATGTTTTATAAGTTCGAAGATTGCGACCTGTATTTGTTGTTCAGTGAGTGAATCTAAGGCACTGGTAGCCTCGTCTAGTACCACGATAGGCGCATCTTCTAAAAAGGCGCGAGCAATTGCAATCCGTTGTCTTTCTCCACCCGAAAGCTTAACCCCTCGTTCACCCACGAGCGTATCAAAGGTTTGAGGTAATGAATTGATAAAATCCAGGCTGCGGGATTTTTGAGCGACGTCAAGTAGGTGTGCATCTGATACTTCGGCACCTAAAGTGATGTTATCGCGAATCGAGCGATGAAATAACTCAGGCTGTTGAGGAACCATAGAGATTTGTTGACGTAAGGATTCCAGGGTGAAGTTTTTTGCGTCGATGCCATCAAAGTAAATATGACCTTGCTGAGGGTCTAGGAACCGAAACAGGAGCTTAGTCAAACTGGATTTTCCAGAACCAGAATGACCAACAAGCGCGACCTTTTCGCCCGCTTTGATAGTAAGAGAAAAGTTCTTAAAGAGAGCCGTTCGCTGGCTATTAGTTGAGTTATAACTAAAGTAGAGGTTTTTAAACTCAATGACCCCTAGGCTGATGATATGTGGGCGTGCCTCCGGGCTATCCACTTCGAGATCCTTTTGTCTAAAGACTTCTGCCATTTCTGAGGCATCTGCTAAGGCGGTAAACAAAGTTCTAATATTACGTCCAAACTCCCATAAGCGTTGAATCAGAATGATCATAATGGATTGAAACAATACAAATAGGCCGATCTCAAAATGACCAGCTTGCCATTTTTGGATCATTAAATAGATTAAGAGGAGTTCAATACCAAAGGTCATTAAGCCTTGGATTGCAAAGGAAATAAAAGTAAAGAACCAGGCTATTTTTTTCTTTTTATAAACACGGTCAGTGGCTTTGTTAATGACCTTTTGCTCTCTATTTTCTAAGGCAAAGCTTTTGACAATGAAAATATTACTAATTGCATCGGAATAGGCTCCACCCACCAGTGAGTCGGCTTCGGCCACGGCTTTCTCAAAACGCAACTTCCAGATGGAATAGCCGATATTCCAGGTGATAAATACCACGACCCAAATTAAAAAGTAATACGCAAATTCAGGTTCCTGTTGATAAAACAAGGTGAAGGAAATTGAGATTGCTAGAATATTCATGTAAAACTGAAATAAAAACCAATCCATAATAGTTTCAAATGAATGAGAGAAACGATAGACCTGTTTTATTAGACTGCCTGAAAATCGATCTTCAAAGAATGCGTACTTTTGTTTCTTAAGCACATCAAAACAGCGTTTATCTAACAGATTAATACCGCCACCGTCTAAAGGTATGATGGCTATTTCAAGCAAACGCCAAGATATCCATATTCCTCCATAGATACCGGCCAGGGTTTTTAAATTGTCTAGTAACAGAGTCAGGGTGGCTTCGGAATAGGGTAAAGCCAAGCCATTGGCAATATTTTTATAATAGACAGGTGCTGATAAATCCAGGGTTATGGAGCAGCCTAAAGCGAATAAAGCTAATAAGAAATAGCCTTTCTTTTCCCAGATAACTTTACAGTATTCTTTAAATATAATGTCCATTCTTTACTTAGTGTCGATGATTTTTTAATATGGTTGAATAAATCCCCTGTTGTATCTTAACTGAATCAAGAGCATCCAAGTTCTCGTTAGCTAATATCGGTACATCTTACCTTATTGAATTTGCTTAAATGGGGTAAAAAACTTCTGCAGAACTACTTAACAAGGTAAAATGATGCTCTTGAGCCTCTGTATTGTAGACGCAGGTTTCAATGGACGTTAATTTAAAGGTGGAATCCGCTATGACCTCTCAATCAACATTGAAATTTCTTTCTTTAATCAGCGAAGATTTTAACATTCAACGAGGTCATGCCTTACCCTTTGGAGCCACCATAGAGAGGGGGGGTATTAATTTTTCAATTTATGCGCGTCATGCCACAAGCGTTGTTTTAGTGTTTTTTCTACCAGGTGAAGAGGATGAGATAGCTGCTTTTACACTTGATACTAAAACTAATCGTACAGGGCATGTATGGCACACCTTCGTGGCGGGTTTAAATCCTGGTATAGAGTATGCTTATAGAATTGACGGACCACAAACACCCCCACACCGATACGATGCCAAGCAAATATTAGCAGACCCTTATGCTGCCTCATTAAATGGGAGATCTACTTGGGCGGGTCAAACAGATTGTAAAACACCCTTTCGAAGAGCTATTTTAGTTAGCCATGACTACGACTGGGAATTTGATCAACCCATCAATCGACCCCTGGCTGATTCTGTTATCTATGAATTGCATGTGCGTAGCTTTACTCAAGATGGCTCTTCCACTGTAAAACATCCTGGGACATTTCGTGGCTTGATTGAAAAGATACCATATTTGCTTGAATTAGGTATCACCGCTGTTGAGTTGCTACCTATTACTGAATTTGATGAACTTGATAATGAGCGCATTAATCCAGAAACTGGCGCATCACTCCGTAACCTATGGGGGTACCATCCGTTATCTTTTTTCGCTATTAAATCAAGTTATTCAACCAGTCAACAACTGGGCGGTGAGATCAATGAATTTAAAGACATGGTCAAAGCTTTTCATAAAGCGGGTATTGAAGTCATTCTTGATGTTGTTTATAACCATAGTGGAGAAGGTGATCATAGGGGGCCCGCTTATTCTTTAAAAGGTATAGATAACAGTACTTACTATATGCTGGCTAATGACCATAGCTACATGAACTTTTCGGGCTGTGGCAACACAATTAACTGTAATCAGCCTTATGTGCGGCACTTTATAATGGATAGCTTACGTTACTGGGTTATGGAAATGCATGTTGATGGATTTCGTTTTGATTTGGCATCCATACTGGGACGTGATCAACAGGGAAGAGTATTGGATAGTCCACCCTTATTGGAACAAATTGCCGGCGATCCCGTGCTTGCCAGTACCAAATTAATCGCAGAAGCTTGGGATGCTGCCGGCCTTTATCAAGTTGGAAGTTTTCCTAACTGGGGAAGATGGGCGGAATGGAATGGTCATTTCCGTGATGATGTCAGGCGGTTTGTCAAAAGTGAACCCGGAATGGTGGGGAGGTTAGCCAGTCGTCTCTCAGGTAGCTCTGATCTTTATCAATTCGGGAGAGATCCCTATCATGGAGTTAATTTTATTACTAGTCACGATGGTTTTACATTACATGATTTAGTCAGCTATAACGACAAGAATAACAGGGCAAATGGCGAAGGTAATGGTGATGGTGATAATAATAATCTCAGTTGGAACTGTGGTGCAGAAGGAGAAACAGATAACCCTATAATTAATCAGTTGCGTGAACGTCAGACTCTAAATTTAGTGACTCTATTGCTAATGTCGCGTGGCGTGCCGATGATTTTAGCGGGTGATGAAATTGGTAGAACACAGCAAGGAAATAATAATTCATATTGTCAAGACAACAATATTAGTTGGGTAGACTGGAATGGCTTATCCAAAAACAAAGGTCTGTTTCGTTTTTTTCGATTACTGATTGCTTTTAGAAAATCCCATGAGCTATTACGATACGATAGTTTTACTATTAAAGATGGACAAGGTCTGCAAATAGAATGGCATGGTACTTATTTAGGGGCACCTGACTGGGGCTTTGAGTCTCGTAGCATAGCAGCACATCTGTTTGGCTGTGATGCAAATGGGCATTTTTCCAATATCTATCTTATTGCCAATGCTTATTGGGAAGCCTTGGTATTTCAGCTACCTAAGCTCGATAATCAAAAATGGTATCGTTTTATAGACACCAGTTTATCAGGAGAGCGGGCTATTATGGACAACGAAAACCTGGAGCTTTTATGCGCTCAGGAGTATTACTTAGTTGCCGCTAGAGCCGTTGTTGTGTTAATCAGTCATTAATTTCATTTACACAATTTTGCAATAAATCATGGCATCTTCATCAGACTCATAGATGGCACATAATCGATGATAACCATCTGCAATAATCACACGGCCATTGACTGCATCTCTCACCAGTAATAAAGGAGACAAAGCAATGCCCTTATTAATCTTTTTACGATCTTTTTGTACATGAGAATTACTGACACCAAGCAACGATAATTGTGAAGCTCGAAAGATATCCTTGGCTTTAAATTGCACGATTGTTGAGGTTTTAAGATCAGTAATTATCTGAGCCACTCTGTCCGGATTATAAATAATACTTAAATAGGATGCAGCGGCTGGGTAATCATGTGCTTCAACTTCTGGTAACCAGTTAATTTCTATTTTGTTAGATTTTGACATTATTTTGTGGAAAAGAACTCAAATTGAAACCGTCAGATTGCTCAACCATTCCGGTGCGTTTGTTAAAATCCATGCTTCAAAAACCTTATCTATGCCAGTAACGATAAACAGACCAAGCAGCAGTAGTAACGCGCCTAAAATTTGTTTACCTAATTTGCCGGTAACTAACAGTTTGTTTTTATAATTTAGAATAGCCTGATGTGACATCAAGCCCAAAGCAATCAGTGGAAGGGCTGCACCCACTCCGAATAGAGCCATAACCATTGTTGCATGAATCAGATTTTCGCCCTGACTGGCTAGAATAATGGCTGAGCCCAGAGTGGGTCCGACGCAAGGGCTCCAGACGATGCCCAGCAAAGCGCCTAACAAAAATTGACCGCTCAGGGTGTCGGTAGATACTCGTTCGAGAAAGGACTGGCCATTGTGACTGAAGATTGCTGTAACGGAAGCAAAGCCTTCCTGTAAACGCTTCGACAGTAACAGCACCCCGAACACTATTAATAATACCGCGCTTAAATTACGGAAAACAATTTGATCTAGGCCAATTGCGAGTCCCACAGTCGCTAAAAATAGCCCTGTGATAGCGTATGAGAGCGCTAATCCTATCGCCAGTGCCACCGGCCCGTGACGGTGTGCCGTCAAAGCCGTTCCAACAAGAATTGGGATCAATGGCAAGACACAGGGAGATAGAGTGGATAAAATTCCGGCAAAGACACTGAGTCCATAGACACTTACTCCGACAATCATGGCAATAACCTTTTACAAAGCCTTTCGCAAAAGTGTTTCTATAGTTTGCTCACTAGTACTCCCTAGGCTTCTATCGGCTTCTTTGCCATCTTTAAAAACAAGTAGAGTGCTTTGTTTAACGACTTTAAACGCGTTAACAATGTCTTTCTGGTGATCGAAGTCGACGCGCAACGCATGGATAGGTTTAAACTCTTCTTGTTCTAGCAGCTTTTTCAAAATGGGGGCTTGAGCACGACAGGTAGGACACCAATCGGCATAAATCGAGACTAAAATGGGAGTACCCTGTTGCTGCAGACGATCAAATGCAGCTTGGGTAAAGGCCTCTTCAGCGGCTAGGGCATTGCCGCTAAACAGCAATATTAAAATCATTGAGCGCAATAGTTGAGTCATATTTTTCTACCTGTTGAATTAATTAAGTTTCCCCGATAGATTCATTTCACATCATTTTTAGCAATATAAGGGTTGTATTTTATAGAAGCATGATAGAAAACTTGATCAAAATTATCGCTTCCATTCTGCAATTATTTTCCGGCATTCTATTTTCCATTGACAGCCACCTATCTCATTGCATAAATCACTGGGATCAAGTTGAAAACACGGGTTACTAAGGCTTTTGTCTTGAATTGCCCGAATAAGATCAACTTTTTCCAATCGATCAGGGCTTTCTACACCAATTGTTCTTGCTAATTGTTGAAGGCTTGACAGAGTTATAACTCCATCTTCTTCTATAATTGAAAGATAGGAGGTTAACAGTATGTCAATATAGTTTTTTTCTGCAGCCAACCAGTCATCCAGCTCTTGTCCCGCGATGAACCCTCTTGTTTGTGCCTTATAATAAGCAGCTACAGAAATCCATTCGTGACGCGTTTTACTTTCCTCGGTTTGAGGAATAGGTTCACTGACATCAGGTTGTTTATCTTCATTTTGATTCATCAGAAATATACTGTAACAACAAAAAGTTAATACTAAGGCTTAAATTAAATGTTCATTTAATTTTCCCCTTTAATAATTTGCGTTTTGAAAATACACTATTTTGTATATGTTTACAAGTTTTATCATGTTTAATCTGGTTTCCAATATCATCAGATTGAACTCAAGCTTTACATAATGTAGAGTCCACTCAAATACATTAACTCTTTGCGGTATTCGCGAAAAGCGCGTGGTTTATTATTTTATCAGGCGCTATTCACGAAAAGCGCGCGGTATAAGTGAAGTTTCTTTAGCTCATCAAAAACCGGATTTTGAAGTTAAAGACGGTCCTCATTTCGGTGTGCAGCCGATTGGAAAGAATTAGGTCACAGTACCCGTTCAACATTTCCAGTATTCGGTCTTGAAATAGGGGTTAATTATAATTTCATTTTAAAACTCACAAACCAGCGACTTGTGAGTTACAATCAAATTCCCTCACTCGTTATCTGAACAGGTTTTCAATATGACAGACATTACTTTTTCATCAGCTGATTACCCTGAGATTCGTAATCGTAGCATTTTACTTAATACCAAGATTTATAACAGTCTCAGTTCCGAAGATATCAAAACTTGTGGTTGTGATCTTGAGGTGTGGGGAAAAACAGAGTTAGCGATTGATAACGAAACAGATATGAATTTATTTGCTGATTACGCTATTTACGCTTATTGTCCTAATGGTTTTAATATGGCCGAGAAGTTCCTGCGCTTTTCCCATCAGGAGGCTGATGAATATGAGCTTGAATTGCTTCGGTATATGTGGTCTGCTCACTATGCAATGTATCAGGTAGAAGAAACGAACGGTATTGATACTTTTAATGCGGTGGATTTATTTAATAAGGTTCAGTATACAATCATCGATTACACACTGGCTAAAAGCACTCATCAGGGACAAATACTGGCCGGTTATCTGATTGACTTTGAAGGATTCTCCATTCAAACGGGGAGGAGCATCATAATGGCCCCAGAGCTTTTACAGTCTGGTGCATTGAAGCAAGTGATTGACTATATGAAAGTCACTTATCCAGGTGGTTTTTTGAGTAACCCGGACATTGGTGCTTTGCTTGCAAAACAGATGGTTTCTTCGGCCTTAAAG
>CAIOMN010000131.1 GCA_903859415.1 uncultured Methylococcaceae bacterium
GAAGCGTGCGGGAAATTTTGTCTGGAAAGGAAAGCGGGCAATCGTAACGATGATGGCAGGCACCTATGAAAAGGGCGTTAAATTAGCCGCCGACCAGATTTGTGAACTTGAAGCAAGACTGGAGCGTTCAACAGCTTTGAAATGGTGGGATATTACCATCTCGCCAAAACAGGTATTTTGAAAACTGCATCATTCCTAATGTCTCTTTAACCCTGGCAGCAGGCTGACTCGAAGGGGCAAATCCACTGCTTAAGATTTTAGTTAAATCACCATTGGTCATTCTATTAACATAAGCTACCGTATGTTTAAAAAGCAATGTGACGGCATTAGCGCTGTCATGCATGGCAGATACGGCAGGACGACTACCATCTGCTGCGGCCAGTATGGCAAGCTCAAGATTATCAACTGCTAACTGAAGAGTCTCTAAAGGAATGTCTGGGGTAGTATAGACAGGGTTGTTGGTTCGGAATATCTACTAAAGTTTATACCAAAAGACGATAAACAATATTACGTGGTAATCGCGACCAGGTTTTCGATAACACTGTATAAATCGACATCGGTTTCTGGTGTACAAATAGAAATAATAAGCGCGTAACGTGCAGTTTTGTTATAACATTCCTGTTTCTTTCTGGTTTTCCACCAACCAGTTACGGGATAAACAACAAGAATTCCACGTTCGGCTAAGTCCGCAGCGGTTCCAGTCCAGGTATCCGAATGCAGAGAACCCAAATGACGTAGCTTTGGACCAAGTTGCCAATCTGGATCTAAACCACCACTTGCATAACTACCCTCCTCTTCGCTACGAACCCGTTGATTGATTCGTGCTCGAAAATTATCGAGCTTTTCCAAAGGCCGTTTCACATCGAAACGTAAACCATGAGACTCATAAAGATAACGTCCACTTGCGCCCCTCTCGACAATGCCAGGACTAGGTTCGATAAAATAAGAAAGCGTAACACGCATCTCAACCGGAGTTGCTCCCAGATTCATTAAAGCTTCTTGAGGCCACGGAAGAGAATGCAGGTGCATTTCACGTAATTTGGGTTCTCCCGTATTTTCTCGTGCGAACGGCTGAAGTTCATCTTGGATTATTAGAGTCAACGAGTTGGACGCACTCCACAAGGCACGATCGAGGTTAGGTACGCCAAATCCGCAGTGACGAATCAAGTGTCGATAATCTCCACTTCGCTCCTGAGGGTCAAGAAAATCGACCTTCATTTGATTAGTCCATTCTGCTGAATGCACAATCAAAGCTCGCACTGTTTCCGGCCAGAAATTAGGATACTGCGCCATGATTTGTGCAGCCATACGGGAACACAAAGCTGTTGCTGCGCTGGTTGCGTGGGTAGTAGTCAGCAAGCGATTAGTAAGTTCATGAGATGTCGTCAACAAATCAAGGCTGAACATAGTCACTGCGCCAAGGACATCTTTTGCTACATTGCCACCTTCAAATACCACATCCGGCTTAATCGGCCAATGATTTTGCCAAATTAGGGATGTAGTGCTAAAAGGACTTAGGCCACCGAAAGGAGCGATAGCTGAATAATCCTCAGTATTTTCTTCAGTAACTTACATTAAGGGGCAGTATTTCCGTTCAAAAACTAAGTATGTCATAATTTGACTTCAACCAGTAAAGACTTGTATTTATTTTATTTCTGGCGTATACAAACAAAATTTATAGGTTAATTTGAGGTAGCTGTATTATCCATGGTCATCCTACTTGATTTCAACACGCCATAACAAAGCGCTGAAATTTACTCATACCGTTTAAATTGAAATAGAGGAAATAAAATGTCCTGCTTTAAATTCAAACATCAATTTGTAAATAATATACTTTTAATATTTTTTAGCACCATATTGACAGGGTGTGCATCAATGAGCGACAGAAACTTAACCCAATTACAAGGGGCGGCAGTAGGTTGTTTGCTTGGCGGAGGAACAGGATTTTTAATCAAGGGGAATCCCGTTGGTGCAATCATTGGTTGTGTTGCTGGCGGGGGAGCGGGTTATCTCTATGGTGACCATGTTGCGGGAAAAAAAGCAGCTTACAAAAATCAAGAAGCATATCTTAATGCAGTTATTGTTCAATCAACTAAAGTCCGCGATGAAACACATTCTGTTACTTTAAAACTAGAGAAAGAAATTCAATCAGTTAAAAATAATATTGATATTAAGAAAGATACTTTGGCAACTGAGCAATCACAAACTGATATCTTAAATAAGAGCAAAAAACATCAGCAAGAAATGTTGGCATCTGGCCAAGACGCTTTATCGCGTATCGGCAACGAAATTGAAATTCAAAAACACGTGATTGATACAGAGACTAAGAATAGTACGCCTGAAACCATGCATTTAGTCAGCGTGCATGTTACCGAACTACAAAAAGAACAACAAATGCTCAAGGATACACTTGCTCAAATTGCCAGCACCAATGTCCCACAGGAGTTCTGAGATGCTATCAGATAAACACCGATGCAATACAATAATCATGATATTGCTCTTTTTGATGCTGGGGGGATGCGCCACAACCGGTGATCCAAACCAAGGCGGACTATTCGGCTGGAGTGAAGATAAGGCAAATGACCGATTAAACCAATATAACCAACTAGCGCTACAGAACCAATACGCGCTAGTAGACGAACAGCAAATTCAGAAAAATAAAACCGATGAACGCAGCCGGATTAGTAAAGATCAAGAAAGCTATGATCACTTGATTAACCAGCAAATCAAAAAAAATCGTGAGCTTTTAACCGAGGTCAATCATTTGATGCGCAATAAAAAGCTAACCGAACAAAAGAAAACCGAACTGAAAGCCACATTAAAACGCTTACGCATTGACGCCGTTTCTAAAAAAGATCGAGGCCCCCTAACCGATGAACAAGCGATGAAGCAAAAAAATCAAGAATTAGTCGATGCAATTAAAGCTCTTAATGCGAATTGATGATGCAAAAGTCCGGTTATTTTAAAAAAAGACGATTTTATTGCCCCAATGAAACTGGTTGTGATCGGGCAATAAATTTCATCTGGAACACAGAAAAGGAAGCCAAGGACTCTAAAGGTCTATGTCCAAACTGCAAAACCGCTCTTATTGAGCGGGGGGCATTGCCGCCGAGCAAATCTAAATGGGCAATAACATTAATAGTTTGTGCAGCGATAATATTGTCCGGCTATCAATATTACTTAATCAATAAACCCTACGCAAGCAACAGCATAGCGATAAAAAACCAGAATACTTATGTGCAAGCGGGCACTTCGACTGTTCCAGTTACCATAGAATGGGCGGGTGAATTACAGGGCAAAATTCACCTCAAATATCATACCTCAGATGGAACCGCCCTAGCTGGAATAGACTATGCCGCCAGCAACGACACATTGACATTCGATGCTGCGGGCGAAAAATCCAAGACCATTCAGATCGCTTTATTGGGCAACAAGGATTTTGTGCAAAACGCCAAAACATTCAGTGTAATATTCACTAATGTAGAAAATACGCCAGAAGCCAAGATTATCATTCAGCCGATAGTTGCCGATAAAACCAGCATTTCAGCAGCGGAGGCCTTGGTCAGTTCCTTATCAATAACAGCCGAGAATATTGGCCGATTTCAAAAAAGGCATCATTATCTAATGAACTTTATATCCAAATTAAAGAATAACGATATCGCCAGTCAAATGATCGATCAATACAAAATCAATGAAAGCAATCTGATTGGGCAAAGGGAAAAATATTATGGCTTATTGAAAGACCTTTCGCAGGTTGAATACCATGCGTCCATTATTGCCCTCGATAACCGTATTGAAAGCCTTGAAAAACTAGGAAACACCATCCAGCGCAATGCCACCCTGCGAATGAAAGAACATTTCATCCAATTTACTAAAACCGGCATTGTTGAGATGAATCTTTGGGCTGAGCAACTTGGCGAAGTCATACCTAGTACAAAAGAAAAAAATCAAGATTCATCCGAATTTAAGTTTTGATCAGTTTCCTTTTTTGGTTGTTCGAATTCAATTGAAAGTGGGGCTTGGTTAATTTTGGTATCGATTAGGATTTTCAAGTGACTGGTATCTATCTGGTGTTGATAATAATCTGAACTCTCTGATTTTGGACTAAGTATAGTTTCATCCTCTCTCATTTTGGAAATTTGATTGTGATTACTCTCTTGTTGTATTGCTTTAATATGTGCAATCTTATCTTCAAGTGCTTCTATATCCGCGTGAAGCCCCAATTGGTTGACTCTTCTTGAGATCTCATCAGTTTCACTGTCCAAGCGTTTAAGTGAACGAATTGCGATTTCCAAGCCAAACTCTTCAGCTATTGATCGCTTTGCCAGTTGGGACATCAACTCCATAATTTCATTATCTTGCTTTAAAGTCCGTCCTCTGTTAGCAAAATCATCAATTTTAGAGAATCTCGCATCCAAAATATCTGTAATGCGCTTGGCAATTTCATTAAGTTGATCATCGAGACATTGTGCTTTCCACTCTTGCTCTAACCGATCACTCCAAGCAGCATTCCCCCTTGTCTCCAAAAAACGTATCATCCTGAAGCCGGATCGTTCTGATGATATCCGCCGATAACCATTGTCCTTGCGCTCAAATGCCTCCCATCCGTCTTTAGAAAGCGACAATAATTCGAATACCCCATCATATTTCACAACATCACCTTTGCCAAAATTAGCTTGAGGGGTAATTCTAAGTTTGAATTCGGTTCCTTTACCGACTAAGCCGTCAAATCTTTCAGCATCCTCAGTTTTTGCCTGTGCTATATGAATGACGTTTACAACTAAACCATAACGATCAAAAGTATTCTCAAGCGCCTTAGTTAGACGAAATTCCACTGATTGTTCGTCTTCTGGCTTTAAATCGGCGATCAGATCAGTAGTCGCAGGCTTGGTTGGTTCTAAGAAATTAAGATTGAAATTCTTGCGGGATATTTTAATAATAACGTCCCGGCAGGTAATGATGACAAGTTTTTCTATTTCTTGAAAAATATTTTCATCGCCTGGCTGAATCAAGCTTTTTAGCTTTGAATAATCCCTTGCAAATACATTAATGGCCATATCAAGACTAACCGGCGCTGACATGTCTTTAGTACGAAAAGAATATTTTGCCTGTCTTTCAACTGTAGCATCAGGCCCGGGTATCTCAATGCGCCAACCATCTTTCAGTTTCAAACTTTGAATATTAGGCAAAGTGTGAAACATATTTAACCTGTAACCTATCGCCTCAGCCTTGTTTGAAATATCTTTTTTGATTAAATTTTTAATTTCGGCATTATTCAAGCTATTGTTAGATTCCATGTCAAAATGCTCGACAAAATCATAAAAAGTTTTCCCTTGTATATGATCAACCACGGACAAATTGATATATTTACAAATATAATTCTTAATTTCTTCTTTGGAGTGATATCCGCTTCTTTTAACCTTATCCAGCCTGTTTAAACGTAAATCAACCGTCGTTTTAAGTGACCAGTTACGATCTATATCCTGCAACCTGAATGGGGATTCGAAATCCTTAAAGGAAATGTCCTCTGGAGGTAGATTGAACAAGCGCAATCCAATTTCAAAATGAGGAATGTCAAGCAATCCTTTAACTTTGACGGAAACAATTTGACCCAATCCATCTAAAGATTCATTGTGAATAAATTCCCATAAAGGATCTATCAAAGGCGATTCTTTGTCTGGGTCTTGCCGTAGAAATTTTAATTTGTCCCTGATAACTTCATAGATGGCCGACTCTATTTGTTCCTGTAGACCTTTAGCTGGGCCGTTCTGATGATGAATGGCTTTAATTAAATTTTTTGCATCTTCCTCGGTATTAATTTGTAAAGCAAAGGTGCCTGAGAAATCCAGAGAAAGGTCGCTATTTCCTTCTTTCCATGTAAACTCAACATCCTTGACATTAACAGGTTTTTTTGTTTTTTTAACAAAATAATGGGTTAATTTTCCCCCACCGCCTAATAATTTACCAAAAAAACCTGGAGTTCCAGTGGATAGTTCATTTTTCTTGAGATCATAAATCACCTCAAAACCTTCAGGATATCTTTTTGAAGAAAAACTTTCTGGCTGAAAAGCGATAACTAAATCGGCAATTTGCTTATCGATTAGAGGATTCATTATTAATCTCCGAATTTTATGATGTTGTATTGCGCCAACAGCGCAAAAATAATTGATTGGCTAACTTATTCCTCTTGGAGGACTTGAGTGTAATATCTTTTTGCCGCTTCATTTCCAAATAATCGTTTTTCAAAAAATCAATCATATACTTTGCACAATCCAATATAATAATTCTCTGTTGTTGTTTTAATCCTTGACGTACCTCTTGTGTACACTGATGCATTAATAGTTCAGTTAAAACTTCGTCATTATCATTGACCGACAAGCATGCGGTAAACATATACCATAGATAGTGGTATAGCCATATTGGATAGCTGTCTAGGTCTTCAGAAAAGAAGTTTTTATACGATTTTGAAGTTAATATTTTAACAATTAAACTGCAATTTTCTACTGTAGCTTCTTTAGAATGAGAGAGAAAAAGTAATCTAAAGAAATCATGAGCTTCAGAACTATTTGGGTTCAGCAAATAGGAACGTAATATATTTGCTAATAGCCCAAACAGCCGATCAATTATTTTTATGGTTAGTTGGTGCTTGTCGCTAATATTTGTCTCCGATGAATGATCCGTTTCCAGTAAAAAATCATTGAGTGATGCCGCTAAAGAAAAATACTCCAAAGGGTCGTTTTCAATATCGGATGTTATCTGTTCTATTATCGGTTCAATATCATCTAACTTGTCGCATATCTTTAATAATATAGACCATGTCTTTTTTGATGCAAAGCCCATCGTTTTATTGCTGAGATAGTATAGCGCTTTGTATTGATACTCACTGTTATCCTGATCTGGCGGGGTATTTATAGTATTGGCAAAGAAATTATCAATATGAATTTCAAACTCCGGTTCAATGATTATTGAACGCAACATCTCTGAAAAAGCAAAAAAATCTTGCCTAACAGGGACTGACCAAGCGTGTTCTTTAAAAACCTGAATCATCCATTTTTCATTAAATGACTTAAGATTTTCCTTAGTCAATTGTTTTATAAAACTATAAAAATTACTCTGAAAATCAGCTGAAGGCCAAATTTCGAAGTAACAACGTGTTAGTATATCGGTTTTTTCAGCTAAATAATTTGGGTAGTCCTCAAGGAAAATTGATTTAATTTTTCTGGCGGTTTCTTCATCTTCATATTGATATTTTTTATTACGACTAGAAATTTTTAACCCACATTTTCGCATAATTAAATCACTGCGTGCTCGCCAACTTTCTAAACGACTGTCTTGTATTAGTGTTTTTCCGTGCCTGCGAACTGGCAAAGGGCATTGTTGATCAAGATTTTCCAGCAGTTTTTTTACAATCAGAAAAAAAAATTCCCTAGCAATGTCCGGGAAAAATGTAGCAATAAAATTTACGCAAAGATTAATATCATCATCCAGTTGGAAGTTTTCTGGTTGGCAATTTGCAGCCGTTTGAGCTTCAACATGGCTTAGCTGCTTGGGATGAAAAACATAGGGATTTGATAGTTTATATCCAGTAAGACTGGCGATTTTTTTAAAATCCAGACATGTAACAACAATGAGGTGGTTTTTAGCATTTACTAATGCAGGTTTAAGTCTGCTTAGAAAGTTTTCGTTGACTAATTCTTCAACTTTATCTCGCGATTCTCCATAATTTAGTCGCGTCACCGTTTCATTGTCATAAACGAGTTTTTCATCATCTTTCAGATAATATTTTATGGGTAGACTTCCGTCTCGATAGCCATAATTTGTTTTATTCCTTAAAAAATACCTTAAATCGTCATAAGCATTATCTCTTATGTCTGAATAGTCATCAATATCATATCGCAGTATAATAATTCGATCATCAAGTAGAGCTTTGGCGGCTTGTTCAATTTGAATTTGATTTGGATATTTTGATGTGATTTCGACTAAATCGGCACATTCAGTTGGATAATCTAAGAATTCACTAGCTTCTCTTTCATTATAATATACGTTTCCTGTAAAAACGTTTTCGGATTTTTTAACCTTTGTTTCAGATTGATTATAATTTACGTCTCTAAAATTATTAAAGGTATTCTTAGTTTCATTGAAGCTACCTTTAATTTTTGAAGCTCCTTCAATTTTTTTTGGTTTATTGTCTTTTTCATTATCTGTTTTGTCTTGCTCATCGACATTTGAACCAATTGCTGTAGTGTCTTCATTTTTTACTCCCTCTTCAGCTTTACCTGTTTCGTTTGGTTTATCCGTTGTAGAACCTTGAGTAATAGCTTCAGCTAATGGAGGTTGGTTGTTCTCTGCATTCATTTCTTAGTGCTCGTTATATTAACGGAACCACCTATATTATTAAATACAGTTTCAACTTTATTAAATGAATCCTTGATAGATTTGGAATGTTTGGGCTCTTGAATAGGAGGGTTAAAAACTGGAGTATCAAACGGGATTGAGATAGCCCCAGTGCTTTGCAAAGCTTTGCGTATCCCTTCAAAAGTTGCTTCAATTTGTCCTTTAGGAAATTCTTCATAAACTATCCCTGATATGTTAGAGAACTGTTCAATACCCTTTTCTTGCAGCAACAACACTTTATTACGACCTAGCAACCCCTGAAAATACCCCAACTCATGAATAACGTTTTGTCTTGCCCTTAGTCCGCCATTGGTGGTTTCATCATCTGCCGTCAAAATAATCAATGCAAACTGACTTTGTTTTCCGTACCGCTCCAGCTTTTCAACAATAGTCATACCATCACTGGGTTGGTCAGCGAGAACCAATGGATTAAACTTTAGCGATTCTCGAATAAATTCTTTTAATTTTAATTTAGCTAATTCATCATGACCATGACTGATAAAGATATTCATAATATTTGATTTTTGATGTGCTGTTAGAATTATTATTTATAATATAAATTAATCACACTTTTCGCGACACATTTATATTCAATTAGTTGCAATAGCCAAAATAGGCATTTTTGCCAAGATGCAAGAAATATTATATATGTAAATCAGCTAATTACAAAAAATTAGCATAAATATTCGACCAACCACTCTATTGACAGATGAGTTCGCATCTGAGGTTTTCCCATGGCGAGGTCATTTTCTGCCCATAAATACCCTGTAGTCACAGTAGTCACATCAGAAAGACTTTGTATTGCCAAATCCACATCAGGTAGACTCGAAAACTGGATTTGCAGGCCAAGACCAGTGGTTATACCCGCTTGTTGCTGTTGATTCTTGGCTTCATCGACGATTGTTTTAAGATTGGATAACTGTCTAAGCAATGCCTGTCCGTGAGTAGCTCGGAAATTGTCAAAGTAGTTGTCGCCTCGATGGTTAAAATTTATGCCACTTTTCTTGCTTGGGTATCTATATCTTTAGCATTACCCTCCTTTGCTTTATCAGGGTTAAGATGAACTTTTTCGGCTCTTTGCCAATTTCGAGTGTTACCGCTCCAA
>CAIOMN010000132.1 GCA_903859415.1 uncultured Methylococcaceae bacterium
AGTTTTTTATGATTAAACCATATCACTAGATACACGCCTCGGCCTCCAGTTTCTGGTGCAATGGTGTAAAAAGGTATCAGTTGTTCGTGGATAGTTTTCCATAGCTTCTTGTTAGAATCACATTTAATTTCGATGGGTAATTGGAACGTTTTGCCTTCGCTAGTCACAGACAATTTGATATCCACACGCTTACCTTCGTGTTGATGTGATTCCAGTTCAACTTGTACATCATATTTTGCAAGCATAGGCTTTAATCGATTTACCAAGGGAATTCGACAAATGTTTTCCGGCCTAGGAATTTCCGGCGTGCCATAATGGGTATCAACATTCCAAAACTCTGTATAGCTGTCGTTACTGCTACCCTGTATGTCTGCTGCAAGCTGCTTCAAACAATCGACAGCAAGTGCTGCTAAATCGGCAACATTAGCTGGTTTTAAATTGCTGAGCGTGTTAATAACCTGAGTAGCATTGGCATGTTTAAATAACGCTTCTCTACGACTAAGCAGTTGGGTTTGTTGGACGTTACGAATCTGATTTTGCCAAGCGCTTAATTGCGGTAACATCAGCAAATTGGAGAGTACCCTCGTACAGTCTTCGCTAGGAGTATTACCCAGTTGGTTGAGCAAGTAATAAACATAATCTTTTTCATTTTCGGATTGTCCAACCCAATGCACTCCAGTTTCTCTAAGTGGAGAGCAACGAGGCCCCAACACTTCGATTAGCAATTCAATGACTGAAGTCGATAATTCATAATTGGTGCCTTTGACTGACCAACCGGGACATAAAAAAGCAGATAGATGATTAATTCGTACGGTATTCCCTTCAATTTCTTTTTTTAGTATGGACGAATACATCAATGGCTCGGTAATCAAGCCGGTAACGAGCCAATATACACGCTGAGCTATATCCATGCCTTTGTAGGTTAGCTTTTTTTCAATGAGTGGTAATAGCTCAGCTTTCTGTATGTGTTTAATCGCAGCTTTAAGCAAATACTCCAAATTAATAATTTGTTGAGTTTTGCTTCTAACGGGATATTTATTCAATAGAGGCAAAACAGCCAGTCTGGCGATGGCTTGATAATCATCGTCATACGCTAATTGATAAACGCCATTGATAGGTTGTTTTTTACCCACCAGCATAGCGCAGACATAGGAAATGAATATCTCTGTTGTCAGTTCCTTATTCATTAAGCTTAATGGCTTAACCCAATCCGGTTCGTTACCCACGCCATAGGTATACCAGAAAGCCAATGCTTTGCTGACCAGATTATCGTCCAAGTTAGATAAAATTGAAGGGTTTTCCTGATATAGCATTCCCATGCAAACCAGAAAAGGCAACCGAATATAGTGTTCACGACTTTTTACAGCTAACGCAAAAATATCATCTAGGTCAGGTAAATCCGTTCTTTTCAATATTTTTCGTAAGCCATTCTTGGTGGCGCCTATCAAGTCAACATTTCCACCTAAAAACTCTGATAATCTCTCTCTCCCTGTTGCGTTATTGATATCAACGAAGTTATCAGAATAAGCTAAAGCAAGATCATGGTAAACTTGGGGTTGTGCGTTACCCTCAGCAATCTCAAATTTATGCTGAATATAGTAGTTAAGCCTGGTTTTTAGCTGATCCTTTCTTTGTTTTTCCCAATTTTTAGTTGATTCAGAATGTTCATAGCGCCAGTCTTCAATGGAGTTAAAAATTAGCGATTGGTAGGTTTCGTTAAACTCAGGATGGATAACCAGCCAATTTTGAAAATATTCCAGTGATAAACCATCATGACCACGCTCGTTTAGTAGGGTCATAAATGCTTGACGGAAAAACTCACAACTCAGTTCATGGCTTTTGAGACTTGGAATTTGTTTTAACCACCATAATCCCAGATTGTCGGGCGGGGTAGCACCACGAAATAGAATCAATATCTTGAATATTTCTCCATTAGTTTTGTCAAAGTTATTTATCTGACTAATACCGACTCGGAGTAAGCCTAGATAAATATTCGGATGACTGCCAATCCACTCGCCGATTTTTGTTTGATGTTCTAGCTTTAATTTATCGGTCAATTTGTCAAACCCGATAAATAACCAGCTATATAATTTTTCAAACGAGATATTTTCGCCGTGCACATCAAGTCCACGCGACAACAGCTCGCCAGCCATTGATAAAAGTTGATGCCGGTACGGTATGATTTCTATCGATATATTGCTCCAATTAGCCAATTCATCAAGAACAATGGTTAAGTCATCGTCCGTTAAGCGTTTAATAAATTTGTTTGACCAGAAGATCTCATAATATGAGTAATTAAATTCGTTTCTGGCTGGTTTAAGGTATTGAAAATTATTGCTTGCTGGGATGCTTTTAGGAAATAACTCGA
>CAIOMN010000133.1 GCA_903859415.1 uncultured Methylococcaceae bacterium
AAACTATTCAATGGAACATGATTATTCACTGGATGCTCTGAAAGTTCCTCCCAATTCTATACAAGCCGAACAATCTGTCTTAGGGGGATTGATGCTTGATAATCAAACGTGGGATTCGATAGCGGACAAAGTAGTTGAGACCGATTTTTATCGGCGCAGCCATCAGCTTATTTTCAGGAAAATTGAGGAGTTAGCCGAAAAACAGATTCCCTTTGACGTGATTACCTTATCAGATGCATTAAAAGGCATTGGTGAATTGGAAAATGTCGGTGGGCTGGGTTATTTGATCATGCTGGCTAAGGATACGCCCAGTGCGGCAAATATTGTTGCTTATGCGAATATTGTCAGAGATCGATCAGTCTTACGTCAATTAATTCATATTGGCACAGAAATATCAGACTCAGCTTTTAACACCGATGGGCGGGATACGGCAGAGTTATTAGAGAATGCAGAGCGACAAGTTTTTCAAATAGCTGAACAACGGCAAAAAGGGCAAGGTGGTGGTTTTATATCGATAAAGTCATTACTTGCCCAAGCCGTCGATAAGATTGAAACCTTATTTGAGCAAGAAGGTGCTATTACCGGTGCGAGTACCGGGTTTACCGATTTTGATAGCTTAACCTCTGGCTTACAACCGTCTGATTTGATTATAGTGGCCGGTAGACCTTCTATGGGTAAAACCACCATTGCCATGAATATGGCAGAAAATATTGCTTTAAAATGCGGTAAACCAGTTGCAGTATTTAGTATGGAAATGCCAGGCGATTCCTTGGCTATGCGGATGATGTCATCATTAGGTCGAATAGATCAAAATAAAGTCAGAACCGGTAAGTTAGAAGATGACGACTGGCCACGCTTAACATCCGCTATTAATATTCTGGCAGGAACGCAATTATTCATAGACGATTCACCAGCCCTCACGCCAACTGAAGTTCGTGCAAGAGCAAGGCGTTTAGCACGAGAACATGGCCAGTTAGGCTTGATTGTGGTGGATTATCTGCAATTAATGCAATCACCCTCCAGTGGTGATAATCGGGTACAACAGATTTCAGATATTTCCAGAGGCTTAAAAGCGCTGGCAAAAGAATTGAATGTACCGGTTGTTGCTTTATCACAGTTGAATAGAAACTTAGAACAACGCCCTAATAAACGTCCGGTGATGTCAGATTTGCGTGACTCAGGTGCTATTGAGCAGGATGCAGACTTGATTGTCTTTGTGTACCGTGATGAGGTTTATAACGAAGATAGCCCTGATAAAGGTATTGCTGAAATAATTATTGGTAAGCAACGAAATGGGCCTTTAGGGACAGTGCGTTTGACATTTTTGGGACAATATACCCGTTTTGAGAACTTTGCAGGCAGTCCCTATAGTTCTGGAGATTATGAATGACCCCCGCTGCCTATGCAGTTTTAAATTTAGAAGCGGCGCAGCATAATTTGCAAAAAGTACGTGGCTACGCACCCGATTCAAAAATAATGGCAGTGATTAAAGCCAATGGCTATGGGCATGGTTTGTTGCGTATAGCGGATGCTTTAAAATCGGTTGATGGCTTTGCAGTGGCAAGGGTTGATGAAGGTGTCCGTTTGCGTAGAGCCGGCATAAATGGCCGTATTGCCGTTTTGGAAGGTTTTACCTGTACTGAAGAATTAAATGAACTCTTGCTCTATCAACTCGATGCGGTGGTACATTCAATTCAACAGGTTGAAATCTTTGAAAGTAGAAACGAGCAACAGCAGATGGCTATCTGGCTGAAAATGGATACAGGCATGAATCGTTTGGGTTTTAAAGCCTACGAGTTTGAGTCTGTCTATCGACGTTTAAAGCACTGTTCGATTATTTGTCAGCCGATAAACTTTATAACGCATTTAGCGAATGCGGACGAAAAGCAGGATGGAACCACTCCAAAACAAATTCAATTATTTAATAATACTATCGCAAGGATTGAGCCGAACTCAGATTTTAAGAACGAGTGCAGTATTGCAAATTCGGCAGGTATTATAGCTTGGAAAGAAGCGTTAAGTGATTGGGTCCGCCCTGGCATTATGTTGTATGGAATTTCTCCGTTTCCCGAGAGTACAGGTAAAGACTTGGGATTAAAACCCATTATGAGTCTACATTCCCGGTTGATTGCGGTAAAGTCGTTAGCAAAAGGGGATAAAGTGGGTTATTCAGGGTCTTGGACCTGTAAGAAACCAACCACTCTAGGCGTTGTTGCGATAGGTTATGGAGATGGTTATCCACGTTATGCTAAAGCCGGTACGCCCGTATTAGTGAATGGTCAGCGTGTGCCTTTGATCGGTAGGGTGTCAATGGATATGATAACCGTTGATCTTGGAAGTCAGGCACAAGCCAAACCGGGCGACCCAGTGACTCTCTGGGGCGAAGATTTAGCCGTTGAAGAAATTGCCCGGTGTGCTGACACAATACCTTACACATTAGTCTGTGGTATTACCCAGCGTGTACAGATTGTTGAAAAATCGACTCATGTTGATGAACAGTAGTCATACCGAAACATAAGCCACAAGACTTTTATAGTAAAATACAAATTCGATTCTACTTGGGCTCTTTGATATGAATGATGATTTATTTCTTTATGATACTGAACGCTTTAAGACCGTTGCCTCAGATGATACCGTCAAGCAGGGTTTGGCGTATTATTCTGAGAATAGAGTCTTCGCTTTGGATGTTCAGGATAATATATTAACTGCCCAAGTAGAAGACACAGACGTTGATAACCCTTATTGGATAGAACTGACTCAGGATGAAGAAAATAATCTCAGTGTCAATTGTGATTGTGCAGAGCAGGGTGTTTGTAAACATGCCATTGCTGCCCTGTATAGCTACGCAGAACACTTTGGTTATGATGACAGCAAGATTTTAGGCAGTGCCGTCGAAGAGGCTATTTTAGAACGGATAAAAAAAGGCCGGAATGAAGTTAACGTTAAGTTAATCAGTGGTAATTTAGGCTTTGGTATTTGGCAAGCGACTTCCATTATTTCAGCGACTCACACAAAGAAATCTTATCTGGTACAAATTCGTTCATTGGATCAACGCCTCAATTATTGTTCCTGTCCAGATTTAGCGACTAATCGTTTAGGCACCTGTAAACATATTGAAGCGGTGTTACATTACGCCAGGAAAAGACCCGGCTATAAAGGCTTAAAGGCGGCAGGGTCCCCACTTTCATTTGTTTATCTGACGTGGGAATCAGCCACTCGTCCTATTATTCGCTTATATAAAACGGCGCAGATAGATGCCGATGTGTTAGCGTTATGCACAGAATACTTTAATGAAGACGGTGTTTTCAGTGCCCGTTTACCTGAAGACTTCTTTCGTTTTGCTGACCAGCTTTTAGGGCGAGAAGATATATTCGTTGGGGAAGATGCGCTTCGATACGTGCGCCAATGTGCAGAAGACGCGGCACAAGCTGTGCGATCTCAACAGATTACCCAAGACATTCTACGGGCTAATGGTATTTTGCCCGGTATTAAAGCCCGACTGTTTCCTTATCAAACAGAAGGTGTGGCTTTTTTGGCGTCACGCGGTCGCGCCTTATTGGCGGATGACATGGGTTTGGGGAAAACCTTACAAGCGATTAGTGCGGCTTCCTGGCTGAATGAGCATGCAGGAGTCAAGAAAATTTTAATTATCTGTCCTGCGTCATTAAAACATCAGTGGGCAAGAGAAATTGAAAAGTTTACTTCACATTCATTACAAATCATCCAGGGTGTAGCAGAAAATCGCAGCGTACAATATCGGGCTGACGCGCTATTTTTTATTGCTAATTATGAATTAATTCTCCGGGATCAAAGTGTTATTAATGAAATGCTAAAGCCTGATTTGGTGATAGTAGATGAGGCGCAACGCATAAAGAATTGGCGTACTAAAATGGCTTCAGCTATCAAGCTGATTTCTTCACGCTATGTGTTTGTGTTGAGCGGTACTCCGCTAGAAAATCGACTGGAAGATTTATACAGTTTACTGCAAGTGGTTGATGCCAGAGTACTCGGGCCTTTATGGCTGTGTTTATTAGAGTTTCATGTCACAGATGAACGCGGTAAAGTCATTGGATATCGCAACTTATCAGAATTAAGGCGACGCATTGCTTCGGTGATGTTAAGGCGTAATCGCAGTTTAGTGAGTGATCAGTTGCCAGACAGAACAGAAGTCTGGCTGGATATTCCTTTAGATAAGAAGCAGGTTGAATTACATAATTCAGCGATGACAGCCGCCGGTTTATTGGCAAAGATAGCGAAGCGTCGACCATTAACACCGGGCGAACAAAATCGAATGATGTCTGCTTTACAGCAGGCGCGGATGGCGTGTGATGCGGCCGGGTTAGTGGATAAAGAAACCCAGGGTTCACCTAAGCTGGATGAATTGGCGCGCTTGTTAGAAGAACTCTGTTTACAAAGTAATCATAAAGTCGTGATTTTTTCGCAATGGGCGTTAATGACAGAAATGGTACAGTCATTAGCTACATCTATGGGATTGGGTTTTGTCCGTTTACATGGTGGGGTGCCGACCCACAAGCGTGGCGAGCTGATGGATAAATTTCAGCAGGACGATGCGATACAACTTTTTATTTCTACGGATGCGGGGGGGATTGGCTTAAATTTGCAAGCGGCAACCGTGTTGATTAATTTAGATATGCCCTGGAATCCTGCGGTTCTTGAACAACGCATTGCACGTATACACCGATTGGGACAAAAACAGAAGGTACAGATATTTTTATTGTTGGCAGAAGATTCTTACGAGCAACAAGTGGCTAAACTGGTCAAAGGTAAGCGGGATTTATTTGATAACGTGATCAGTCCAGAAGCAACAGAAGATGTGGTTGGCGTTTCTAAAAAGTTATTGCAAGTCTTGATAGAGAATTTGGTTGCTGACGAGCCGGTTGGTACTGATTCTGCTAATGTGGATTCCGACAACCCGGTTGATGCTCATGGCTCTCTTGAAATCACGCCGCCTGACACTCTGGGAGATGAAGAACCTGCACCAACTGCCAGTGAAGCGGTCGTTAAAAAATCGAATAGTGAAAGTATTGACGACGAAACGCCCATTCGGCGAATGATAGAAAAAATACAACATGCCCTCAAGACGCGAATTGTTCGTATTATGGGAGCCGGTGGTGGCTTATTGGTCGTGGTTAATCACGCTCATGAGGGTGATGAAGAAGAGGCTAGCTATTTATCTGTACCCGGTGTGCCGGTGGTTATTATTGACTCTAAAACCTTGGCCAGTCTACAGCGTTTAGGCACGGCTTCGCCGGTTGCAGATGCTCGTTTACTGTTTGAACCCGACGTGGACGAACAAAAAACGGTCAGTCCACTCTTTAAATCAGCAGAAGCAAAACTACGTTCAGCGGAAATATTGATGGAACAGCAAGCCACCGCCGGCGTGATGGACCTGTTAGCCTCCGCTATGTTAATGATGGCCGTTGATAAAGCTGGACTGGCTCAAGTTCCCCCTATGGACTCTGCCGTCTTGTGGTTATACAGTGAAGCCTTACCACAACAACTATTAAATCAGGAACAAGTCGCTGCTATTGTCCGCGCCTTGTCTTTAAGTCATAATCCAGAAGTGCCTTTAACTTTACTGGAACAAGTATTGGCTGATGCCCGGTTATTATGTGCCACCGCAACTGCGCCATCATGATAAATTACATACCTTGTGAATTAAAGACCCTTTATAAACAGGATATCCTTGAAGTTGCCATAGTGGGTGACTGGGTGCTTGATGCAGACCCACCTTCGCTAGAGCCTCTCTTAGCTGAAATGACAACTTCGGGGATTAAGAGACTTGTTTTTTCCACGAAAAGCTTAGGGCGTTGGGATAGTTTGTTAATGATTGATCTTATTAGTCTGATTGATCAGGGCGCAAAACAGGCGATTCACGTTGATACGACAACCTTGCCTGAAGGTATTCAAGGCTTGTTAAGTCTGGTTTATGCAGTGCCTGAGCGCGTGGGTGCAAGGCGACAAAATACTAAAATACCCTGGCTTGAAACTATTGGAAATGGCGCATTGCATTTCGTTAAAGAAACACATGACTTAATTGTGTTTATTGGTGAAACAGCATTAAGCGTTGCGGCTTTAACACGTGGTAAAGCCCGTTTTCGATGGATTGATTTATGGATGAATATTCAAAACTGCGGGCCATCGGCCTTACCTATTATTACCTTAATCAGTTTATTGGTTGGATTAATTCTAGCTTTTGTGGGGTCGGTTCAATTAGCGTTGTTTGGCGCACAAATCTATATTGCTAATCTGGTGGGTTTGGGAATGACCCGGGAAATGGGTGGCTTAATGGCGGCTATTATTATGTCAGGGCGGACCGGGGCCGCCTATGCCGCGCAGTTGGGTACCATGCAGGTTAACAGTGAAATCGATGCTCTTAAAACAATGGGCTTTCAACCGATGGAGTTTTTGGTGTTACCCCGGATGATCGCGCTTATCCTGGTGATGCCACTACTGTGTCTGTATGCAGATGTAATGGGTATCGCGGGTGGGGCAATGGTTACTGTTGGTTTCTTTGACGTATCTCTGGTTGAATATCTACATCGTACCGTAGAATCCGTACATTTAATGGACTTGATGATTGGAATTTTCAAGTGTGCTGTGTTTGGAATCTTGATTGCTCTGTCTGGCTGCATGAGGGGCATACAATGTGGGCGGAGTGCTTCCGCAGTCGGGGAAGCCGCGACTTCAGCCGTGGTGACCGGGATTGTTTTTATTGTGATGGCTGATTCATTAATGACCTTAATCTGTAATCGTCTAGGTATATAGTATGACAGCACCGTGCCTGACTATTAAAAACATGACCATGGCCTATGGTCATTTTATTATTCAACAGGATTTGGATTTTACGATTAATCGGGGGGATATTTTTATAATTATGGGTGGGAGTGGCTGCGGTAAAAGTACCTTACTCATGCACTTAATTGGTTTACAGCACCCGTACAAGGGAGATGTGCTTTATGGTGAAGAGAGTCTCTGGCAAGCCGACGATCCAACCCGCAAACGTATTTTGAAACAAACCGGTGTGCTATTTCAAAGTGGCGCGTTATTAAGTTCAATGACATTGGCAGAAAATATAGCCTTGCCGATCGCTGAATATACCAAGCTGGGGTCACAGCGAATTCGCCAGATTGTTTCTTATAAACTGGCCTTGGTAGGTTTGGCGGGATTTGAAGATTATTATCCTTCAGAAATTAGTGGCGGGATGCAAAAACGTGCCGGTTTGGCGCGAGCTATGGCGCTGGACCCAGAGATTCTATTTTTTGATGAACCCTCCGCAGGCTTGGACCCTATCAGTGCCAAGTTACTGGATGATTTGATTCTTGGTTTACGTGATAATTTGGGTGCAACCGTCGTCATGGTGACGCATGAATTAGCCAGTATCTTTGCGATAGGTACCAATTCAGTCTTTCTGGATGCCGAAACCAAAACCATGATAGCCGGTGGCGCTCCTAAAAAGTTATTGACAGAATCGTTAGACCCCAAAGTGATTCGATTTCTAACACGGGGTGACGCAAACCATCCAGAAAACAATACTCACCATCAGGATAGATATAACTCATGAGTAAACCCGTAAATCCCTATACTATCGGTGCCTTTCTGGTCGGTTCACTGGCGCTGTTAATCATTGCGATTTTGGTTTTTGGTGGCGGCACGTTTCTCAAGAAAAAAATTGAGTATGTCATTTATTTTGATTCAGCATTAAATGGATTAAATGTCGGTGCACCCGTCAAGTTACAAGGCGTACAAATTGGTACCGTTAAAGAAATTTCTCTGGAGATAAGTCAAAAGGCAAAAGATATTATTAAGCCGGTCGTGATTGAAATTGATCCCACAGCGGTTTTAGATTCCGATGGACACCCGCTGCATGTGGCCAGAACCGAGGCAGAGAGCAAAGAAAACGCTAAGCAATTGATTGAATCGGGTCTTAAGGCACAATTACAAACCCAAAGTTTATTGACGGGCTTATTGTATGTAGAGTTTAATTTTTATCGTGATATGCCCATTAAGTTAACCGGGCTTAATTATAAAGGTCTACCCGAACTACCTTCTGTTCCAACGACCGTTGATCAAATTAAAGGTGCTGCTGAAGAAGCTCTGACCAGCTTTCGGCAATTACCCATTGAACAGATAGTGAATGATTTTGCCGCGACGGTAAAAGAGCTACGTGACATTGCTACCTCGGATGAATTAAAAGCTGATCGCGCGGCCTTAAGTAAAACCTTAAAAGAAACCGAAATGTTGATAGCGAGTTTGAATACGACGCTGATTCCTTTAGTCACTAACATGAATGGCGCTACGTCAGATACACGCGTGCTGGTAAAGCAATTTAACCAGGAGATGATACCGCTATTAAAATCTACAGAAAAAACCTTAGAGACGGCAACGAATGTATTATTGGAATCCAGGCATGCAGTAGGAACTGTTGAGGCCCTTGCAGACCCTGGGGCACCCTTATGGCAATCCTTAGAAGCATTACGGGATGCAGCGCAATCGACAAAAAATTTAACTGATTATTTAGAGAGACATCCGGATTCAATTCTTTATGGAAAGGACTAAAGCGCTATGAAATTTTCTATTGATGGTTTAGCACTAACACGAAGCCGTTTTATCGTAGTGAGTGTGTTGGTTTTAGCGCCCCTTGTTAATGGCTGCACTAACAGTGCTAAGTCTATACAGTTTTATCGGTTGACTGCAGACGTTGAATTGACTAACACCCCTCACGTTAACAAGAAGGATAAAGGGCCAGTGGTAGGCTTAGGGCCTATCAGGATTCCAGACTATTTAAACCGGCCGCAAATCATAGTGGCGGTTACCCCTCATCAGTATTTACTTTCTGAAGATCATCGTTGGGCTGAACGCTTGGATCAGAATATATCGCTCGCTCTTTATCAGGTACTCCCCAGTCAGTTAAATACGGATCGGCTAGTGCGTTATCCTTGGGCGCAGCGTGAGGTGGTCGATTATCAGGTGAGTATGGATATTATCGAATTTAATGTTGATGCTACCGGGCAAAGTCGATTGGTTGCGCAATGGTTTATCAAGCATAAGGATAATACTATTCTGGATAAACGCTCTGAATACCAGTTTCCGGGTTCCAGTACGGATTATGGATTGATGGTTAAGGCACAGAGCCACTGTTTGACGCAATTTGGTTTGGAAATATCGCAGACTTTAAGTCAGTTGATAGCGGCAGATGAGCTCGGGCAGGGCGCAGTGCCTAAATAACCGTAATGGATAAGCTCGCATGAGTGAGTATAAAGACCTACCGCTGCTCAATACTCATGTATTCCGTCCTTATTACCGATGGATTTTAATTTTTAACCCCAATTTCCAGAACCTGGCTCCACTGTCCGACCTGTTCATCGTGAATATGGTAAATGGCTCGGTATCTCCAGAGGGTGACGATACCAGAAGCGGGTAACGGTGTGTTGTCTTGATAGCCGGGTGACATTTTGATGGTGTGAAGGCTAAAAATACCAGTACCATGATCGGCTTCAATTTCTAACGCATCAGTACCGTTGCTTTTCCAGTGTAGAACGGGATGTCCCCCTTGAAAATCAGCACTTAAAATGGGCTGTAGAGTGGTTGGGTCGATACTGGGTGTTTGTGCAGCGATAATCCCCAAAGCTTTACCAATGGATTCGGTGTAATTTTTATGTTTTTTAATGCGCGTAATTAAGGCACCCAAAAAGCCAAAAATATCAGTGTTAGCTGGAGAAGTGGGTGTATCTGGAAGAACGGGTGCAGAAGGTAAATTTAATGTGGCACTTTTAGGGCCATCACGAAGCGCACGTTTAAAAGCAAACAGGGCATTGGCATAGTTTTTTGCGGCGATTTGTGCTTTAAGGCTATAATCGAACCAGATTGAACTGATTGATATTTGACTTAAATCGTCTGGACTAATCTCTAAAGCAACCGAATAATTCGGCAATTGATTATCGAGTTGTTGAAGTAATTCTAGTTTCCTAGCGTCACCGATCGGTATTGATGTGGAGTTTGGCATGGTATAAGTCCTTTTTGTGAGGGGCGTTTTTGTCTGGATACAAGCTTGACGGGTTCATCATGCGCGTATTTCGTTAAAATAAGCAATGTTTATTTAAGAAGAGTTACAATCTCAGTGTAAAAGCGAGATTTTCAACGATGATCAAGTTTTTTTATTACAATAATTGCTTGAGCAATAGTCACGGTGGTCCTGTTTAAAACAGGCCGCTATTGTTATGGTAAATACTAAAGATACTTTGGGAGAACTATGCAAACAATTGCTATACCTGACGAACATTTTCGATTACTCGTTCGTAGAACACTGCTGTTGGCGAGTCTTTATTTATTAATATTAAAGATCTCACTGTCAGAATTTATCGTATTCGATCCAGATATATATTGGCACCTGGCTTCCGGGAAATGGATGGTTGAACAGGGCGCAATTCCTACCACGGATCATTTTTCTCAGTATGGGCAAGGCAAAGATTGGGTCGCCTATAGTTGGCTTTTTGAATTATTGGTTTATGGGTTGTTTAAGCTATTTGGAAGCTTTGGACTGGTCATTTACGTGGCGGTTTTGACAATGGGGATTACGACTGCACTATTGCTGCTGATGCGTAAGCTCGAACCCAATCCTGGTTTTTTGATTGGCTTGACTGCATTGTGTGTGGTTGCGATGGCGCCTTTGCTGATGACCCCCCGACCCTGGTTATTTACCATATTATTTTTTATAATCGAACTGGATATTTTATTAAGTGTTCGAAGAACGGAAAATCAGCGTTATTTATTCATGCTACCGGTGCTTTTTATGGCCTGGGCCAATCTGCATATTCAGTTTATTTATGGGTTATTTGTTGCGGGGGTTTTTTTAATTGAGCCTGTTATTGAAGCATTTTTTAAAAAGCCATTTTCAGTTAAAACAATAGCTGCTTCTTTTGAGCTTAAAGCCTGGCTGGTTTTATTGCTTTGCTTTCTGGTTACCCTGATTAATCCCTATCATATCAAGTTATGGTGGACTATTTTCGATACTATTCGGCAGCAGGGGCCGTATGCTTACGTAACAGAACTGCAAGCCATGTCCTTCCGTTCTTTTTCTGATTGGGCTGTTCTTGGTTTAACAATAGGGGGCGCTTATTTATTGGGGAAAACAAAAAAGATACGTCCTTTTTTGGTCATTATTTTTCTTGTCGGTGTGTTTGTTTCTTTTAGAACGTTAAGAGATGGCTGGTTTGTCTCCCTATCAGCGCTGATAATTATCGCTTCATCGCACCCGATACCGTCCATTAGTGAACGTTCTCAAATACCCAAAAAGCATATATTAATAACGACATTGATTGTTAGTCTGTTTTTAATGATATGGATACCCCAGAAAAATCTTACCAATGCGGGTCTTGCCGAGATAACAGCTAAACGATACCCTATGGATGCCGTTAACTTTATTAAAAGCCACACTTATTCAGGCCCACTTTATAATGATTATACGTGGGGTGGTTTTTTGATCTGGCATTTACCCCAGTTTAAGGTTAGTGTTGATGGGCGTTCCAATCTTCATGGTGACGAAAGACTTGATCAGAGTGTCAAGACGTGGGGTGGTGACAAATCCTGGGTCAATGATCCTGAATTGGCAAATGCCAAATTAGTTATTGCAGCAGTGAGTATGCCTTTATCCTCTCTGCTAAAATTGGATAAACGCTTCGAATTGGTTTATGAAGATGCGGTTGCGACTGTGTTTATTGCAAAATCAAGCCATGAGAGATGATGTTTTAGTATGAAACCATTAGATAAATTAATAAGATATTGGCGTGTTAAAATAGCACTGAGCCATATGCCTAAGACAATTGAAAATGTCTTCGATATTGGCTGTAATGACGGATATTTACTGGATAAATTGCTGCCCATAACTAAAAGGCAAGATGGCATTGATCCACGATTAACGGCTAACACTGTGAGTGATCGTGGTGAATTTATAACCGGTTTTTTTCCCGTTGATATTAAAGCGCATCAAATGCAAGGAGCCTACCAGGCGATTTTTGCCTTAGCGGTATTTGAACATTTTTCAGACCATGATTTGCGTCGGTCTGCCTCAGTTATTGATAGAATGCTCTCTCCAGATGGCCGGCTGATTATTACGGTTCCACATCCTTTTGTGGACAAAATACTGGATGTATTAATTTTATTTCGTTTAATTGAGGGGCAAGCCGTAGAGGAACATCATGGTTTTGATCTAAAAGAGTTGCTGACTTATTTTTCTGAGTCTTTACGATTAGTCAAGCAGAAAAAGTTTCAGTTCGGATTGAATAATCTTTTTGTATTTGAGAAATATTAATGCAACTGACTATTTTAATGCCCTGCTTAAATGAGGCAGAGACCCTGGCTATATGTATTAATAAAGCCAATGCCTGGATTGCGGGTTCGGGCATAGATGCTGAAGTGGTGATAGCCGATAATGGTAGCACCGATGGGTCGCAGTCTATTGCAGAAACATTAGGTGCCAGAGTGGTGTCGGTTGATCAACCAGGCTATGGATCTGCTTTGTTTCATGGCGCTATGGCATCGAAAGGTGAATGGATTATTATGGGTGATTCAGATGATTCTTATGATTTTAGTCAACTGGATGTTTTTGTTCAGAAATTACAGGAAGGCTATGATTTGGTCATGGGTAATCGCTTTTTAGGCGGTATTGCCAAGGGAGCCATGCCCTGGAAAAATTACTATATTGGCAATCCAGTGCTGACCCGGATAGGGCGGCTTCTTTTTAACTGTCCCTCTAAAGACTTTCATTGTGGGCTAAGAGGGTTTAGAAAAGAAGCGTTTGTTCGCATGGATTTACGGACTACGGGGATGGAGTTTGCTTCAGAAATGGTGATTAAAGCCAGTTTATTTCGGATGAAAATTGCCGAAGTACCTACAACCCTGTCAAAAGACGGGCGATCCAGGCCCCCCCATCTTTTACCTTGGCGAGATGGATGGCGGCATCTACGCTTTATGCTGTTGTTTAGTCCCCGGTGGTTATTTATTATTCCTGGCCTGGTGTTATTTTTAATCAGTTTACTGGGTTATGCTGCTCTACTTGTCGGCCCTCAGCGGCTGGGTAGTGTCACCTTTGACGTACATACGTTATTTTTTTTTCAGGCAGGCTTGATCCTGGGTTTTGTGGCGATTGCATTGGGTGTCATCATCAGAATGTTTGGTATGCGCGAGGGCTTGCTACAAGAAAATTCATGGCTGCAAAAGTTACGCGTCACACCGCTACTTGAAATAGGTAGTGCTCTGGGTATTATAATGATGCTTGGCGGATTATTTTTGGGGTTTGATGCTTTGATGGCATGGGGTGCCGTTAGATTTGCTGCTTTAGAACCGGGAGAGTTGTTGCGTACGATTAGTTTGTCAACTTTACTGATTATGTTAGGTGGCTTTACTTTGATGGTTTCTCTTATTATGGGGTTTTTAGCACTGCCCACCCGAGAGCAACGATTTTGATTAGCTTTATTTTGCTGGCTTTATGTGTTTTGTTTAGTGCCTTAGCCTCCATTTTTTTAAAGATGGGGGTTGCTTCTTTGGTTCAACCTTTAAGTTTTTTATCGTTAATAAGCAACTACAAAGTCTGGCTGGGGGGCACATTTTATGCGGTGGCTTTCTTTGGATATATTTATGTTTTAAGGATGCTTCCGCTATCTTTGGCCCAGCCCGTCATTACTGCGGGTGGAACTGCCGTTACAACGGTTGTTGCGGTGCTATTATTTAAAGAACAACTCTTATTAAGCAATTGGTTCGGCCTGGTCTTGATTGTTGTGGGGATAGGCTTTCTTTTTCTGGGGCGTTCTTAGGATTAAAGCTATTAACTGACACACGCCTAGACGAGTTACTAGGATAATGTGAGCTTTTACACCAAACGTATGACAAAAATACCGGTTTTCATCAGGTGTTAACCCAATATTCTGGCAAAATTACCGGTAATTATGGCGTGTATACCGGTAATTTCGGCGCG
>CAIOMN010000134.1 GCA_903859415.1 uncultured Methylococcaceae bacterium
CTATGGGCTGGAATAAGCCCAGGAGCGTAATTAATCCAAATGGCTACAGTAACCATGCTAATGATTTTAAAGCGTGTGAGGGCTTTAATTTTGGCTTGTATCATGCCGATTCAAATACCATGGCGTTTGATATTGATGATATGGCGTTAACAAAGCGAATATTTGACGATACCACCGACACGCAGCTAACAGCCTGGTTAGAAGATGATTTAAGGCTTGAAATTAAAAGCCCTAAATCTAACAGAGGCAAATTGATTTTTAAATTACCCACTGACTTTAAACATGCCCAATTAAGACAGCTTAAATATAAAAATCCTTCGACACAAAAAGATGAAATGGTTTTTGAATTACGCGCGGGGAATTGCCAAGACGTTATTCATGGGCGGCACCCCGAAGGCGGCTTATATCAGTTAATCGGAAACACGAAAGCGATACCAGAAGCGCCGCCTATATTATTGGATATGCTGGAACATTGGGACGACTGGAAGCCTGTTTTTAATAGTGCTTTGGGCATCACTGAACCGCCAAAATACAAGCCTTATACGCCGCTACAAGGCGAAAACATAAAGGGTTATCGATGCCCTATAAAAGAATTTAACCAGTCTTATTCAGTGCCTGAGGTACTTCTTCGGAACGGTTATAAGTCAATGGGCAAGGACAGATTCATTAGGCCTAACAGTACATCAAAAGCCCCCGCCGTGGCGATAATGAAAAACTGCACCGATGGTAGAGAAAGAGCTTATTCGCATGGTGGAGACGTGCTTAACGATGGTTATGCACACGATTCTTTTGATGTTATGCGATTACTTGAATATGGGGGCGTGTGGTAAATGGGCGCCCTCAATTGGAATGAATCAATAACCAAGCACAATCAACGGCTATTTAGACAGCATGAAGCCGAACAGGAAAAGCAGAACAAACAGACTTTTACTGATGATGATACAAAACCATTGTTCCCATTAGTACCCGCTTCTGAAATGACAGACAAGCCAATTCAAATAAACTGGCTTGTTAAAAATATCCTTGAACAAGGTAGCATTAATTTATTGTTCGGTGAACCAGCAGCGGGGAAATCGTTATTTGCTTTAGATTGGGCGTTCTGTATTGCATCCGGTATTGATTGGGAAATAAACCGCACCAAACAAACAGACGTGGTTATTATTGCGGGTGAAGGCTTTTCAGGTATGCAGCGTAGATTAAAGGCTTTAGAAATTAAATATCAACGGAAAGCACCGGAAAGATTATTCATTAGTAAAAGACCCGCTCAAATGTTGGACTCAGAAAATGTTGAATGGGTAGCCGACACCATAAAAAGCACATGCCCCAATGCTGGCCTGATAATCATTGATACCTTACATAGGAATATGGATGGTGATGAGAACAGCTCACAGGATATAGGGAAGTTTGTTAATAACCTTGATATGTTCTTTAAACCATTAGGGGCGGCGGTTCTTGTAGTTCATCATTCTGGACATTCTGAAAAGCAAAGAAGCCGTGGCAGTTCATCAATTAAAGGTGCTATGGATGGTGAATTTTGCGTTTCTAAAAATGGTGACGGCGTTACGTTTGCCTGTATCAAAGCGAAAGATTTTGTCGCTGGAAATGATATGCAATTTACCATTAATCAAGTTGATTTAGGTTGGTTTGATGATGAAGAACAGCCAATGACAAGCGTATTTCTTAATTATATGGGTGATGCCATACCTAAACAGAAAACCGCTAAATTAAGCCCCCGTGAGGAGTTAATTTTAACCAGTCTATGTTGTGCTATTGATAAGCATGGAATTGAACCTAATGAGGAAATTAAAGCCATATTTAAAGATGATTTTGATTCTTTTCTAGGTACGCAAAAAGTTATTCTGATTAATGATTGGCGCCCAATTGCTTACAAAAGCATTAATGCAGATGCAAGCACCGAAGATGCAAAGCGTGTGGCCTTAAACCGATGTAGAACAAAGTTATTAAAATTAGGCTATGTCGTTGAATATGATGGTTTTATTTGGCGAAAGCATAAGTGATTTATACCGAACGAACGCGAACACGAACGAACATTTATATTAAAGTGTTCGTTTATCCTAGCGAACGAACACGAACACACATCTTTAGATGTGTTCGTGTGTTCGGTAAACCTGTTCAGATGGATTAATATTTATTTTTTATCAGCACACCACACAGACTGGTAAAAATACCTAAAACAAGCAGGATATAAACAGATGAAAGAATCAACTAAATTTAAAGCTGGAATGAGTGGCAACCCAGCCGGACGGCCAAAAGATAAGACACCCGCTACTCTTCTTAGAAAATCAATACTTGATGATATGCCGGAAATTATTCAAACACTTGTTAGCCAGGCTAAAAATGGCGATACAGCGGCGGCAAAAATTTTACTTGATAGGTGTTGCCCCGCACTCAAACCGCAAGCTATGGCAATCAGTTTGCCGGTTAATGGCACGCTTGCAGAACAAGGTAATGAGATAATCAAGGCTACACTATCCGGGCAGATACCGCCGGACATAGGGGCGCAATTAATCATCGCGTTAAGTAATCAAGGTAAGTTAGTCGAACTGCAGGAGCTAACGCAGCGAGTTGAAAAACTCGAGATTAATAAAATAGAATTGGTGTCTTTATGAGTAATTTAAAAAATAGAGTATCTAAAATTGAACATGACAACCAACCCAGCGGCCTTGTTGTAATCGCCGTTAATGATGGAGAAACCAACGAAGATGTCTACAAGCGCCATTTTGATGATGTTAGCATTAAGCCTAAGACGGTTATCTATGCTAACAAATGGGATATTGAGTTATGAGTATAAAACTAAGACTGGCTAAACTCGAAGCGGCTTTAATGCCAGAAACAACGAACTATCACATTATTCGAATGATTATTGATTCAGACAATAGACAGCCAGTCGGGTATTGCTGCGAAGGGATAGAAGTTTATCGCTGCAATGATGAGAAAGAAAGCGAATTTAGAAACCGACTACATGATGTTATTCAGTGGCCTATTGGTAAAAGCTCTAGGCGCATTTTTGAGCCGATATATTCAGAAGATTAAAAGTGTTTAAGAGCATTACATTAATTGACGCAAGCAATCTAAAACGCTAATTTTTTCATTTTTATATCATTGCGGTAATGAACGTAATTTTATTAATTTGTGTATTTCTTTATCATCTCTAATTAATAATACATCTACTTCTTTTCCAGCATTTTTAGAAACTGATTTCGACAAACTAGCTTCATCATATATAACATCATCACCAATTTTCATTAACATATCCCCAGTAAAAATGTCAGCGTAAAAGGCAGGAGAATCTTTAACAACGAGGTCAACTAAAAGCCCTTTGTTACTACCCAATTTTTTATGTATTTCTGGAGCTAATTCTTTAGGAATAACCCCTAACGCGCGAGGTTTCGTTTTTACCCAATAAGATGCCACATAATCATAATTAGTAATAGAATAAGGAATATAAGTGGTATTAGTTCCGTTGTATGTTGTATTTGACACTCCAGAATATGATGTATTTCCACTTCGTTGGTTATATATATTGCCGTTCAGTGTTGTAGATGAAGTAGTTGTATTTGGCAATGTTAAGGGTGTATAACCTGATTTTGTCCCTGAATACTGTGAATACAATATTAAAACGGATGCATGTACTTCTTTAGCCTTAGATATTGCACCATCATCACTTACATTACTGGCATTAAACGATGAAAACCCAATCAAGCCATAATTATTTTCAAGCATAGAGCGGATATCACTATCGACATTTGCACCATGTCTAACCTCAACATCACCAGTATTAATAGTGGATTTGGTAATATCGACTCCACCTGTTTTATCAACATAAAATTTTGAATAGGGAGATGTGCATCCAGTAATTATTAGTATTGATACTATAATTATTTTTTTCATTTCAAATATTCCTATATTCAATTAAGTTTGTGGGATTATCACATACTAAATTAACCATGCGTTAAGTATTGATTATTTGTGAATAAGAAGATAGTGCAAAAACACCAAACTAGCCGCTAACCATGCGGCTTTTTTATGCCTGAATTATCGGCAAGTGTTGCGGTTTATTATGATGATTTATTTTGAAATGGGACAAAATTGGGACATTTTTCTTTCAGGCATAAAAAAAGCAGTCGCCATTCTAAGCTAACTGCTTAATTTATTGAAACATTTGTGGTGGGTCGTGCGCGATTCGAAC
>CAIOMN010000135.1 GCA_903859415.1 uncultured Methylococcaceae bacterium
ATCACCTGTTTAATTTCCAATGCCCCAGTGGAGGTGATTGAGCGTTGGTTTGATCTGGCTATTGATGCTCAACAATTATCTGATATATTCAAAGACGATTTATGAGTCGGTGAGGGGTAAGCTGGTTCTCTGCATTCTTACACCTATCGATTTTAAGTTTACACTGACTCTAGTTATTCTACTATTTCATAGAGCCATTGATTCAGTGTAAGGTTTCAGAATAAGCAACGCTTAATTCATTTGCTACCACAATAAGACGTTTATCTCGCGTCCAAAGTCGCGCACCGGCTAACTGAGTAGACGCAAGCAAATGTATATCAACATAACCAATGCCTTTGCCCATCAAATTATTTTGTTCTATAAAAAATAATACTTCATTTTCAAGTGCAACCGGAGAAGCTGGCAAAGACCGTAGTAATTCCAATACGTGTCCTCGATCTTTAAGTGTTCCACAAGCCAATTCTCCAATTACCCACGGATGGATTAAAACATATCCTGCCAAAAGGGCTGATACTAAATGATCATCTTTTAGTCGTAAGTGATCGATCCAAACCGAGGTATCAACCAATATCATTTTGCGGTGTCCTGACGTCTGGGTATAGATTGCAAATCTAATTGGGTGCCGCCTAATTGTGCTAATCGTTTTGCACTTTCGCGCTGTACCAATGCTAATAAAGCTTCTCGTATTAACTGGGTTCGCTCAGATACACCACTCAATCGTTGTGCATGCGCTAGTAATTCCTCATCTAAATTAATTGTTGTACGCATAACCCCTCCACAAAAAAATCAAATACGGCATCATTTGATGTATATTCTGCGCCATATATCGAACAACATCAATAAGTGCATATTCTGGCTCAACCTGAACAGTTGAAGCATCCAATATCATTAGCTATGTGCTTTTGTTCTTTTTTAACTTCAAGTCGTCTATTGGCTAACGGAGACAAGAAGGTAGACAAGAAGGCGAAATGTTGGCGTTGCAAAGATTACTGTCCAAGCGGTTTGGCGACATACCTGTCGAGATCACCTGTTTAATTTCCAGTGCCTCGGTCGAGGTGATTGAGCGTTGGTTTGATCTGGCTATTGATGCTCAACAATTATCTGATATATTCAAAGACGATTTATGAGTTGGTGAGGGGTAAGCTGGTTCTCTGCATTTATTGCTAAAACTTAAATGCGTTTCTCAGCATCTTGATAGACTTTTTCCTTATCTCTTTTGCCGGTAGCAATAACTGTTACTGAAACTATATCGTCATCTACTCGATAAACCATTCTATAGCCCAATTGCCGAAGTTTTATTTTATAGCAGTCTTTCATTCCAGAAAGTGCAGATGAATCTACTTTCGGCTGTTCTAAACGTTCTACCAGTTTCTTTTTAAACTGGGACTTTATGCTGCCATCTAGTTTATGCCATTCTGCTAATGCGAGTTCGTGAAACCTTAATTTATAGGTCATCTATACTTAGCTCAACAAATGGCCCATTTGCACGTTCCATGACAAGCTGTTTATCCTCTAAATCTTCAAGTCTCGCTAAAAGGTTTTCATAGAATTTAGCGGATAATAAGTAGGATTCAGGTCTGTTGTGATTGAGAATAGCAATGGGGCTTTCATCTGTTTCTTTAATGATAGACGCATAATTGCGTTTTAATTCTGTAACGCTAACAGTGGTATTGGCATACACGGTATCCATAATAATGCCTATTTAATGCTAATTAAGATGCTAAATATAACATCTTTTAAGTGGAGGCCATTATTATTTTAGTTGGTACTTGATTTAACCCGCTTTGTAGGAATAACGCAGGTCGGAGTAAACTTAAATATTACTTTGCTCTGCCCTTGGTTATTCCGTCTTCAGATTTGAGCAAGCAGGTTATTGTCTAAGCGCTTTGGCGACATACCTGTCGAAATTACCCGTTTAATTTCCAATGCTCCGGTGGAGGCTATTGAAAGTTGGCTTGATCGTATTATTGATGCTCAACAATTATCTGATATATGTAAAGACGATTTATGAAGCAGTGTGTGTGGGAACAGGTTCTCGGCATTCTACACACATCGATTTTAAGTTTACTCTGACCCTAGTTATTGGACCCTAGTTATTGAAAGCTAGAGGAACTCAGGCAACAACAATTGGAATCCGGGAAAAGCTAAAGGAATTGCGTTGAAAACAATTGGAATCGATGGAAAACTAAAGGAATAGTAGAAATGACGAAAAAATAGTGTGTTGATTAGGGGTATAGCATCGTCTTTGTCAGGTATATCGTGGGATGATCTAAATAAGTCTGAATTCAATCTAGCAAATTAGCTTCAATCTGATCGTATGGTGAAAGGCAAGATTTAGCACATACTTCTATTTGGGGGGCGAAATGGCGATATCGACCCACAAGAGACATTCACCTCAGATTTCCGACTGTCGGCTAACTAACCCTAAGCTGACCGCCAAATCAACGGGACAATTAG
>CAIOMN010000136.1 GCA_903859415.1 uncultured Methylococcaceae bacterium
ATGGATGGGGATTTTGCACCGCTTAAGGCGTTAGCTTTGCTGGCAAAGTCTACTACGGCAGGGCTAATGGTTGACGATGCGCATGGTTTGGGGGTGTTGGGTCAAAATGGCGGCGGGCTATTAGACTGTTTTGGCCTGACTCAGGATGATGTACCGATTTTGATGGGAACGTTAGGAAAAGGTCTCGGAACCTTTGGGGCTTTTATAGCCGGATCTGATGATTTGATTGAAACACTGATTCAAAAAGCCCGTACGTATATTTATACCACGGCTTTACCTGCTGCGGTTGCAGAAGCGACTCGTGCCAGTTTAAAACGGGTGATTGCGGATAATTGGCGACGAGAGCATTTAAAGTATTTAGCAGGTCAATTTAGATGCGGGGCAGAGCAGTTAGGACTGGAGTGTATCAAATCTGTTGATGATCCGTCTGGGTCGAATGAGCGGTTATTGTCGGCTATTCAGCCGATTATTATTGGCGAAAGTCAGAGAACCGTTGCTATCAGTGAGCGGTTATTAAAGGCTGGTTTTTTAGTTAGCGCTATTCGTCCACCAACGGTTCCCAAAGGCAGTGCCCGTTTACGGGTGACGTTGTCCGCATTACATGAAGAACAGCACGTTGATCAATTATTAGAAGCATTGGATAACGCTGTTAATGCTGTAACGCTATGATAAAAATTCATACTCAAACCTTTGGTCAAGGCCAACCGATGGTGCTTGTGCATGGTTGGGCGATGCATAGCGGTATTTGGCGTCATTTTGCTGAACAGTTGGGTCAATCTTATCAAGTGACCTGTGTTGATTTGCCAGGGCATGGCTTTAGTGAGGCTTTAGACGCCTTTACTTTAGAAGCCGTCAGTACGACATTAGTTAATGCAGTGCCTGAGCCACAAAGTACCTGGTTAGGTTGGTCTTTGGGGGCAACCGTGGTGCTGGATATTGCCCAACGATTTCCTGAGCGGGTCAGTTCATTGATTCTGTTAGGTGGAAATCCGTTTTTTACTCAAGCCGAGCAATGGCCAGGGATGAAAGTTAATTTATTGGAAGCTTTTGCAGAGCAATTACATGCAGATTGCCGGGCAACGTTACTGCGATTCTTATCTTTGCAGGTGAATAATCTGCCCGATTTTAAGCCGTTATTAAAAAATCTGAAAGCAGCTGTTTTAGAGTGTGCAACTCCTGATACAGAAACTTTAGAGGGAGGTTTAGCCATTCTTAAAAGTGCAGATTTAAGATCGGTCTTGGCTGAAACTAAAGTACCTGTTTCGGTAATTTTAGGTACTCGTGATACCTTGGTTCCCGTTAAGTTAGGCGAATACTTGGTGGCTTTGGCGCCTGAGATCCAATTATCAATTATTGATAAAGCCGGGCATGTGCCGTTTTTATCACACTCACAAGTTTTATTGGACATTATTACTGAGTTTATGGATGAGTCATGTGTTTAGATAAAACGCGTATTAAACGATCGTTTGCTAAAGCGTCAGGTACGTATGATAAGGTTGCTGAACTTCAGCGCTCAGCCGGTCGAGAATTGTTAGGTTCGGTTGATGTAGCTGCTTTTAATGGTGTTTTGCTGGATTTGGGGTGTGGCACTGGCTTTTTAAGCAGTGAATTGTTGGCTTGTTCGGCTCCTGAATCACTGTTGGTTTTAGATATTGCTTTAGCAATGGTACAGGAGACTCAACGTAAACTGATTAATGAAAAGTCGGTTCGATTTATGTGTGCAGATGCCGAGTATTTGCCTATCGTGTCACATTTGTTTGATACCGTGTTTTCAAATTTGGCTTTGCAATGGTGTCATAATCTTGATGCCGTGTTTAAGGATATCAAGCGCGTCTTAAAGCCGAATGGACGGTTTGTTTTTTCTACCTTTGGACCGCAGACTTTGTATGAATTGAAAAATGCCTGGGCAAGTGTTGATGATTTTAATCATGTGAATAGTTTTTATAGTCAAACTCAATTAATTCGCTTTTTGGAGCAAGCGGGTTTTACAGAGATTGAGTTAAACACTACTTTGTATACGCCTCGCTATGAGTCTGTGGGCTTGTTAATGCAATCGTTAAAGCAGTTGGGAGCACAGCAGGTGATTGAAGGGGGCAGGAAATCTATAACGACAAAATCAGCCCTGCAGCAGATGATGGCTGCTTATGAAACTCATCGAGTAGATGGAGTTATTCCAGCGACGTTTGAAGTCTTTAATGTGATTGCAAAGGCTTAAAGCGCAATGCAAAAAGGCTATTTTATAACCGGTACGGATACGGATGTCGGTAAGACGTGGGCGACGATTGCTTTAATGCGTTATTTTAAGCAAAAGGGTTATTCGGTCGTTGGGATGAAGCCGGTTGCGGCGGGTTGTTCTTTTTCAGCGGATGGAGATGATAATCATAGTTTATTGCACAATGAAGATGCTTTACTAATTCAAGCTAATGCCTCTGTAGCGGTGTCCTATGAATTGATAAATCCGTATGCGTATTGTTTGCCGGTTTCTCCACATATTGCTGGCGTTAAGAATCCTGTTAACTTAGCTAAAGTTGTAGAGTGTTTTGATGAGCTTAAACAGTTAGCGGATATTGTATTAGTAGAAGGTGCAGGGGGGTGGTACGCGCCCATTAATCATTACGAAGATATCAGTGATTTAGCCAAGAAGCTGGCTTTACCGATTATTTTAGTGGTTGGGATTAAACTGGGTTGTATTAATCATGCAAAATTAAGCTATCAAGCTATTGAGCAATCGGGTCTTGTGTGTGCGGGTTGGATAGCGGTCTGTGTTGATGGGGATATGTTGTTTATTGATGAAAATATAGAGACGATTAAAGCGGCTTTGCCATTGCCTTTGTTAGGCGTGTTACCGCACTTGGCTGAAGCTGATTTTGATTATTTAGCAGGCCGAATAGCTTTTGCTTAGACATTGAAGAAGTTATAAACCCAGACTTTATGCCCAGGTTTATCTCGTATTGATCTATGCTGAAGTGATTTCCGTTTCAGTGGTTGCACCGTCAACTGACCAGAGCTTTTCAAGTTGATAAAAGCCGCGTGCCTGTGCTGTCATGGCATGAACAATCACATCACCTATGTCTAAAAGTACCCAGTCTGAACCCAGGTCACCTTCGATACCTAATGGTTTTACACCCGATTCTTTAAGTTTTTCTGTGGTGTAATCACAGAGTGATTTTAAATGACGGTCTGAAGTGCCCGTTACCACGACCATGTAATCAGTAAAGCTGGTTTTGCCGCGTACATCCAGTGTTGTAATATTGTGTCCTTTGCGTTCGTCCAAAACATCCTGGACAATTTTCAATATATCTTCTACTTGCATTAAAATTCCTAGTGTAATAATGAGACTACTGTCTCAGGTAAAGCTGTTCTTGCCTAATATAGGCAATGACTGTATCGGGGAGTAAAAACCCCGGATTTTGGTGTTTTGCAATCATTTCTCTGATGGCCGTTGCCGAAATTTCGAGTTGACTGACTTGATGAAAGTATAACTTACCCGCATGGTTATGGGCTAATTCAGTTAGTTTATCGGTGTGTCGTTCCATAAAACAATCATCCAGTTGCTGTGGGTTAAAGCCCGGCCGGGTCATGACCACTATATGTGCAAAGCTAAATAAGAGTGGCCATTGATACCAGGTTTTTAACTGATTAAAAGCATCAGTGCCGATAAATAACAGTATGGGTATGTCTTTAAATTCATCTCTTAACGAACTGAGCGTATCAACCATATAAGACGGCCCAGTCCGCTTTATCTCTCGATCATCTGCTACAAAACCGGGCTGGTTTTCAATCGCCAACTTTAGCATATGCAAGCGCATGTTAGGGTTAGCGGTTGGTTGTTCACGATGTGGCGGTTGCGCACTGGGAATTAAATGAATTTCTGTTAGGCTAAAAAATTCTTTAACTTCAAGTGCGGAACGTAAATGACCGTAATGAATCGGATCAAATGTGCCCCCTAATATACCGATCATTTATTGCCTGATGTGACCATCACCGAGCACAATAAACTTTAATGATGTTAGGCCTTTTAAGCCAACGGGGCCGCGTGCATGCAATTTGTCAGTACTGATGCCAATTTCTGCACCTAGTCCATATTCAAAACCATCTGCAAAGCGGGTAGAGGCATTAACCATAACGGAACTTGAATCAACTTCACGTAAAAAACGTCGGGCACGCGTGTAGTCTTCAGTTACTATGGCTTCTGTATGTCTAGAGCTATAGTTGTCAATATGGGCCAAGGCTTCATCTATACCGTGTACGACTTTGATGGATAAGATGGGTGCAAGGTATTCTGTGTGCCAGTCTTCTTCAGTGGCTCTTGAACAGTGAGGTATTAAAGAACAGGTTTTTAGGCAGCCGCGTAATTCCACGCCTTTTTCTAAATAGATGTCAGCTAATAAAGGTAATACCTTGGCTGCTATGCCGTCTGCAACTAATAAAGTTTCCATGGCATTACAGACACCGTAACGGTGGGTTTTTGCATTAATGGCAATTTTTATGGCTTTGGCTATATCAGCTTTGTCATCAATATATACATGACAAATGCCATCCAGATGTTTAATGACTGGAATGGTGGCGTCTTTAGAAATGCGGGCAATCAGGCTTTTGCCGCCACGGGGCACGATGACATCAACGTATTTCTTCATGGTAATCAGCTCTCCAACGGCATCACGATCAGGTGTTGCCACAATTTGTACGGCTTCAACGGGTAGGTCAGCCGCTTCTAAACCCTGAGTAATGCAAGCTGCAATGGCCTGATTAGAATGGATCGCTTCTGAACCACCTCTTAATATACAGGCATTGCCCGATTTAAGGCATAAGGCAGCTGCATCGACAGTGACATTGGGTCTTGATTCATAAATAATGCCAATGACGCCCAAAGGAACGCGCATTTGCCCGACTTGAATGCCGCTGGGTCGGTAATTTAAGTCACTGATTTCGCCGATGGGATCGGGTAGGGCAGCAACTTGTTTAAGGCCTTCAATCATGGCTTGAACACCTTTAGGCGTTATTGCCAGTCTATCCAGCGAAGCAGCATCCAGACCGTTTTGTTGGCCTGCTTCCAGATCTTTTTGGTTTTCTGAGATTAACAGTGCTTGATTTATTTCAAGAACTTCAGCAATTTTTAATAGAGCCTGGTTTTTTTTGCCAGAGTCAGCTCGACTGATTTCTCTTGCAGCCTTTCTAGCCTGTAGGCCAAGGCCCTGCATGTAAGCTTTAATATCCACTTTGTACTCACTAACGGGATTAATTTAGCAAGGTATTATATCGCTTTAATGCTTTTATTAACAGGGGTTTAATGAGTCAACTAATGGATATTAAAAGGCTTTCTGATAAGTTCGGGTTCTTGAGTGTGTGAAATAATCAACTATATAAGTTTGAAATATGAGTTATTCAGGTAAAATGCTACCTATGAGAGTCAATGTTATGACTGTGTTAGTCCTGTTTATTTCGGTAATAGTGTAAATGAAGATACTTATTCTTGGGGCGGGTGTCACGGGGTCCTCGGTGGCTGAGGCTTTTGCGAGCGAAGAGAACGATATTGTCGTTGTTGATTTTAGACAGGAATTGCTGGATGCCTTAAAAGATCGTTTCGATATTGCTACGGTGACAGGTAATGCTGCGCATCCCAGTGTTTTGGAACAGGCCGGGATTCATAACACGGATATGGTAATTGCGGTTACGGATAGTGATGAAACGAACATGTTGGCTTGTCTCATTATTAATGCCTTGCACAGTCGTCCGAAAACGATTGCTCGGGTTAGGGCTATTGATTATTTAAAAACCCCGCAACTGTTTGGTTCTGCGGGTCTCCCTATTGATATTGTCATCAGTCCAGAGCAAATTGTAATGGAGTCTATTCGGAACCTGGTTGAGTTTCCGGGAGCATTACATGTGTCTGAATTTGCGGGGGGGTTGGTTAGGCTATTTTCGGTTAAAGTAGTGGCTAACGGATTTTTAACGGGTAAGAAGATCAGGTCATTGAAAGAGCGGTTGTCTGATGGTAAAACGCGGGTCGTGGCTATTTTTAGAAATGGTAAGCCGATTTGTGTGAGTGGTGATGTCAGTATAGAAACTGATGATGAGGTTTTTATTGTTGCACCGGGTGAAAAAGTTAAACGGGTATTAAAAGAGTTAGATAAATTGGAAGCCCCGCTAAAACGCATTATTATTGCAGGGGGAGGGCATATTGGTAAGCGTTTGGCATTGGCTTTAGAAAAGAATCATCAAGTAAAAATCATTGAGAAGAATTCTGCTCGGGCGCACAAGATTGCCGATGATTTACATAATACGGTTGTCCTTTTAGGTGATTGTACCGATGAAGGGTTGTTATTGGACGAGTCTGTTGAAAGCGCAGATTTGTTTTGTGCGATTACTGATAATGATGGGGTAAATATTATTTCTGCTTCTTTGGCTAAAAGTTTAGGAGCAAGAAAAACAATTTGTTTGTTGAATCAAAATTCTTACACAAAACTGTTGCCCGGTACCGGGATTGATGTCACTGTGTTACCTAATCAGGCCACTTTGGGGGCTATTTTAAAACATGTGCGTCGCGGGGATGTGGCTCAGGTAACATCATTATGTGGTGGGGCGGCTGAAGCGATTGAGGCTATTGCTCATGCCAATAACGACGAGGACTCTGTGGTGGGTCGTCGGGTCGATAGTATTAATTTTCCAGCAGGTATTGTCATGGGGGCTTTGATTCGTAATAGCCAGGTTATTCCTATTCATCACGATACGGTATTTGCTGAAAATGATCATGTTGTCATGTTTGCCATGGATAAAAAGCTGGTGATTAATATTGAACAAACATTTCAACGTATCTGATAAGACGCTCGCAAGCTTCGGTAGATAACTTGCATCAATCCACTTGATCCTGATTTCCTTATGAATGTCATTCTTACGATTGCCCATATCTTTGGTTTAGTTACTTTGTGTTTTAGTGCGCTGATGAGCACTTGTTTAGTTACATCAGAAATTGTTGGTGATGGTGCCATGGACGCTTTTTTTAAGGGTACTTCAGTGACTTTACTGGTTGGTTCTCTGTTATTTTTTTCGACCTTGTGGATACCGAAGAAAGTCTCACGGCAAGCTGGATTTTTGCTGGTTGCGTTGACCTGGTCTTTAACACCTGTTTTGTGTACGATTCCCTTAATGAGTTATATGCCCTCGCTGGGCTTTATTGATGCGTATTTCGAGACGGTTTCGGGGCTTACGACATCAGGTGCTACTATTCTGAGTGGTATTGATAACTTACCGATGTCCATTAATCTATGGCGGTGCGAATTAAATTGGATCGCGGGTATGGGGATTATTATATTTGCCGTAGCCATATTACCCATTTTAGGTATTGGTGGTATGCAATTGTATAAAGCAGAGACCCCGGGTTCAGTTAAGGAGTCTGATCTGCCACCTCGAATTGCTCAAACAGCAAAAGCGTTGTGGCTGGTTTATGCCGGTCTTACGATGGTTTGTATGGTGGCCTTACATTGGGCTGGTATGGGCTGGTTTGATGCAATTTGTCACGCTTTCTCAGCCATGAGTCTAGGAGGGGTTTCTACACACGATAGCAGTATTGGTTTTTTTAATTCCTTGCCTATCGAGATCGTATTGATCGTTTTTCAATTGTTAGCGGCTATTAATTTTGCAACTCATTTTATCGCTATCCATAAGCAATCATTAAAACCTTATCTGTTTGACAGGGAGGTACGGGGCTTTTTAACATTAGTATTGGGTAGTTGCCTTTTGGCTGCTTTTGTTTTGTGGCATGCGGGGACTTATCCAGATTTTTTAACGGCTTTGCGTTACGCTTCGTTTAATTTAGTCAGTGTTGCTACTGACAGTGCATTTACTAATCAAAACTTTAATGTCTGGCCCATTTTTGTGCCCATGTGGATGTTGTTTTTGAGTTGTATATCGGCTTCTTCTGGCTCTACTGGGGGAGGAATTAGGATGATTCGGACCATTATTTTAATGAAGCAGGCACGTTTGGAGATGTTTAAATTTATTCATCCCTATGCAATTAGGCCTTTAAAAATTGGTGATACGATTGTTAGCAACCGAATTGTTAACTCTGTGACAGGCTTTATTTTTCTCTATTTTATTAGTGTTGTCATCTTGACCTTTGCTCTGCTTTTGAGTGGAATGGATTTTCTAAGTGCTTTTTCAGCTGTCATCACCTGTTTTAATAATGCTGGCCCTGGTTTAAATGAAGTAGGGCCTACGGCTACTTATGCGCATTTAAGTGATTTTCAAAAAGCCATCTGTACGTTTGCGATGTTGTTAGGGCGTGTACAAATATTTTCTATTGTTATTCTGTTTATTCCTGAGTTTTGGAGAAAATAATATTGGTTAGTTTAGGCTCTTAACCTGGCTGGTAAAACGGCCCTCAGCCAGTCGTGTTTCAATAATATCATCCGGTTTTAATTGCTTTGTAGAGCGAATAAGTTGCCCTGAGGCTTTTTTAATCACTAAGGCATAGCCTCGATTAAGGGTTGCTAACGGACTGACGGCATGTAAAGTTTGGCTGTGGTTGGACAAACTTTGCTTTAGTGTTGCTAATTTATGTTGCATTACCGTCAGCAGTCGTTGGTTTAAATAGTCTTGTTGCTGTTGATATTGATTGAGCTTAATTTGTGGATTATGTTGCCATAACTTGGCTGACTTTGTTTCAATTAAGCTTATATGGTTTCGAATTCGCGTCAACATGGCTTGTTTAAGTCTTATTTCCAGCTCATCCAGACGTTGTGAGTTTCTATGAAGCTTTTGACCCGGATGTTGTTGTAAACGTTTAGTCAGCCACGCTAAGGCTTGTTGTCTTTGGGCGAGTTTACGTTGTAGTTGCTGATGAAAATAAGATTCAAGTTGTGCGAAACGAGTTAACCATTCTTGTTGGTCAGGGCTCGCAAGTTCGGCAGCCGCTGAGGGAGTGGCCGCCCGATAATCAGCAACAAAATCAGCGATGGTAATGTCTGTCTCGTGTCCGACTGCAGAAATAATTGGAATAGAGCTGGCAAATATCGCCCGCGCCACCCTTTCTTCATTAAATGCCCATAGGTCTTCTAGTGATCCTCCTCCTCGTCCTAAAATAATAACGTCACATTCCTGATGTTCATTGGCTAAGGTTATGGCTTTGCTAATTTCATATTTTGCGTTGGCTCCTTGTACAGCAACGGGATAAAGAATGATGGGTATGGCTGAAAACCGTCGCTTCAATACCGTCAGGATGTCTCTAATGGCTGCACCTGTGGGTGAGGTAATGATGCCGATGGTGTGAGGTAGGGCAGGGATAGTTTTTTTATGGGCAGAGTCAAACAAGCCTTCTTCAGACAGTTTACGTTTTAATGTCTCAAATGCTCGTCTTAAAGCACCATCACCCGCTTCTTCAAGGTGTTCTACGATGAGTTGAAAATCACCTCTGGGTTCATAGAGGCTGACTTGCGCTTTTATAACCACCTGTTTGCCATTTTCTGGTTTAAAACCCAGTCTACGTTGCTGGGTTTTAAACATGGCACAACGGACCTGGGCGTTAGCGTCTTTTAAAGAAAAATACAGGTGCCCAGATGAGGGTGTGCTTAAGTTTGATATTTCACCTTCTACCAGTACGCTGAGGAAATGTTCTGCCAGTAATTGACTGGTTGTGCGATTAAGCTGGCTGACGGTGAGTATATTTCGGTGTGTTGAGGTTGCTGGGCTGTTCATTTGCGGGTGGTCTTAAGATTGGGTGCAGGCATATTGGGTAGAGTATTGTAAAATACAAAACTTTTATGTACAAAGAAAGGGGATGATTATGGCGTGGTTACTTTTATTTTCTGCGGGTTTCGTAGAGATAATTTTTGCTTTAAGCCTTAAATATAATGAAGGTTTTACTAAGCTTTGGCCAAGCATAATTACTGCACTATCAGGAATTGGTAGTTTTGGATTATTGATGTGGGCTATCAAAACCTTACCATTAGGGACTGCCTATGCAGTATGGACGGGGATAGGGGCAGTGGGCGTTGCTATTTTAGGTATTTTTTTATTTAAGGAATCTGTCGATTGGATGCGGTTGGTGTCTATAGGATTGGTGATTGTGGGTATTGTTGGATTAAAATTAACCGATAGTTATTAGTATGCTACATCTAATTTTTCAATCACCTATTGAACTGGCAGTGCTAGAGCGGATTGCCCCGGGTGATGATGTGGTTTTTCTTGAAAATGCGGTGTTGCGTATTCTGGAAAAGGGCAGTTTGGGTGCAAGTTTGTCGGAGTGTCTTAAGCAAAATAGGCTTTATGTCTTGGCGGATGATATTGGAGTGAGAGGGATACAGCTTTCAGAGTTGGTGACTGGCATTGAGGTTATTGGTTATGAGGAGTTGGTGGCGTTGACGATTAAAAATCCGGTGATTCAGTCATGGTCTTAATGGTTGGTTCGCTTTGTTTAGAAACAACGGATCAAGGATTTTTAATTAAGACTACTGAATGGAATGAAGCGGTTGCGGTTCAGTTGGCGGCGCTTAATCAGATTGCTTTAACTGAAGCACACTGGGAAATTATTTTATATATGCGGCATTATTATTTGCAGTATAAGTATTTGCCTAATGCCAGAGTTTTTACTAAAGCCATTGCAAAAGAATTTGGAGAAGAAAAAGGCAATAGTCGGTATTTACACAAGCTGTTTCCCGATGGTCCTTTAAAATATACGTGTAAGTTGGCTGGATTACCTAAGCCGCCGACCTGTTTGTAGTTAAGCCTTTTAGATTTGTTTAAAGCGGTGTATTAAGCGGCGTTCTTTTTTATTGGGTTTATGATCTTGTCCGATGATAGGGAATAGCTCTCGTTGTTCGCGTTGAAGAATGAGTTGTTTTTGGCGTTTCTCATGGCTTTCTGGTGTTTCTTCATAAAGTAAAACAGCTTCTTTGGCCGGTTTTCTTTGTTTTGCTATATCGATGATCACTATGTCCCAGCTTAAGCCCTCTTTATTGATAGTGAGGAACATACCTGCTTTAATTTCTTTACCCGGTTTGGTCCGCTGTTTATTAAGGTGAACCTTTCCACCAGAAATAGCTTCAGCAGCTAGTTTGCGCGTTTTAAAAAAACGCGCAGTCCATAGCCACTTATCCAGTCGTGTTGTGTCTAGTTCAGTGGGCACTCAGCTCTTTTTCTTTCTTTAGGCCTCTAGGCAGCGAAAAGACAACTTTTTCTTCGATACCCTGTATTTCAATGGTGGAGTTGCCACCCCATCGTTTTAACTGGTCAATTACTTCCTGAACCAGTACTTCCGGGGCTGAAGCACCTGCCGTCACTCCGACGACCTTAACACCTTCAAACCAGCTTTGTTGCATATCACTTGCTGTATCAATTAAATAGGCTATTTTACCTAATTGTTCAGCAATTTCTCTTAAGCGATTGGAGTTAGAACTATTAGTAGAACCCACAACAAGAATGATTTCTGCTGTTTTAGCCAGTTCATAGATGGCATCCTGACGGTTTTGGGTGGCGTAACAAATGTCATCCTTTTTCTGTTCCTGAATTGATGAAAACCGTGCTCTTAAAGCATCAACCATGATTTTGGTGTCCGTCATTGAAAGTGTGGTTTGTGTGACATAAGCCAGATTTTCTGGATTATTAACGACTAATTTTTTGACGTCTTCTGGGGTTTCAACTAAATAAATACCGCCATTTTCGGTACATTTTTCATATTGTCCCATGGTCCCTTCAACCTCAGGGTGTCCCGCATGACCGATGAGGATCACTTCGCGATCTGATTTTGCATGTTTTGCAACCTGGATGTGTACTTTTGTGACTAAAGGACAGGTTGCATCAAAAACGGTCAGGTTTCGATCTTTAGCTTCTTGCTGAACTTGTTTAGAAACACCGTGGGCACTAAAGATCAAATAAGATCCAACGGGAACATCGGTGAGTTCTTCGATGAAAATAGCGCCTTTTTCTTTAAGGCCATTAACGACTGTCCGGTTATGAACGACTTCATGGCGAACATAGATAGGTGCGCCAAACGTTTCAATGGCTTGGTCAACAATTTCAATGGCGCGGTCTACGCCGGCACAAAATCCACGAGGGTTAGCGAGTACTATTTGCATATCTTGACTTCTATACTGGGTTAATTTGTTATTATTCTAACTCAACATCGTTTCTGATACGATAATTCCATCCATATCAGCATATAAAAAATTATCTTTTTTAAAATTGATACCGGCAAAGCTGATTAATAAATCGCGATCTCCATGATCTTTTTTATGGCTGATTAGCGGGTGCGTGTGTAAAGCTCTAATGCCAATCGGTAACTTGTTGATAAGGGCTGAATCCCGAATACATCCATACACAATAATGCCTTGCCAGCCATTTTCAATGGCTAGTGTTGCCAGAGGGTGGTCGATTAAGGCGCAGCGGTGAGAGCCTCCGCCGTCAATGACCAATACTCGATTCTGGACTTTTTCTTCTAAGACTGTTTTTACTAATACGTTATCTTCAAAGGTTTTAAGGGTAGTGATTTGGCCTGAAAAAGCTGCGTTAGCGCCGTAAGAAATAAAAAGAGGCTCGGCAATCTGAAAGTGATTCTCGTTTGAATGGGTGTCGCAAAGATTGGAAGTGGTAAACGTCATGAAAAAGCTCTCGGTTATTTTTCTTCAGTATATCGCGATAACAAGCCGTAGGCACTTAGTGTTTTTGGCAAAGGTATTTTAACTTCATAGCCACCACCGGAGGCCTCATGCATACTTAGACCATATTTGTTTTCCATGTGTTCGACAATAATGTCCTGGTTACCTTCAGGAAGAATCAATTCTAGTTTGTCACCGACTGAAAATTTGTTTTTAACGTCAATTGTAGCCATTCCTGTTTCTAAATCATAGCTTTTGATTTCCCCACAAAATTGTTGTTGGTGGCTTTTTGAATAGCCAGTAATATAGTTTTGTTGTTCATGAGTATGGTGGCGCTGATAAAATCCATCGGTATAGCCACGGTTAGCCAGGTTTTCTAGAACACCAATAAGCTCAGGCTGAAAAGCTCGTCCATTTTGCGCGTCTTCAATCGCTTGTCGGTAAGTTTGAGCTGTTCTGGCTACATAATAGTGTGATTTGGTTCGACCTTCTATTTTAAGGCTATCGATACCCATATCGACCAGGCGATGGACATGTTCTATCGCACGTAGGTCTTTGGAGTTCATGATATAGGTGCCATTTTCATCCTCCATGATGGGGAGTAGTTCGCCTTTACGGCCTTCTTCTTCAAGAAAATAGACGTCATCTGCTAAAGGATGCCGATCGGCTCCTCCACAACTGGCGGTGCTAATATCGGCCATTGAGAGGATTTCGCCTTGAGGTATAAGATCACCTTCGGCATTTTCTTGAGCCGGTAGCGTGTCATATTTCCATCGGCATGAGTTAGTACAGGTTCCCTGGTTGGGGTCACGGTGATTAAAATAGCCAGATAGCAAGCAGCGACCTGAATAGGCGATACACAAGGCACCATGCACAAAAACTTCTAGTTCAATGTCTGGGCATTGTTGGCGAATTTCTTGAATCTCATCAAGGGAAAGTTCTCTTGATAAAATAATACGTTTAACACCCACACTTTGCCAAAACTTTACACTCGCATAATTGACGGTATTCGCTTGTACTGATAAATGGATAGGCATGTCGGGCCATGCTTCCCGAGTCATCATAATCAGGCCAGGGTCGGCCATGATTAAGGCATCAGGGTTCATTGAGATTATAGGTGTTAGATCTTTTATAAAAGTTTTAACTTTAGCGTTATGAGGTATAACATTGGTGGCTAAAAAAAACTTTTTGCCTAAGGTGTGTGCTTCTTCGATGCCTTTAGCTAAGTTTTCGGCAAGAAAATCATTATTACGGACCCTGAGACTGTATCTGGGCAATCCTGCATAGACTGCATCAGCGCCGTAAGCAAAGGCATAGCGCATGTTTTTAATGGTTCCCGCAGGAGAAAGAAGTTCAACTTGTTTCATGGTGAGGTGCTTAAATGGTTCGTGTAGGTTATATTCTAACGTAACCCTGTTAAAGATAGGCAAATATTAGGAGGTTGAGATGTGGTTAGTGGTTTTTATAGTGGTTTTTTTATTTGTTTTAGGGAATGCTTTGATCTTATTGAGATCTGCTAAGATGCCAAAAATTCCTGACACTGTTAAATCACAGCCCTATGATGATGGGGACTCTGGTCTTTGGTAGTTTTGTACCTGGTTATATATACTAAAAGATCCAATCAATCATTATGTTTAAATGCAGAGTCATCCGTAATGAAAAAGTTATTCAGAATCCCTATCGCCTGTACACGTTTGTTTAAGAACATAGTATCGTAGGTGCTGAAAAATATGTAATCCTTTCGCGCTGTCTGGGTAGTCAATAAGTTAGCGGCAATACTACCCAGTAAAGAACCCAGAGCACCAACAACAGGGTCGCTTTGTTTTCTTGCTTTTTCTGTGATTTTTTGACTGATGAAGTCATCGTAGTTGTTTAGTGAGGGATTGGTATACGCCAAAACACCAAACAATGCGATCAAGGTAAGGGTAATATATAATCGTTTCATGGTGTCTCAAAAAGTTAATACTCCAGTAAGGATAACTATAACTCATTGAGTAGATAATTTGCTTGAAAAATATGAGCGAAGTTTTGTTATGCTTTACTCTTCAGGACCATAACATTTTTGATAATCAATACAGACGTTACAAGAAGGAGAGCGGCATAGATACAGGCCTTCTTCTTCACAAAGTTGTTTATATAAGAACTTTTTCCACTTCATGTCCTTAGTGTTTTTAGCAGCCAGTTGTGGAAAGTTGTAGCGCAGTAGGGCAGTGAGTTGTGGTCGTGACCATAACCCAAGGTCTTGCCATAAATGATCATTACCCAAGCAGCCGGCAACGATGATGCCTATGATCCAGTCCATTTCCAAGGTATTGGCCCGGCTGTAACGCTTTAGTAAATTAACCAGGTCCTCCTTTTCTAACATCCTGTCGAAATCTATTTGATTACCTGATGGAGCCCGTTCAGTTAGGCAATTATCCTGGAAGTAATGGTCTTTTAATGTTTGAAATTGATCCGGCTCCAACCCCATATAATCGGGTAATACGCTTTGACCTACACACCAACTGGCAGTCATACACGCTAACCATTCATGATTAGGTGACATGAGCGGGGTAGATTTTAAGCGACTATAAGCCTGTTCTAAGGCGCTTTGGCGTTGGAGCACGGCAGACATGATTAGTATTCGACCAGAATATCTTCATCCCTGACAATCATCTGACAAGCCAGACGCCAAGGACAAGGTAAATCATCGACAATCATTTGCTCCATTTCTTCTTTAGTGATTTTGCCACTTGTTCTTAAAACTTCTTTTTCTTTCTCTGTTAAAGGACCACCCATCCGTTGACGTTTTTTATCATCGATACTAGTGACTTTTATCAGGCATGTGCCACATTCCCCATCTTCACATTCATAATTAATGGGAATCTTGTTTTCTCTGGCAATTTTTAACAATGTTTCAGTATGACTGCCTGCAACTGCATAAACGGTTTTATCCCTATATTCGGGATTTGAAAAGGTAATTAAAGCCATGATTGACTCCTAAATGTTGTAAAGTGCATAGATAGATTTCCCTCTTTAAAAAAGAGGGAGTAGGTGTGTGTATTTCTCAGACTGGTTTAACCTTGATGGTTCCACCAAGAACCTGGGCTTGACAAGCTAAGCGGTTATGCTTGCCAGCCATATTTTCCCGTAGAATTTTATCTTCTAGCACTGAGGGTTCAGTCAGGTTATTCCAACCTTCAGTCACTTTTGTAATGCACGTTCCACAATCGCCCTCACGACATCCGTAAGTAATTCCAGAGCCGACTTTTTCTGAAATTTCGATCAATCTTGTGCCCGCTGGGGCGGTAACGGTAACGTTGATATCTTCAAAGGTAATCGACGCTTTTGCCATTTTGTTCTCCAGTTATATTAAAAATTGTTAAGCAAGATCAGAAATATCAATTACTTTAGCTTGCCTTAAACCCATTAAATCGAGGGCCATTTCATGCCCAAATTCACGACAGAGTTGGGTTTCTTCTTCTGTCGGAATTAACTTGATACGTATACCGGGAATAGGTACACGCAACTTAAGTCCACGTAAGCGGTCTTCTACCATTTTGACACCTTCACCTGTCCACCCATAAGAGCCAAAGACGCCGCCTAACTTTGATTTAAGATTGATGACGGTGAGTGAAGAGAGTAAATCCCACACGGGTTTAACTGCGTCACCATTAATCGTAGGCGTTCCAAAAATAATGCCATCGGCTCCTTCGATTAAATCAACAAAGGGTGAGATCTCGCTGCCTTCTAGGTCGTATAAAGAAACCCGGACATGTTCAACAGACATAGCGCCCTCATAGATGGCTTCAGCCATGCGTCGAGTATTGCCATAGGAACTGATATAAAAAATTAACAAGGTCTTTTCACCCGCGCTTATTTCACTTTGTAATGCCGAGTGGGACAGTTCTTTATAGCGTTGCATATAACGCTGCGGTTGATCACGCAATAAAGGGCCGTGGGCAGGTAAGATAGTGGTTAATATTAACGGCTCTAATAGAGTCAATGCCCGATTAACATAATCTTTAAAAGGTCGCATGATGTGTGCGTAGTAGTATTCAAAGGAAAACCTAAAATCGCCAACCACATCGTTAAATAAGCGCGAGTCACAGAAATGACAGCCAAACACATCCCCAGAAAACAAGATGGCTTCTTCCGGTAGATAGGTACATTGAGTGTCTGGCCAATGTAAATAGGGCGTATGAAAGAACTGTAAGGTTCTATCACCTAGGGACACGCTGTCACCTGTTATAACCGGAGTAAATTCAAAATCATCCTGCTTTAATAGCGCTTTAAGCATAGACTGCGCTTTTTGTGAAATATACACCCGAGCTTGGGGTGCGCGGCGCATGAGTTCAGGTAAGGCACCTGTGTGATCAGGTTCTAAATGGTTTAGGACGATGACCTTGATTTCGTCATAACGAGTGACGGACTCTAGACGAGTAAAGAAATCATCGGCAAAGTTTTCTTTGACGGTATCAATGACAGCAACGCCTTCGCTGCCTCTTACGATATAGGCATTATAAGAAGTCCCATTGGCTGTTTTTAAAATGATGTCAAAGTTACGTAAGTTAGGGTCTAAAGCGCCCACCCAATGGACGCGCTCTGATAAAGCAACGGCTTGGGGTATATTACCAATACTTAATACGGGTACTTTACTCATGGCTGCAACTTGATTGAGACTGTGTTTTGGGGCAGCTTTCTAAATCAGAAGCCGTATCCACAGTTTGTAAGCCTATCCAGTTATCAATGAGTTGCTGATCAAATCCAGCTATAAATTTATCCTCAATTTGCATTAAGGGTCGACGAATTAATAAAGGGTTTTCTTGCATTAATGCCAATGCTTGTGCTTCGGTTTGATTATTGGGATCAATTTCACCGTATTTAATAGCGGGCGCACTGTAGTTAAACCAGTCTTTAACAGCTAAGTCACCAAAGAAAGGACGTAAGCGTTGCTCAGTCCAGTCTTCAGTTAAGATGTTTTTAGGAATAACCTGATGAGCGGCGGCCACCAACAGTTTCTTTTGCCGAGTATTGTTGGCGCAACCTGGCTTTTCATAGAACGTGATAGTGGCCATTGGATAAATCCTGTGTTAGTGAGACTGTAACTCTGCCATCGCTTCAGCCATTTTTTCGGGTGGGATACCCGTTAAAGAGCCTGGTGGATTAATGGCAACACCAAAAGAATCTAAAATTGCGCCTTCTATGGGACAAATACTAGCGCATTGAAAGACAGGAAAATCACCTTCACATTCCGTGCATTTTTTGGGGTCAACCAAAAAATGCGGTTTTGCTTCAGAAATTGCATTGCTGGGACATACAGGCTCACAGGCAAAACAATTGACGCATAAATCAATAATAGATACTGCCATAGTGGACTCCTAGAATCGTTGATTGGTTTAGCATAAGCATCACCTAATAATCCAGACTGTTAGATTGAATTGGGTTAACTAAAGGCTAACCCAATCACCCTCGTCTTCAGTTACGCATTTGCTCGGACGGCTTCGTTCTTTTCATCCAGTTTTCCGGCAGCGGCCATTTCTTTGTAAACAGCCAAGACTGCATCTTCAATAGGTTCCATGGCGTGTTCACCATTCGGTGCAATGCCAGCTGCTTCTAGCATCTCCCAAGGTTCATAACCCACTTTCGAACACAATACCGCTTCACAACCTGCCAGTGCTCTGATTGTTAGTTGTAAGACGCTTTCGCCATCACCACAACTGGTATCTCCACCACAATATTGATCCGCTTTGCGATGACTAATGAAACGCACGCCTTCGGGTGATGCTTCATAAATCAGGAATTCTTTAGCATGACCAAAATGTACATTGATAATCCCTTGTCCACTGGTGGCGACGGCCATTAATACGGGGCGGGTGGTCAATTTTGGCTCTTGTTTATGTTGCTGTGCTTTTACGGCTTTTTCGAGACGTTTACTGTCCATTTCTTCCTGAATGGCTTGATGGATCACTTTACGTTTTTCCATGGCAGCCTGATAATCGATATCCATTTCTTCAATCTTGTCCAAGGTAAACTCATCACCGCGATCTTCACCGAGTAAGCCCACTGCATCTGCTCGGCATTGACGGCAATGACGCATCATGTTCATGTCACCAGAACAGCTATCCTGTAAATCTTGTAATTCCTCTGGAGTAGGGCCACGTTGTCCCATGACGCCATAGAAAGTACCGTGTTCGGCTTCAGCAATTAATGGCATCACATTGTGCAAGAAAGCGCCTTTGGATTTAACTACTTTACTGACTTCGGCTAAGTGCTGATCATTAACACCCGGAATCATGACCGAATTGACTTTAACTAAAATGCCTTTTGCTATGAGCATTTCCAAGCCTTTTTGTTGTTGTTCAATCAGGATTTTCGCGCCCTTAACACCTTTGATACGTTTGTTATTCCAGAATATCCAGGGATAGATTTTGGCACCAATCTCAGGGTCAACGGTATTAATGGTAATGGTAACGTGGTCAATATTATGTTTAGAAAGTTCTTCAACGGCATCAGGTAAAGCAAGGCCATTAGTGGACACACAAAGCTTAATGTCGGGGGCTTCTTGACTTAATCGGCGGAAGGTTTCAAACGTGCGTTCTGGATTAGCTAATGGGTCACCGGGGCCTGCAATACCCAGTACGGTCATTTGCGGAATGGTGGCAGCCACTGCCATGGTTTTTTTAACCGCTTGATCGGGGGTTAACAGCTCAGAAACAACACCAGGACGAGATTCATTCGCACAGTCGTATTTTCGGTTACAGTAATGACATTGAATATTACACGCTGGAGCCACTGCCACATGCATGCGCGCAAAGTAATGATGAGCATCTTCAGAATAACAGGGGTGGTTTTGAACTTTTTCCCGAATTGAATCGGGTAAAGAGTCCATCTGATTGTCTGTTGTTCCACAAGAACTGGCTGAACATCCACTCTTTGCCCCATGCTCTGCTTGGCTGGGGGTATTGTTTAATACTGGCAATTGCATGGCTTTGACCTCTTAAAGTTATGTTTACTTTAAGTAAAAGCACAGGTCGTGCCAAGTGTGGAAAATGATTTATGTTATTGATTTTAAAAGTTTTTGTATTTTAATGCAGCTTTGATTGTCGTAAACATTACAGTCAAGCCATAGTGTTTTGTTATTAAGGGGACAAGACTTGCTTACAAAACAACTCAAGCTACGTCGTGATACCAATCAAGTAATTCTTCACCACCCCAATTTTCAGCATCAGGGGGTATGGTTTCATCGGTAACATAGAGTGTCATTTGACCGGGTTTTGCATCACCGACTAGCAAGCTCTCTGCATACTCAATGGAACAACCCTGTTTGCCCGTTTCATCATTTAGCCACTGGGCGGCCATAGCAATGGCTTCTTGCTGAGTTTCACCAAAGCCAAAAACGGCATAATCGTGTTGTACATATAAAATAGTCATAAAAGCTCCATAAGGTCAAATTTGCTTCATAGTGATGTCTAAAGTCAGAATACGGTAGGCAATTTGCCTGGGTGTCATATTGAGTAAGCGTGCAGCTTTGGCTTGAACCCAGCCACTTTGCTCCAAGGCTGCGATGACGCGCTCACGGTCATCCATGTTTTCGTCATTAAAATCAATGGTGGCTGATTTTTGCGGCTTTAAGTTAAGTCCTGCTTGAATGACTACATCTTCAAGCCCAGTATTAACCATCACATCACGATCGATAATACCATTTGGGCTCATGATGGCAGCTCGTTCTAAACGGTTTGATAGTTCTCTTACATTACCGGGCCAATCATGTTTCATTAAGATACGGATGGCACTTTCTTTAATTTCAAGGGGACGTCCTCCTTGTTGCTCTGAAATTCTGCCAAGTAAGAAATCCGATAACTCAGGAATATCTTCAGTTCTATCACGTAGTGGTGGCATATTGATTGGCATAATATTCAATCGATAATACAAGTCCTCTCTGAATTTACCTTCGGTGACTTCTTCTTCTAGATTTCTATTGGTTGCCGCAATAATACGCACATTAACTTTTATTGTTTGAGTTCCTCCTACCCGCTCAAATTCACCCTCTTGTAATACCCGTAGAAGTTTGGCCTGGAATGAGGCAGAAATCTCACCAATTTCGTCCAGGAACAGAGTCCCATTATCTGCTAGTTCAAAACGCCCTTTGCGTTGATTGATAGCACCACTGAACGCGCCTTTTTCATGACCAAATAATTCAGATTCTAAAAGTGTGTCGGGTAATGCAGCACAATTCAATTTTAAGAACGGCCCACCAGCACAACCAGAATTAAAATGAATGGCATTGGCAACCACTTCTTTACCGGTACCCGATTCACCACGAATTAAAACAGTCGTGTTCCATTTTGCAACCTGACGGATTAAATCAAACACTTTTAACATGGGTGCAGAATGACCAATGATATTTTCAAAACTGTAGTTTTTAATTAACGCTTGTTTAAGTTGGTCTCTTTCATTGAGTAAATGACGTTGTTTACGTTCGATAACGCGCAACATTTTAACGCTTTGAGCAATTAGATTGGCCACCATCTCCATAAAACGTGAGCGTTCACCCAAGAAAAAACTGTTGTTGGGTTGTGCTGCCAATACGCCAATGGTATCGCCTTCTTCTACATAGATCGGTGAGCCAATAAAAGGTAGCTCAGCGTCATATAACCCCAGACGGCCTAAGAAACGAGGCTCTTCTGATATTTTTTCAACTACAATCGTTGAGCCGGCATCAAGAATAGCACCCATTAAGCCTTCCCCAGGATTGTAACGCACAGATTGATTGAGTTTGTCGTTGCTATCCGTATGAACAATACTGACAATTAAGCTATTATTTTCAATTTCTTTGAGAGTGATCATTCCTGAGCACATGCCCGACCTTTTATGAAGTATTTCAAGAACAGCATGTAATTTTGCATGTAAATCATGGGTACTATTAAGTACCTGACTAATCAAATACAAGGTATCCAGTTCTGCTTCTATGAGTTGTGTTCGTTCGAGCGTCACGCTAATCTCCCTGCAGTGTTTTTATGCATAGGAAAACTAATTTTAAAACGACATCCCTGGTCATAGGTAGGATCAATTTCAATCAAACCATGATGCTGATTAACAATTTCCTTGGCTATAACTAATCCCATTCCAGCCTGATTGCTTCCCATTGGTCGAGTAGTGTAAAAGGGTTCAAAAACTTTTGTACGTTTTTCAAAGGGAATACCGGGGCCACTGTCTTCAATTAGCACATAAATAAGATCAATATCAACATTTGTTCTGATTTTAATGCGATGTTCTGCACTTTTAGAGCTATTGATCAGGGCATCAATCGAGTTATCAATGAGTTGTTTAAATAAAATTCGTAGGCGATTTTCTGAGCCTAACAGTGTGGGTAGTGAAAATAAGGGATTCCAATGGATGTCTATGCCCGCTTCTAAAATGCGTTGATCACACAATAACAGCACTTCATGAAGAATTTGATTGAGATTTACGGGAATAACGGCCGTTTGAATAATTTCAGGAATACATTTTTGCATCATTGCAATGGCTTCTTCGCCAGATTGTTGAATCTGCAATAAGTTTTTCAATAAACTATCATACTGACTATCACGTTTGTGCCTAAAAATTTGTTCAGCCGCTTTAATTTGATTCATAGGCATTTGTATTTGATGCATCGCTCCTAAAAGCGTCTCTCGCAGACTTCGTACGCGCTCATCTTCAGACATAATGGTTTTTAATGTTTGAAGATGTAATTCTTGCATCTGTCGACGCTGTTTGGTGATATCTGTGATAGTGAGTATCAAATATTGTTTCGAAATATTCTCAAAAAACGCATCGGCATTCACTTCATTTTCAATAAACCAATTGCCTGCACAAGAATACCATCGACTTTTTCTATTTCCTTTACCCTCTATTTTAAACTCTTGGTTATCAAAACCCTGTTGCTTGCTTTGGATTATTAGCCATGAATCGCCCATGACATCGCGCAATAATTTCAAGAAAAAAGTGGCTGGCTCTCCCTTATCCAGATCACTGACTAGCGCTTTATACATATGATTGTCCAAAATGACACGGTCAAGATTGTCAATGACTACCATTGCCATTGGCGATGAATTGATAACGGACTCAATGAGCAATTTATGGTTGATGACTTTTTTTTCTGATTCATAGGATTTGGTAATATCTTTGTGCATACCTATGTAATGAGTAATGTTTCCTTGGTCGTTTAACATAGGAGCAATTGTTAAATCTGCCAGATAGCGATGTCCTGATTTATGTCGATTACAGAGGGTTCCATGCCATACTTTCTTACTACTAATCGTATGCCACAATTCATAATAGACCTCTCTGGGTGTTGATTTATCAGAAAGAATAGATTCTTTTTGGCCAAGTATGTCAGCGGTTTGGTAGCCAGTTACTATAGAAAATGCGTTATTGGCATAAAGAATATTCGATTTTTTATCAGTGATAGAAATTGCAATAGGTGCTTGTTCGACGGTCTCGACAAATAAATCATAAGGCATTTTGTTGTCATTACTGGTGGTATTTCCTTCTCCGTTAAAATGCGGTGAAAGTTCATTGATAACACTTTCCATATTGGTATGCATCCGTAAATAGTGTAATGACTTTTTATTCATAATATTGAGACCGTGTTAAGGATGAGATTTACTCAATAGTGATGCAAAAATTATGCCTTCATTTGTTTTGCACTTTGTTTATGCAGCTTATGATTGCAAGTGATAATCAATTGGCAATTAAAAGCAGGTAAAGACCGTAAATGTAGAATATCTGTTTTGTAAGGTTTACGACATAATTATTTTTATAACTGTCAGTATGTGTTACTTACAACAGGGGGTCGGCATCTTTCTGGATAATTAAGTCCTGAAATTCTTATGAGAAATGGCAATAAAAACATAATAATCAATTTGGCATAAATGATGCATGATAAAGGTTATTATTTACAATTACCCTACGCAGTTTGGATGAATAGTGATGAGTGAATATCTGTTGCTTTTATTGGGCACGGCCTTAGTTAATAACGTAGTTCTTGTTAAGTTTTTAGGTTTATGCCCCTTTATGGGAGTGTCAAAAAAGCTGGATTCAGCCTTAAGTATGGGATTAGCTACGACCTTTGTGTTGACCTTAGCGGCGATGACGAGTTGGATTTTGGAGCATTTTGTTCTCGCGCCTTTTAATATTCAGTTTTTGCGTATCTTGGCTTTTATATTAGTGATTGCAGCCGTCGTGCAATTTACTGAGATGGTGGTTCATAAAACAAGTCCTATTCTCTATCAAATATTAGGTATTTTTTTACCGTTGATTACTACTAATTGTGCTGTGTTAGGTGTCGCGCTATTAAATGTTCAGGAACATTATGGTTTCATGCAAAGTATGATTTTTGGATTTGGTTCGGCAGTTGGTTTTACTTTAGTTATGGTGCTGTTTGCCGGGTTGCGAGAGCGTTTAGCTTTAATGGCGGTACCGGTTTTATTTGCTGGGACGCCGATTGCCTTTATTACTGCAGGCATTTTATCGCTGGCCTTTATGGGGTTCGCTGGTCTTAATACTAAGATGTGACAGGAAATTAGCCATGTATGTGTTATCTGCAATAGTATGTTTAACCTTATTAGGCTTAGTTCTAGGCCTATTGTTGGGTATTGCTGGCAAATATTTAAAAGTTGAAAGTAGTCCTATCATTGATGAATTGGAATCCTTGTTGCCTGGGTCTCAATGTGGTCAATGTGGCTTTCCAGGTTGCCGACCTGCTGCTGAGGCCTTGGTTGACGGTAAGGCTCCTGCCACGATATGCCCACCGGGTGGTAGCGCATTAGCCGAACAAATTGCGGCCTTGTTAGGTTTGGATTTGGATTTAAGTGCGGTAAAAGAACCCGAGTTATTGGTTGCACGTGTGAGTGAGGCCACTTGTACGGGCTGTACACGCTGCTTTAAAGTGTGTCCAACGGATGCGATTGTTGGAGCTCCAAAACAAATACATGCGGTTGTTGCTGACGCTTGTATAGCCTGCAAAAAGTGTGTTGAGGTGTGTCCAACAGAGTGTTTACAAATGCATCCAGTTGAAGTCACCTTACGTAACTGGCGCTGGACCAAGCCCATTCCAGTATTTGACGAAAGCGAAACAGGGAGTGCGCTATGTTAAGTTTTTTTACAAAATCACGCATACGTGGCGGTGTACATGCTGAAGGGTACAAAGAGCTTACTTCTGCGGATAAAATTGTTTCTGGCTTTCCATTACCTAAAACGTTGTACATTCCATTGCAACAGCATGTCGGTAAACCTGCTGAACCGCTGATCAGAGTCGGCGATAAAGTACTTAAAGGGCAATTACTAGCCTATAGTCAAGGTCTCATTTCTTCTCCAGTGCATGCACCTAGTTCGGGCATTATTCTTGATGTTAATGAATATCCTGCGCCACATCCTTCGGCGTTACCTATACGAATGATCGTGTTAGAAACAGACGGTAAGGATGAATGGGTTAAAAGTAAAATTGTCGTTGATCCCTTTCAACTGACACCTGAAGATATAAGCTTACGTGTTGGGGCTGCTGGCATTGTGGGGTTAGGTGGCGCTACCTTTCCTACCGCAGTTAAACTGAATATGGGCCGTGAAAATAGTATTGATACCTTGATCATCAATGGCGCTGAATGTGAGCCTTATTTAAGCTGTGATGATCGCTTAATGCAAGAGCGTGCAGATCAGATAATTGACGGTGTGCGTTTGATGTTACATGGTATGGAATCCGATCATGCTGTAGTAGCGATTGAAGACAATAAACCGCAAGCTTTTTATGCTATGCAAACCGCTGCAAGACCTTATCCCTTAATTAAGGTGATACAAATTCCAACCCGCTATCCAATGGGCTGGGATAGGCAATTGATTCGTTATGTTACTGGCAAAGAAGTCCCCGTTGGTTGTAGGTCCTCAGAAATTGGCGTCACAATACATAACATAAGCACGGCGCATGCCGTTCATAACGCGATTCGAAAAGGTCACCCCTTAGTGAGTCGGGTTGTGACTGTGTCGGGTGGAGCCGTTGGACGCCCCATGAATGTCGAAATTCCTTTAGGCACGCTTATATCAGAAGTATTTAAGTTTTGTGAAGTTGATCCATCGCTGACTGCCCGGATTATTATGGGGGGGCCGATGATGGGGGATGCGTTACCTCATACGGGTTTACCCACCGTTAAGGCGACAAGTGGTGTGTTAGCATTAACTGAAAGTGAACTCAAGAGTACTGATGTGCAGCCTTGTATCCGCTGTGCAAGTTGTGTGACCGTGTGTCCTGCCGGATTAAGACCCTTGGATATGGCGAATAACATCCGTATGAATCAGTTGGATGCTGCCGTTGATTTAGGTTTGAAGGATTGCATCAGTTGCGGCTGCTGCTCATATATCTGTCCTTCAAATATTCCTTTAGTCCAATATTTCAAATATGCCTCGGGTGAAGTGGTGGCAAGACAACAAGCTCAACATAAGTCTGAACAGACTAAACGTTTGATGGATGATCGTAATGCCCGTATGGAACGTATCGCCAGACAACAAGAGGAAGAAGAAAGAATTCGCTTAGCTGCAAAAGCCGAACGAGAACGCATAAAAGCAGAGCAGGCGATTGCGGCAGCTGCCGCTGAAGCGGCACAGGAGACTTTAGTATGATGGCCAATATCAAGCCTAAAAGTGGTGCCCATATTGGTGCAAAAGCCAGTGTAAGTCACATTATGTGGCAGGTTATACTGGCTTTAATGCCTGCAACGATCTTTGGATTGTGGCTTTTTGGTTGGCCGGCGATCAATTTGTTTATTATTACCTTGTTATCCGCAATTTTTTTTGAGGCAGTCTGCATTTGGCTTCAGGGTAGGGCGGTTAAACCGGTTATTATGGATGGTTCTGCGATCTTAACTGCCTGGTTATTAGCGATGACGCTTCCACCTTGGGCACCTTGGTGGGTGGGTGTTGTCGGTTCTGCTTTAGCTATAATTTTGGGTAAACAGGTTTATGGCGGTTTAGGTCAAAACCTGTTTAACCCTGCAATGTTAGCCCGGGTAGCGTTGTTAATATCATTTCCGATTGAACTGACAACGTGGGCTAATGTATCACCCTTGTTTTTTTCAAACTCTCCGGGACTTATTGAAAGTTGGCATATTACATTTTCTGGTATAGATAATTTAGATGCGATGACTGGTGCCACGACATTAGGTTATATAAAAACAGAATTCTCTCAAAATCATTTGTTATCAGAAAGTCTAAAAGATTATTCGGGGTTACTAAACTTCATTGGTTGGGCACGAGGAAGTTTATGTGAAACATCTGTTATCTTACTGGCTGCTGGTGGGGTATGGTTAGTGCGTCAAGGTGTTATTCAATGGCATATTCCTGCTTCGTTATTACTGACAGTCGCTATTTTCGCGAGTATTTTTCATCTCATTGATGATCAACATTATGTCAGTCCAATGTTGCACTTAAGTTCAGGTGGTTTAATCCTGACCGCCTTTTTTATAGCGACGGATTATGTGACTTCACCGAACACAGCCACGGGACAAATTGTTTTCGGGGCGGGTTGTGGTTTTTTGATCTTTGTCATTCGTACCTGGGGGGCTTACCCGGAAGGCGCTGCATTTGCTGTTCTATTAATGAACTCTGCAACACCACTGATTGATTATTACATTCGACCCCGTATTTATGGGCGGGATCGTCAGGGTAAGCCGCTTGAAATTACCAAATCATAAGCACTTTAACAATGCTAATCATCGCTTAATTAAGTCAGAGTGTAAATCATGAAACTTGATCCAGAGACTATTGAATACTGGCAAAAAAAGATTCTTTCCTATCAGGCTTTTTTAAAGAGCTGGTTAGAGCCTACACATCTGGCTGGTTTAAGACCCAAGTTAGAGTTTCAAACGGGGGTCTTAGCGGGTTTCTCATTGCTTGCCAGTGTGTTGTTGGGGGTTACTAATTGCAGTACGCAAGGCACTATTCAACAACGTCTGGATGAAGACTTAAAAAAGTCTCTGGAAGAAGTTGTGCCTGCTTCCTATTATGATAATGACATTTTGCAAGATACTTTAACGATTCCCTCGGCAGACTACAATATTGGTGCTAAAGAAACGACGGTTTATTTAGCTAAAAAAGCCGGGAAAGTGAGTGCTGTCTGTTTTAAGTTTATCGCACCGGATGGTTATTCAGGGGCAATTAATCTGATTATGGGCATTGACCGAGAGGGTGCACTCTTAGGCGTACGGGCGCTTAATCATAAGGAAACACCAGGCTTGGGTGATAAGATTGAAGTGGCTAAGTCTGACTGGATATTAAATTTTGTCGGACGATCATTAGAAAACCTAACCCCTACCCAATGGGCGGTTAAAAAAGACGGCGGGGTTTTTGATCAATTCGCCGGAGCCACCATAACACCTCGCAAGACGGTGCAAGCGACCTATCGGGGTTTACAGCTTTTTAAAGCTTATCAAGAACAACTCATTAACCCATAAGGTATTATTATGTTTATTTCAGAATCTTTTCGAAGAATCGCTGCAGATGGTATTTGGAATAATAATATAGTCTTTGGACAGAATTTAGCCTTATGCCCTTTGTTAGCGGTAACGGGTACAGCCACCAATGGCTTAGGTATGGGCTTGGCTACTTTAGTGGTTATCATTGCCTCCAATGGGCTTATTTCAGTTGCTAGACATTTAATACCCGGAGAAATTCGTATCCCTATCTTTGTGTTGCTCATTGCTGCATTAGTCACCTTGGTCGATATTTTAATGAATGCATGGGCACATGAATTATATAAGGTCTTGGGTTTATTTATTGCGCTGATTGTGACTAATTGTGCCTTATTAGGGCGGGCTGAGGCTTTTGCTTCAAAACAGCCCGTTAAAGAAGCTTTGTGGGATGGCTTAATGATGGGGTTGGGCTTTGCATTAGTTTTGGTTGCGTTGGGGGCTGCGAGAGAAATTAGTTCAGCAGGGACTTTATTTGCCAATGCGTCTTTGCTACTGGGGGAATCGTTTAAATTTTTGGAAGTTACTGTGATACCCCATTACAAGGGCTTTTTGTTAATGGCCTTACCTCCGGGCGGATTTATCATGTTAGCTTTTTTGATTGTTGGAAAGCGGTTGATAGATCAAAAGTTGGCATCGATAAAAAAAGCGCCGATTGTTGTGTTAGATGAAGTGATAGCTGATTAAAAATTGATCAAGGAGAACTTACTATGAATGTGGGTGTTTGTTACGCAGAAGCGGATAGACAATTATGGATGCGCCTGGAAGTTCCAGACGAGAGTACCGTAGAAGAAGCGATCAAGTTGTCGGGGGTTCTAAAGCTCTATCCGGACATTAATTTGGGCACTCAAAAAGTAGGTATCTTTGGAAAGATAGCAACTTTAGAGACGGCTGTGAAAGAAGGTGATCGAGTCGAGATTTATCGGCAGATAACGGTCGATCCACAAACCGTTCAGCGTCGTCGTCGTTAAGATTGTATGGTTATGATCAGGCTAGCAAAGATGGCTGATATTCCGCAATTGGTTACTTTGTTAGAAGAGTTGTTCATACTAGAAGCTGATTTTCAGGTTGATCAAGAAAAGCAGGTAACAGGTTTAGCTTTGTTGATAGCGAGTCAAAAAGACGCTGTGTTTGTAGCAGAGGTTAACAACGCAGTTATCGGCATGTGTAGTGTACAAACTTTAATCTCAACCGCTGAAGGGGGAACTGTAGGCATAGTTGAAGATTTAATTGTCAGTTGCACTTACCGCAAGCAAGGTGTAGCGTCATCCCTTTTGGCTGAAGTGTTTAACTGGTCGGAAAGTCAAGGTCTTAAGCGCCTGCAATTGTTAGCTGATCAAAATAACAGCTTCGCTTTAGACTTTTATAAAAAACAAGGCTGGCGATATACCCAGTTAATTTGTTTAAGAGCTGCCGAATATAATTCTCTATAATAATTAAATTATGGAGGGAATTATATGAAGCAAACTAAATGCGCTTGGGCACTGTCGAGTCCATTAGAAGAGCAATATCATGATCAGGAATGGGGTGTGCCTATCCATGATGATCGATTGTTATTTGAGTTTTTAACCCTTGAAGGGGCGCAAGCAGGATTGAGTTGGTCAACCATCCTAAAAAGACGTGATGCTTATCGAATAGCCTTTGATAATTTTGATCCGACCCTAATAGCTCGATATGATGATAACAAAGTAAGCGCTTTATTAGAAAATACAGGGATTATAAGGAACCGCTTAAAGATACACTCTGTTATTACAAATGCACAGGCATTCTTGGCTATTCAAGTTGAATATGGCAGTTTTAATAACTACATCTGGAGCTTTGTAAAGGGTCAAACAGTACACAACGCCTGGCGTCATGCATCTGAAGTTCCTGCCTCTAGTAATGTGTCGTTACAAATAAGTAATGCCTTAAAAAAACGCGGCTTTAAATTTGTCGGCAGTGTTATTTGCTATGCTTATATGCAAGCGATTGGAATGATCAATGATCATACGGTAGATTGCTTTAGATATGCCAAGATCAATACTCTTTAAGCTTATCCACGTTAGACGGTACAGTTTAAGGTTAAGCTATTTATGGAGAGGTAGGGGTAGGATTTCAAAGGAATTGCTTCGAGAAATTAGCTATGGCAAGAGCAATAAGAGCCCCCATCATCCATTTTAACAAATTAAGATCAGCCTTTATCGGGGCAAGTTCAATCTGTAAATCCTTCTTGGTGACCAGTTCTGATTCTTCAATTGCTGCTCGCATTGCTTCAGTCAAGCCCTCTGCTTGTTTTTGATTAAAGCCGGCCTCTTCTAATTTGCGAACAAACTTATGTGTATGAAATGTAATTGTTGCCATAATCATTACCAAGAAAATTGTATGCCTGATTCAGTATATCAAATATTCAAATGATTACCGATATAAATGACTCTCCTCTCATCCATTCTAGCAAGTAGCTTCCAGAGAGTAAAACGTAATCGAGCATTGTAGACTTCGACAGCCTCTGAATTTTAAACTGCTTCATTTATCCAAAGGCATTCCAATCACATGAACAACGACTTTACTCAATGGAAGTTGCTCTGGTGGTTCCATTTTGAATCACGAAATTACACCAAGTCAGATGACGGGCGAGACATTGATTGTTACGGTTAAAAGTAAGAAGTAATTCTGTGATAGAATTTAACGCATTAAGCTAAACGTAATAATGGATTGATAATGTTTGACGATAAGTTTTTTGATAATTGGTTGGATAGTCAAGCACAAAAGGTGATGGAACAAGTTGCCAATGGTCAAAGCATTTCTCCTGAGCAAATGCAGGTTGAAACAGCTAAACGGTTTGAACAAGTTGACAAGCGATTTGATCAACTCACTGCACGGATGGATCATTTTATGATTGGGTCATTTGCAACTACTTTGACCGTCGGTGGAATTGTGATTGCAGCGATTAAATTTTTGTAAGTTATTTCTGGTCTAAACATCAGTTGCCAGGGGGGTTGCGCATGGATATTATCAATTTAACAGTCGGTGGACATTTTGACCACGGCATCCCTCCCGAAGCGATGAGTATCGTGCTGATGAACGGTGTACCGATGATAGCGTTTAATTTCTCTTTAAGTGCTAAAAATATCGAAGACTTCCAGAACGGTGAATGTTCATTTGGTTTGTTTACAGAAAACAATAGTCTGTTTTTCTTATTTAAGATAGAGAACTTTCTTGATTGGTCTGATCTGGCTTTTACTATCCATTTGGCTCAGGATGAAAAAATAGATGATAACGAGGGTTACTTGCCTTTTGCACTGGTGCTGATTGATTCAAAGACCAGTATTATAAAAGGCTTACGCATGGTGACGGTCTCGCCTACCTTCCGTTCAGTACTTGCCGGTATTCTTCAGCGACAAGCCCAAGAGCGCTTTGATACCATCGCTTATTACAAGACGATTGGCGTACTTTATGACAAGTTTCCTTCTGCTACAGACATGCTCAATAAAGCTGTTATTGTTGAAAGGGGCGGGATAAATTTACCGTCATCCTGAATATATAATATTGTGATAGAATTTAGTGACTTGAAAGAATTTAATCTGCTAGGGCTTGGAATGTGCATTTCAGTCACCATATGTCTGGAATGTTAATTTTATTTGATTGGGGTTAGTACCATGATGCGAATTCTTCTTTTTTTAGCGACCAACGTGGCTATTATGGTCGTGGTCAGCATTATTTTTAATGTATTAGGTATAAGCGGTGCTTTAGATGCGCAAGGGGTTGATCTTAATCTAAACGCCTTATTATTAATGTCGGCCATTATTGGTACGACGGGTTCTTTGATTTCGTTGGCGATGTCTAAATGGTCTGCCAAGCAGGCGATGGGTGTTCATGTGATTGATCATCCACAAAGTCAAACCGAACAATGGTTGCTGGATGTTGTCGAAAAGCAGGCACGTTTGGTGGGAATTGATATGCCAGAAGTGGGTATCTTTCAAGCGCCAGAAGCGAATGCTTTTGCAACGGGTATGAATAAGAACAGTGCTCTGGTAGCGGTCAGTACTGGCTTGTTGCACTCTATGACAGCGGATGAGGTCGAGGCGGTCGTGGGGCATGAGATGACCCATGTGGCAAACGGTGACATGGTGACTATGGCCTTAATGCAAGGGGTGGTTAATACGTTTGTTTACTTCTTTGCCACTATCATTGGTCATTTTGTTGATCGTGTGGTGTTTAAAACAGAACGCGGTTACGGCCCTGCTTATTACATCACTCAATTGATTGCTCAAATTGTGTTAGGCTTCCTGGCCTCAATGCTGGTGATGTGGTTCTCTCGTTATCGAGAGTTTAAAGCCGATGCGGGCGATGCTCAATTGGCGGGGACACCAAAAATGATTGCTGCTTTACGTGCCTTGCAAAGAGCTCATGAAGTGCCTGAGTTGCCGGGGCAATTGGCCGCTTTTGGTATTAATGGCGGAGGTGTAGGGCGGTTGTTTATGAGTCACCCCCCTTTAGAAGAACGCATTGCTGCTCTGCAAAATAACCGATAATCCACCATTAATTCAATTTTAAACACTTTTCTACGAATGGGAGTCTTTAAAGGCTCCCATTTTTGTAGCTTATGAGTTTATCTTATTTAAATCCTAACTTTATAACTACAGGAATACCATGAAAAAGATTCTTTTCGCCAGCCTATTATTGTTCGCTGGGAATGTGTTTGCGGATGATGCTAAAAATGAATGGCATAACACAGTGTTAACTGATGCAACTATTGAAAAAGTGCAAGCCGCTAAATATGAATATAAGAAGTGTGTGGGCGATGAAATGCAAAAATCGTCTTATCAGGATCAGGATTCTCGCAAGGCAACAGATGCCATTATGAAGCAGTGTGAGTCTATTCTGGCGAAAATGCGGGCGGTTTATACAGAGGCGAAAGTACCTGAAGTGATCTCTGACCGGCATTTAAAACAAATTCGTATGCAGACAACACGTGAAGCCTTACAAGGCATGATGTTCTCTGAAGCTAGTCGTAAAGCGGGTAAATAAATACTAACTAAACAGAGGTGCTCTCTCAATGAATATGATTTACGCAATTGATTTATCTTTAAAACCGACGACCTTTGACCTGTGGCATGTGTGTCTGGCCGGAACGGTTGTAGTTTTGTCTTTTATGCTGATTATGTTGCTGCTGGTGATGTTGATCAGTGCAATGCGTACTAAGAAAACCCCCGTTGAGCGAGTGACTCAACCGGTTGTACCTGTATCACCCCCTGAACCTGTTATTAAAATTGTAGAGAAGATTGTAGAGGTTGAAAAGCTAGTACATGCACCTGTACCAGAGCCAGTGATATTAAAAGAATCCACACCGGATGCTGCACTACAACTGCTGGGACTATTGCAAAAAGAAGCCCGTTTTATTGATTTTATCAAAGAAGATATAACAAGCTATGCCGACAGTGATGTGGGTATTGCTGCCAGGGTTGTGCATGAGGGATGTAACAAAGCGATTAATGAACATTTTACTTTATCCGCTATTCGTACTGAACAAGAAGGTGGCAAGGTGACTTTGCCAGCAGGCTTTGATGCTTCGGCGGTACGTTTAACAGGTAATATTGTCGGTTCTGCTCCTTTTACTGGCGTATTGGTTCATAAGGGCTGGCAAGTAACGGACGTCCGATTGGCAAAGTTAACCCAGGGGCATAATGCTAATATTATTGCTGCTGCTGAGGTTGAGCTATGAGTTTATTTGATCATATTAAAAAGGTTAAGAATGACTCTGATGAAAACAAACCTGCAGAAACGGTTACCGCAATCGATGAGTCATTGAATTCAGCACCCGCTGATCAACAAGGTAATGAGAATGTAGTAGGTGAAACGCCCCAGTATTCAAATACATTTCCTGTAACAAGTTTTAGTCCATCCAATCAAGAGTCCTCTTCAAGTGCTGGTAAACGCTATTCGGTCGGTATCGATTTAGGAACGACGCATTGTGTATTGTCTTATGCGGATATAACTGATATTGAGAGTGATGAGTTTAGTCAACAGGTCATGGCTATACCACAATTATTTAATCCAGGCCTGGTTGAAAACAGTTTTCAGTTACCTTCTTTTCTTTATCAGGCGCATGAGGCTGAGCTTGCAGAAGGCTCGACTTCTTTACCCTGGACGGTAAAGCCTGATTATCTGGTCGGTGAAATCGCCAGAAACCTGGGTAGCAAGACACCGATTCGCTTGGTATCGAGTGCCAAGAGTTGGTTGTGTCATGCAGGGGTAGATTGTAAAGCGCCTATCCTGCCTGCTGAGGCACCTGAAGAAGTTGAACGTATTTCGCCTTTCCAGGCGACCACGGCTTATTTACAACATCTTCGTGATGCCTGGCAAAGTCTGCACCCTGATGCTCCGTTAGAAGATCAGGATTTGGTGATTACGGTACCCGCTTCTTTTGATCCGGCGGCTCGTGATCTGACTGTGGAATCCGCTCGTCAAGTAGGCTTGGGTCAGGCCATCTTATTAGAAGAGCCGCAAGCGGCCTTATATAGCTGGATTGAAAGAAGTCACGGTGATTGGCGTAAACAGGCGACGTGTGGTGATATTATCCTGGTCATTGACGTCGGTGGGGGTACCACTGACTTATCGTTGATTGCTGTTACTGAGGATAATGGTAATTTAGAGTTAACCCGTATTGCGGTCGGTGATCATATTTTGCTGGGTGGTGATAATATGGACTTGGCTTTGGCGTATACCGTTAAGGCTAAGCTGGAACAAGACGGTAAACGTTTAGAGCCTTGGCAGATTCAGGCATTGACGCATAGTTGCCGTGAAGCGAAAGAGAAAATATTTACTACGCCGTCTCTGGAAACAATTCCTTTAGTTATTGCTAGCCGTGGTTCCTCTTTTATGGCGGGAAACATTCGTACAGAGTTAACACGTGAAGAAGTTGAGCGCGTGTTGATTGATGGCTTTTTCCCAAGAGTGGCAGTCAGTGAAAGACCGATCAGTCGTACCCGTACTGGTTTAAGAACAACCGGCTTACCTTATGCGCAAGATGCGGCGATCACTCGTCATCTCGCTGCTTTCCTGGCTAAGCAACAAAATGCAACCGATGATTTTAAGGATATCAACTTACCTGAGCATGCGACATTTTTGCATCCTACGGCAGTTTTATTTAACGGTGGGGTTTTAAAAGCAGACGGTTTAGGCAATCGTTTAATGGAGGTATTAAATTCCTGGCTGGCGGCTGAACAAGCACCCGAAGCACGATTATTATCCGGTGCTGATCTTGATCTTGCTGTTGCAAGAGGCGCAGCTTATTATGGGTTTGTGCGTAAAGGTAAGGGTGTACGTATTAAAGGGGGGACAGCCGCTTCCTATTACATCAGTATTGAAAGTTCAATGCCTGCTGTACCCGGTATGGCGCCAGAGATTGTGGCATTGTGTATTGCTCCTTTCGGCATGGAAGAAGGCACCCATGAGGATTTACCTGATGATGAATTTGGTTTAGTGGTGGGCGAACCCGTACGTTTCCGTTTCTTTGCTTCTAACACGCGTCGGGATGATAAAGTCGGCACTCGTTTGGATTATTGGACAGATGAAGAATTGACCGAGTTAAATGAACTGGATATTACATTACCAGAAGAAGGTCGTAGAACCGGTGAAGTGGTTGGTGTTCATTTAGGCTCAGCGGTGACTGAAGTAGGTACTTTGGAAGTACAAGCTGTGTCTTTAAAAGACAGCAGCCGTTGGAAAATTGAGTTTGATGTCAGGGCAGGGGATTAAAGGTAATATTTTATTCCTGTTTGTTTTAAATCTTTTCTGTAGGAGTGGCTTTAGCCGCAATGTTATAAGCGACTCCTACTGTCAGTTATTTCATTTTATCTGTCTGTTTTAATGTCTTCTTTTGATCTTGTTAAGCAACTTACCCAACAACTTTCTCTTTGTCTAAATCAGGATAGACACGCTTTAAAACGGCAGTTAGACCGTTTACGTAGTGAACTTAAAAAAGGTAAAGACATCGATGCCGCTCTAAATACTTTAGCGGGTCGCATTGAGCGCTCAGTCGCTACCCGAAATAAACGTCTTGCCAGTATTCCTCCGATCAACTTTCCTGATTTACCGGTAACGGGTAAGAAAGATGATATCGCCAATTTAATCAAAGAGCATCAAGTGGTGATTGTGTGTGGTGAAACCGGTTCGGGTAAAACCACTCAGTTACCAAAGATTTGTTTATCGCTGGGTTTAGGAGCGGCTGGTTTTATTGGTCATACCCAACCAAGACGTATCGCTGCCAGAACAGTTGCTGATCGTATTGCCGAAGAGTTGGGTGAGGGGATTGGTAAGTCGGTTGGCTATAAGATTCGTTTTAATGATAAGACTCATGCCGATTCTTTGGTCAAATTAATGACGGATGGGATTCTATTAGCTGAGTCTCAGCATGATCCGTATTTGAGTCAATACGAAACCATCATTATTGATGAAGCGCATGAGCGCAGTTTGAATATTGATTTCTTATTGGGTTATTTAAAGTGGTTGTTACCGAAGCGTCCAGATTTAAAAGTGATTGTGACGTCGGCGACCATTGATACCCAACGCTTTTCTACGCATTTTAACAATGCACCTATCATTGAAGTTTCGGGTCGAACTTATCCCGTTGATATGCGGTATCGGCCCATTATCACCAAAGAACCACTGGAAGGGGAAGAGGTTGATGAAACCATTGATGAATTACAAAATGCCATTTTGGATGCGGTTGATGAACTGTATCGGGATTTACGCGGAGATATTTTAATCTTCTTGAGTGGTGAGCGTGAAATCAGAGAAACCACCGAATCGTTAAAAAAACATCATCCCACTCAGTACGAGATTTTACCGCTGTATTCCAAGTTAAGTGTGAGTGAACAGGAGCGGGTGTTTAATCCTAAGGGGGGGAAGATCCGTATAGTCTTGGCAACCAACGTAGCAGAGACGTCATTAACCGTGCCGGGTATTCGGTGTGTGATTGATACCGGTCATGCGCGTATCAGTCGTTACAGTCATCGCAGTAAAATTCAGCGCTTACCGATTGAACGCATTTCTCAATCCAGTGCCAATCAACGGGC
>CAIOMN010000137.1 GCA_903859415.1 uncultured Methylococcaceae bacterium
AAAGCGGTCAAGACTATACCGAACTCCGACCAACCTATTCTATTTGGCTACTGGCAGAAAACCTGCTGAGAAACGATAACCAAACCGTGCATCATTACAAAATGCGCGATGAGCAAGGCCATACCCTGATGCAACACGGCGGGATATGGCTGCTGGAATTAAAAAAGTTTCAGGCCAATCGTATTGAAACCGAAGATCAGCGTTGGTTAAAGTTCTTTAGAGAGGGCGAACCAGCGAGAGGAAGCCGCTAAAAGGCGAGAGAAATTAGCCTTGCAAGAAAAGCACGCTGCGCAACAACGCGAAGAACTTGCAATCGCTGAAATTGAGCGCTTAAAAGCCCTGCTAGCTCAAAACGGTCAATAAGATCAAATAATCAATCCAATCATCGAGTTAATCACAGAGCATAAAGAAACGATGTTGGCTCAGAAAGATAAGGAAATTCTGGGATTAAACATTCAAAACCTCGTCAACGAGCAACACTGACTTAAGTCGAGATTATGCAGAGATCGGGGCGCCTAAGTATAATGCTTAAACTCCGTTAGGAAAATCATAACTATAATGTTTACGTAATGGCTTAACAACTTCCCATTGACTATCTAACCCTGCGTGAAAAGAGACTAGATCGCCTGGCAAAATACGCACAGGCTCACCTCCTGCTGGAGTCACTAAAATCTCACCTTCCAGCACATAAGCACTTTCAGTTTCATCAAAATCTATTGGAAACGTAGAGATTTCTTTTTCCCATATTTCCCAATTAGATACACCCAGTTCTTTTAATCGCTCTTCACTGGGATTGTGTTCGATAGTAATTTTGCTCATGTTCTTCCTAAAAATTTAACTGATTGAGTAGCCATTGTAGCATTAGGTTTACAGAGGTGTCATTGACAACCTCAGCTTACCAGGCGCCGTCTCGACCCTGTTCTTCTATATATTTACCAATACCGGTTGGCTCAGAAGTGATTTCAAAAGAAAATATTTCACTCAGATCACTGGAGGATTCAAATCGGGCAACTTCCACTTCAAATTCTGTCGCTTCAGTGATTAATTCACCCTCTTCATCATATTCAGCATTCACACCATAACAATCCCCATAAACTCCCATAATAAGATTTTCATAGACCGCTAAATAACGCTCAATATCTGATTCATATTCTTTATCAATAGACCATAAAGAAAAAGGTGTTTTGTGAAGCTGTTCAAAACTTTTAGCTATTTCTATTTTTTGACTATCAGTGTTCATTTAAATTCTTTAGTTAATTAATAGTTGATAATGAAGCGGTGGTTAACCCATCTTTAACCGTTTATTGAAGATCAGGCTACCACGAGAATCATTGTTATTCGGTTGTACTGGCAATAATTTTATGGATACGCAGCGTGCTAAAATAGATAATGATCATGATAAACGGAATTGAAGCCCCTTCAACAATTTCCGGATTCACTTTCCAGCCCAGTGCATGCAAGGATTCGCTTATCTTACCTATGATGCTTGCAGCATAATAGGTAATAGCGACCATTGAAATACCCTCAACCATTTGTTGCATCCGCAATTGCATTTTCGCACGTAAAGCCATGGAGGTAAGCAATCCCTGGTTCTGCCGTTCAATAATAATATCAACCCGGGTCCGTAATAATTGGCTGGCATTACTGACTCTTTTAGACAGTGATGTAAATCGATGTGAAATGGACTCACAGGTATTAACGGCGGGTTCTAAACGGCGTTTCAAGAATTCACCCAAGGTCTGAATACCTTGAATACGCACTTCACGCAAATCATTGAGACGTTGATCAACCAATTGATAATAAGCACTTGCCGCTGCAAAACGAAAATGATTGCTGGAAATATAATTTTCAACTTCTGCGGCCAAAGTGGTTAACTCATCCAGTGAAGCCGCATCATTATTATCCGGCATCGTCATTGCATTGGTAATGGTGTACAACTGCCGATCTGATTTATTCAATGCGGGATAGAGGCTTCTAGCAATAGGAAATGCCATCAATGCCATGACCCGATAAACTTCAATATCAAATAAACGCTGAACTAAACGACCTGCCTGCTCTGCTCTTAAGGCATTATTTACAATCAGAAACCGACTAAAACCATCAACATGAATCCTAAAATCAGTAAACACGGAGGCGGCCCCACCCGTCACATTTGAACCAATGACAGGATTACCCGCAAAGTGATCTGACAGTGTTGATAAATCAGTCGTTTCATCGTAATTAATATCTTCAGCAAACACAATAGCCGCATGTGAGGCAACAATGATTTGCCCTGAAAGTTGTGACAACCAGTCAACCGGTACTTTTTTTAATGCAGAATCTGAAAAAAGATCGTTCGGCGTATCATGCACATAAAAACTGTAGGTACTAAACTCTCCATGCTGTTCCCAGCGGATCTGAAACGAATTGAAAGAAGCCGCAAAGTGATCGGCATCATTTGCGGGAGGGGTAACCCCAAACCGTTCACACAGCTTTGTTAAATGCTGCCGTTCATTGTGCTTTTCATCAATGGATAATAACAAAGCCAAGTGACTGGCTCTAACGGGTAAACTCAGAACAAAGGGTGCTCTGGCATGCACCTCATTATGAAGTACAAAGCGTTGTGGATGGTTTTCTGGAATAGGAAATAAAGGCGTCACAGGCGTTTTATAATCTCTTTTTAATCAACGAAAAATCATAGTATCTTAAGCAACATGCTGGGCGGATTGTAACCACGGCACGGTCAATTGATTGTATATTTTAATGCATAAACAGCTTAATAGTTTAACAGCTTTAAATACAGTATAAACAAACGACAGCCATAATACTTGTCTAATCAGGGGTTGTCATTTTTTAAAATGACTCTGCTCTAGCAATTGCCTGAAAACAAACTTAAAATAGTCAATTGTAAATTTGATAATAATAATCCATGAGTAACCTACCCAATTGCCCTAAGTGTGCCTCCGAATATACGTATAACGACGGAAGCCTTTATATTTGCCCTGAATGTGCCCACGAATGGCAAGCAGACACTGACTCAGAAAACCCTGGCGATGTTAAAATCATCAAAGATGCTAACGGAAATGAATTACAGGACGGTGACACGGTAACTGTCATTAAAGATCTTAAAGTTAAAGGCACTTCGCTAGTTGTGAAAGTGGGGACTAAAGTTAAAGGCATACGCCTCGTAGACGGTGATCATGATATTGATTGCAAAATCGATGGCATTGGCCCCATGAAACTAAAGTCAGAGTTTGTAAAGAAAGTCTAAGCTGGACAGACTCAAGCATTCGAGAACGTCTAATAATTATTTTAACCTGTTGAACTAAATACTATGGCGCAATATATATATTCAATGAATAGGGTTGGAAAGATTGTTCCACCCAAGAAATACATTCTTAAAGATATCTCGCTGTCTTTTTTTCCCGGTGCAAAAATTGGTGTACTCGGTTTAAACGGCTCAGGAAAATCAACCTTACTCAGAATCATGGCGGGTATCGATAAGGAAATCGAAGGTGAAGCGATTCCCCTTAAAGGCATTAACATTGGTTATTTGCCCCAAGAACCCCAATTAGACGCCACCAAGACTGTACGGGGTAATGTTGAAGAAGCGGTTGCAGATATTAAAGCCTCTTTAGCCCAATTAGATGCCGTTTATGCGGCTTATGCAGAACCTGATGCTGATTTTGATAAATTAGCCGCCGACCAGGCTCGCTTAGAAGATATCATTAATGCCTGTGACGGTCACAATCTTGACAGACGACTTGAAGTGGCAGCGGATGCTTTACGTCTACCTGATTGGGATGCAGATGTCACCAAGTTATCGGGCGGTGAAAAACGCCGGGTCGCTTTATGTCGCTTATTACTGTCTAACCCCGACATGTTGCTATTAGACGAACCCACCAACCATTTAGATGCAGAGTCGGTCGCTTGGTTAGAACGTTTCTTACATGATTATACGGGTACTGTGGTTGCCGTAACCCATGACCGTTACTTCCTTGATAATGTAGCCGGCTGGATTTTAGAGCTTGATAGAGGTTCTGGTATTCCTTGGGAAGGCAACTACTCCAGTTGGCTAGAACAAAAGAGTAACCGTTTATTACAAGAAGAAAAACAAGAATCTTCTCGTCAAAAAGCCATGAAAGATGAATTAGAGTGGGTACGCTCTAACCCCAAAGGTCGTCATGCAAAAAGTAAAGCGCGTCTGGCCCGCTTTGAAGAGCTGTCTTCAACAGACGTACAAAAACGTAACGAAACCCAGGAAATATATATTCCACCTGGCCCACGTTTGGGCGACATAGTGATTGAAACTGACAACATCAGCAAAGCGTTTGGGGACAAACTGTTAGTCAACGGCTTAAGTTTCAAATTACCGCCTGGCGGTATCGTTGGTATTATCGGCCCTAACGGCGCAGGTAAAACAACTCTATTCCGCATGATGGCAGGCTTTGAACAACCCGACTCAGGCAGTGTAACACTCGGTCAAACGGTGCAACTTGCTTATGTTGACCAGTTACGTGATAACCTCGACCCTAAGAAAACCGTCTTTGATGAAATTTCTGATGGCTTGGACATTATCACTGTGGGTAAATATGAAACCCCATCGCGCGCTTATGTCGGTCGATTTAACTTTAAAGGCGCTGATCAAGGGAAACGGATTGGTGATTTGTCTGGCGGTGAACGTAACCGTGTGCATTTGGCTAAACTGCTTAAAACCGGCGGTAATGTCTTATTACTTGATGAACCGACTAACGATCTAGATGTTGAAACCTTGCGTGCCCTAGAAGAAGCGCTACTCGCCTTCCCTGGTTGTGCAGTGGTTATTTCGCATGATCGCTGGTTTCTGGATAGGATTGCTACGCATATGCTGGCCTTTGAAGGTGATAGCCAAGTAGTTTGGTTTGAAGGCAACTATGAAGATTACGAAGCTGACCGTCATCGCCGTTTAGGCAGTGATGCGGACAATCCTAAGCGTCTTAAATATAAGAAACTGTCTTAAAAAATAAAGTCCGCAAGGATGCGGACTTATTAAACCTCAGGAGATAAGGCAGGCTCCAACCAGCTAGTTAGAATTGCTGCCAGTTCACTTCGATTAACAGGTTTGCTCAAATAATCATCCATACCTGCCGCCAGACAGATTTCTCGGGCAACTGTTGTTGCATGGGCAGTAAGAGCTATAATTGGCGTACGTGGACTGTTGGTCGCTTTCTCTCTGTCACGCAGTATCTTCGTTGCTTCATATCCATCCATAACTGGCATTTGACAATCCATTAGAACTAAATCGTAAGCTTGCTTTTCCAATAACTCCAGTGCAAGTTGGCCGTTATCAGCCAGATCCACTTCCAACTGAAATCTCGCCAGCATAGAGACCACTACTTTCTGATTAATCCGATTGTCTTCGACAACCAAGACTTTCTTGTTGCTGTAATCCGGCAATGCTTCTTTACCTTGACTCATAGAAGTCCCTAGCTCAGGCTTGGGGCGTTGGGTAGTCACTCTTAATGCATTGACCATAGCGTCAAAAAGTTGCGCCTGTCGCACCGGTTTTAACAAGCTTTGCGTAATACCCAAGGCTTTTCGCTCAGCTTCTGACCCTAAACCACCGGATGATAAAATCAGGCGGGGGGTGCCAGCAATAAAAGGTGTTTTACTAATGGCACGTGATAAAGCGATCCCATCCATCTCCGGCATGTGTAAATCCGAAAGCAGGATATCAAAGGGTTCTTCGCGTTGCGCAGCGGAAATTAATCCAGCCAATGCAGAAAAAGCGTTATCAACTGAATAGACTTTGACGCCCCAGCTCTTAAGATAGTGTTCCAGAATAGTCCGATTATTAGCATTATCATCAACGAGTAAAGCACGTATACCTAAAAGGTTCGTAATTTGAGGAACCGCCAGGTTTTGCTCTACCGGGATAAGTGGTAGACTAAACACGAAGCGGGTGCCGTTGCCCAGTTCACTTTCGACACTTATCTTCCCCCCCATCAGCTCAACCAGGGTTTTACTGATAGACAGTCCCAAACCAGTGCCACCATAACGACGCACCATAGAACTATCTGCCTGAGTAAATGCCTGAAATAAACGCGCCTGTGTTTCTGGACTAATACCAATGCCGGTATCTTTTATCTCAAAGCATAAACTGCCATCGCCATCATCGGTGGATTGCAAGAACACTTTAACAGAAACTTCTCCATGTTCGGTAAACTTGACGGCGTTACCTATCAGATTCGTCAGCACCTGACGAATACGGGTTGGATCGCCTTCCCAATAGACGGGTAAATCTATCGGCAGGAAACAAGTTAATTCTAAGTCTTTGGCATGAGCTCGACCCGCTTGTAACGAGCACACCTCTTCCACTAATGAAGTGAGATTAAACTTGATCGATTCCAGTTCGATCATGCCTGCTTCCAGTTTTGAGAAATCCAGGATACCGTTAATAATATCCAGCAGCGCCTCTGCAGAGTTGGCGGCAGTTTGCAATAAATCTCTTTGTTCGCCGGACATCTCGGTGTCCCGCAAAATATCCAGCATACCCAAGATACCGTTCATGGGTGTTCGAATTTCATGGCTCATATTGGCAAGAAATTCACTTTTTGCCAGATTGGCTGCTTCGGCCAAGAGCCGTTGAGCTTCTAATTCATGACAGCTTTTGGTTAGCGCCTCATTTTTCGCCAGCATAGCTGCTTCGTTATCAAGCCTGACTTGGCTCAGCATCTCTTCTGCTTGCTTACGGCTTAACATCACTTTTGCGACGATATAAGCGATCAGTGCAAATAACAGATAAAGGATAACTACCAATAGTTTATTGCTGGGTTGCTGGTAGTAGACCGCTTCTGTCAGAACTGATTGTGGTGTAAATGATACTAACTTCCAATAATATTGTTGCGGGGTTATTTCTTGTTCGCTAGCTGCACTGATATCATCAGAACCTGATGAGGAATGCTGCTCTAAAAACAGTGGATGAAGGGTATCAAAAACAAATAGGCCTTTTTCAGTCAGTAGCG
>CAIOMN010000138.1 GCA_903859415.1 uncultured Methylococcaceae bacterium
ACTCTAAACCCATCCGGATACATTATCGTTGTGGTATACATAATCACCTATATCCTATTTGCAATCTTTGATACTAGAATTAATGAAAAGTGGTTAAAGCAGATAAACACTGTTGTCCTGATAGGTATTGGTTCATTTCTTATTCCATTAACGTTAGTAGCTCTGACGGGAATTAACGCAACTATGCCATTATGGCAAGCTTATACATGGCTAGGTTCTACTCTTATTTCGACATTTCTCATGCTAAGCGCCCCAATAGTGTTAATTATCCTAATCCTTACTACTGGTATAAAAGCTCGAAATAAGATTAAAGCCAACTAGCTACCCCTCCATGATGTGAGCATGTGCCTCTGCGACTTTGACTGAAACTGTATGTTCCATCTCGGCATTGAGCTGACGCCCCAGCAGGAACTGAATTATCATTAGAATATGCTGGAGAATGAACCGTATTACCGGATGTGTTTACATAAGAATTATTATTTGAAAGTTTATCAGAAGTAGCAGCTGGTGCATACTGAACATTTGTCGTCGGACTTTGAACTGTAGGTGTATACGTCGATGTCGTCGCTGGTGTTGAATTCGAAGATGCAATAGTTAATACAAAAATACCTCCAACAATCATTGATATTACTGGACCCTTTCTCTTATACCATTTTGGTTTATTTTGTTGTTCCATAATTTATTAACTATTACCCTGTGTCTCTCAAATAAACAGGTCCGTAAAGAACTGATGGTGAATCCATTTAATCCAAGTAAATATACCTCCTACTCTTTACTTGCCATTCCTTTTACAAGTTCAAACATTTTAATTTGTCCATCACCATTTGATTCATCTCCTATATAGCCAGTCGGCACATTGCCAAAAGTAGCTCTAGCAGCTTCATATACAATTGCGTCTTTAATCTGTAAATCGCCAACAGCAGCAGAAAATGCTTGTATTGTCTGTAAACTATTAGCCCTGTGTTTATTAACTGTAACTTGGTGCATGAGAGCCTTGTAGATTCCACCACACCAAACACTAGCAGTGAATAACAGTGCAAGTATTACAAACTTTGTTGTCAGTTTTTGCCATACTTGACCCGTATCAAGCCCAGGATCAATGTGTGTCCACATATATATCGCAATACAAATTGTAATTATAGCTATTATTCCAGCGGCCAATAACCATTTCCATGAAGCATCTTTTAGATCCTTTGCCTCATTCGCATAGTCCTTTGTAAATACAGCGGCACCTGCAGCTGCTGAAGCTTCTCGAGCTTTTGTAATTATCACCTGCATTTCGTTTTCGCGGATTTCAATATTATGCTTTGCATTACCGACAATAGTATCCGCCTCCTTTACTGGGGCAGTTAAGGCATCAATATTCTTTGTTACATCCCCATTTTGATATGCAAGAAATGGAATCCATGGTGAGGCTTGAGCATATAGTCTATCAGCCCTTTCGCCTATTTGAGATAAATAACTATCACGCTGTTGTGTTGGTGACCCAGATTCAATAGAAAAATTATTTATTAAATCAAAAACATTATTGGTTGCCTGCAATTCTACAAATATTTGATTCAATGCATCTATTGTTAATAATTCAATTGGAAGTAATCTTAAATGATTTACAACCGCATATATGCGATCAAAATCAGCACTACCTGATTCAAAAGAGATAGATCCCCAAATCTGTCTTTTAATAAGATTACTCTTATCGAATTTTCCGAACCTTTCTATTTGATCCTTTAGTTGTTTTAGCTGAACATCATTTCTTGCCATTGAGAATAGTATTTATTGCTTATAATCAATTATATTCTACCTTATTTAATTAAATGTCAATGAGGCCACACATCCAATATCTAGTATAAGATACGAACGTCATTAAAAGTTATATTCCCCAATATTTACAATAACCTGCCACCATACACAGCTCTCCTTTGTCATCCCTCCATACCAATTTCTTCTTCATCAGCGAAGTCAGCACCCTAAACCCTGACCGTGATGATCTCTTTCCTAACGCTTCAGTAACACCTCGAACTGTTGGTTGTTTGTGGTGATGAAAAAGGCACGTATGAATATACTTTATGGTGGCATATTCGTTTTCAGTAACCTCAATTCCCGGATCCTCCTCAATTGGTTCATTGAGTTTTAATAAGTGAAAAAACCCTAACAATCCCATTCCCATTTCTTCTACTTGATCGTCGGATAAAATATCACGGAACTCATCTTTATAAATCTCTCTAAACTCCTCCCTGGCTTCTGTTGAAAGCCGGTGTGTTATTTGTTTTTCATTCATAATCCTCATACCCTATCGCATAATATTTAGATCAAGGAACGTGTAAGGGATTTGAACTATAAAATATGGCTTAATATTTGGATTGTTTCTCTTTTTTTCTACTTTGAGCATTATTTTGAACAGGTAAACAACATTTATTCGAACAAAGAAAAAACCGCCTTGTTAAGCGGTTAATCTTTGGACAAATGTTGCCAATCTGGCAAATTTAATGCGTACCCCTTTTAGTAGACACTTCTAAATCCTAGAACCTAGACTAGCCAATAAATGATTCTTGTATTGTACTGGCGTCATTTTGTTTCTAGTCCACTGCTTTCTTTCGTTGTTGTAGTATTGCATATATTCAGCAATTTTTGAACGGAGATCTTCGAATGATTGACAGGATCTGTAATCGAGCTCATCTTTCATGTGACCGAAGAATGATTCGATTGGTGCGTTGTCGATTGCACTACCTTTTCCAGACATTGATTGTATCATCTTCAATTCCTTCACAAGTTCAATGTAACCAGGATGAGTATAATGAAATCCCTGATCAGAGTGGATCATGACGTTCTTGCACAGCTCACGAGGGATTTGTTTGACTGTATCCGCCACTAAAGCTACTTCCAAGCCACAAGAAACGTTCCATGCCATGACCTCTCCACTCGCAATATCTTTGACCACCGAAAGGAAAACGAATTCATTTTGGAACGGTATGTAAGTAATGTCGGTCGAGAATACTTTGTGCGGAAGAGATTGGTTGAATCGTCTCTTGAGTAGATTGGGAAATGTTCGATGCTCTAGTCTTTTCTTCATGATCGCTTTGTACGGATTCTTTCTTCTGACTTTGGCAATGAGATCATACTTCTTCATGATACGCTGTATCTTTTTGTGGTTCATGGCAGGCAGAGCCATTTTAATGCTCCTCCAACCAAATTTACCCTTACTACCATCAAATACTGCCTTGACCAAGAGGTAATCGTGGTGATCCTTGTCCAGTTTGTCTGCACGCTTCTTCCATTTGTAATATCCGCTTCTTGATATGTACGCAAGTTCACAGAGGATATTCACATCGCCTTTTAAATCTCGTACAATCCTGTATTTTTGGTGCGGCCTGAGTTTCTCTCCGCTCGTTTGGCCCGGAGTTTTGCTAAAAAAGCGTTTTCAGCTTGGAGATACTTAACTTGTAATTCTAATCGCTTGATCTTGTCTTTTTCTTCTTTGGTTGGACCTCTGTCATATTGGAGCCCTCCTAATTTATTCAGTCCATCGGCCCCATCTCTTGCAACAATCTTTTTCCAATCTCGAAGGGTCAGAACGAAGTAATTTTTGTTCCATTTGGATACATTAAATCCGGCACGTCTCCAGATCTCTTTCGGGCCAACCCCTTGTGCGTACAGACCGATGGCTTGCCTCTTGAACTCGAACGTGTAATGGACCGATTTCGCAGTACAGTTGAAAACGCACGGGTTCTTTTTTAACTCGACGATCTCTTCATTTGAAAATGTTGTTCTCATGTTCTTTTGTTAATGATTAATTCTAACAAAAGAAAGCCGCAGACACTTGATCTCGGTGTCCACTTTATGGGGTACATATCAGTGGCGGAAGGGGTGGGATTCGAACCCACGGTAGCCTTGCGACTACTTCTGATTTCGAGTCAGA
>CAIOMN010000139.1 GCA_903859415.1 uncultured Methylococcaceae bacterium
CCACCAGGACCACCGCCTAACACTAAAACTTCTGTTTTCAATTGAATACCTTTGATATTAATAAATTTTGATAAACCTTATGACAATTAAATGCTTTCGTCAACACTCCAGGCACCCATTATAAATCAACAAAGGTTTCTAATTTTGATTGTATCGGTTGCCAAAGTCACCTCGCGTAAAAAACACAGTAATCCGCTTGTTAAGGCCACCATGGCCGCAATAAATAAGATAGATGTGACTCTCGATAAACTCAATTCCAGTTCTGCGCCAACAAACAGGATGACTATCGAAGTGCAGACAAATAGTGCACATAAGGTGCATAGAGAAATTGCCCAATGAATCAAGCGAACTCTAACGGGTAATGTGACTAATTCATCGCAATGTTCTTTGGGGTCATTTTCAGTGGTCTCGCTTAAAAAACGAAACCTATCGACTATCCGTGCAAGGCGGCCAGTTAATACATTTAATAAAGCGCCGACAGCACCCAATAAAAAAACAGGCGTTAAAGCCTGCTGAATCACATGCGTGACAACGGGGATATTTGTTACAGTTTCCATTGTTTAAAATCAAATTGTTACAGGAGAATCACAGAAGGCTTTCCAGTCAGTGACTACTTGTTCAGCGTAATTAATCCCATATTCAAGCAACGGGGTTCGCCAATCATAGCTACGATCAGCAAAGGCTATCCAGTCATCAGTAATCGCCGACCCCTGCCTTCCACCACTGCGAAGATGTGCCCATGCCACCACCTTGCCCATGGATTTCATTACTTTTTCTAATCTGCGAAGTTTACCGTTCCATGACTCCAGATGAAGTCGATCTGAGTCTGGTAAAAGCTCTCGCATCACATAAGAACGATTTCCAATCTGCACCGCATTAAGAAATGCTGGGGAAATGGCCTGCACATGATGTTGAATAGTGATTACACGATCGGCTTCAGAGTTCCATTCAGGTTGAGGTAATGTCAAATAAGGCGCTAAGGCAGATCCGGGTTCATATTTTAAATCAAGCAGATAATTTCTGTCTGGCGAACCTAAACCTTCAACGAGTATGATATATCGCTCTGTTCCCAAGCTACCAATACCGGCAATACGACGAGCCACATCTAGCACTTTAAAAAACTTCGGCTTTGGCTGAAGTGCAGCAAATGCTTTCATAAACTTAAGGACTTTTTTACGATCCTTTTCATTAATCGACAGAGCACGCTTACCATCCAATTTGAGTATGCGCTTGTCATCTTTTAACTCAGTGCGAGAATCGAGGAACTGCTGACGCTCACGCTTTTTAAGATCAGAAAGTAAATTCTTGATCATCCCTTTTGCGGTATCACGCTCTATCCAACGTGCTTTACCATCTTGAAGCGCTGCTATATAGCTATCGAGAAAACAATGACACAAGGCAATCGCCTCGGGCTGATTAACGTCTAAGGTTTTTGCACCTACCAGAACACTGGTGATAAAACGGGCAAGCTCCCAAGTCGCAGGCGCCAGTACCGCTTCATCGAAGTCATTAATATCAAAATAGGTCAGTCGATTGTCACCCTTAAAACTGCCAAAGTTTTCTAAATGCAAATCCCCACAAATCCAGGTTGGAGGTGCATCATTGAATGGTGAATCTTTAGGCCAGTCTTCATAAAATAGATGGCTTGTTCCGCGAAGAAAAGCAAAGGCATTAGCTCGCATTTCATGATACTTTAGGGTCAAACGATCAGCATCACGACCTTGGTTAAAGCTAACAATACGATCAACGACATTACGTTGAGTAGGCATGGGGAATCCAGAAGTTTTATTCAAAGAGTGATTCTAGCAGACTTCATACATACTTTCGTACCAAAAGCGGCACAAAGAAAAAACTGACCTTTTCATTCAGCTCAATTAATGCTTTGCAGTAACCAATAAACCAGAGACCGGCTCACCAGCCTCCTTACGCAAAATAACATCTAACGGGTAAATAATACAGGTAAAAATCTACAATGCGCTTGTCGCTGACGCCTAGTCTGAACCATTGCTGCCGTTGTATGGTGGCTGGTCTCAACCAAGCGCTATTTCCGCCCGTATAACAACATTCCCCTCTGCAAAGACCACAAGCTGTGCTCAACACCGGTAACTTAGCATCGATACTGGAAATTCCATTTACTGGTGCGCTTGGCTCGGCAAGCATTTCGCCACCATTTTCGTAGCATGTTCGCGCTTCTTTGACAATTTTAAGAAGATAGCTACGATGGGTTTCGTACCGCGTCTCAGGCAATGGAGCCAAAAGTCGTTCATTACGCGGAAGCAATGCAATAGGCAAGGTGGAATTCCAGGTATTTGGGATTTGCTGACGTATAGTCGCAAGCAACCATTCCCTCCGCTTGCTTTCTTGATACGGAACATCTTTGCGGTCACACTCTGGATCACCGCATAAGCCACGCACACGTTGCAAGACATCCAATTTACAGCCGCAGCCTCGGCAAATGGATATATTTGACTTTACAAGACTTCCCACTAATTGCCTCCTTACCATGTGGCATTTAATTACGTACGCAAAATCAAATTAGGATCGTGATTTTCATTGAGATCAAGTGACTTACAACCAAATACGCCATGCGTCGAATCATAAAGAGATCCTATTTCATTTAGGCCTTCCTGCGTAAACACAATAATAACTTTTCCCTTTAATTCACGTAGCGTCTTTGTATTAAGACTACCTGTTCCTGTGAATAGCGTTTTTCCCAAGATAAATAAACACTCTCTAGCTATGGTCTGATAGTTTTTACATTTATCGAACTTTATTATCAAGAACTCTTTACGACCTTCGTTTTCAACAAAGTCCTTAGCATCTGTCAAAAGTGCATCCAAACCTTCACCGTATGCCCCCCGCTTATGTTTCTCTGCAGGATCAAGCTTGGCGTTACCATGATAGGCGCCATGCCTATTGGTGTAGCTTTGATCCTTATGTCAAATATTCTGCCACCCGCATTCGCTTGTGACCGTATACCCACATTCCTTTTCGATTCTAACAACTCTCTAAACTGGTTGCAACTTGAGCAAATACTGACAAATGATAAGCATTGATTAATGTCAAAAATTTTAATAGAATCCATCTTCTTTTTAGAAATAATCCCATACAGAGGTTGGAAATGCCAGATAAATTATGGAAACAAGTCACTGGCCCATCGGCTGGTTTAGTTCAGAAGCACTTTATAGAAGCACGTAAGGAAGAACTCAAGCGCCGTAACCCAATGCTTGAGGAAAAGGTAAAAAGGGTGCTGATTGAATTAATTCCCGGTCTTAAGCCAGATAAATGGCTGGACGCTTACAGAAAGATTAACAGGAATCTTCAGTCTACCGATTTGACGATTAACTTTAGACCTGAAGCTTGGTTCACTACGGAAAACAACTACGCATCCTATACGCAGACGTATGAACGTGCATCAGCAAGTGCTGGTGGTCAAAAGATCTTGATGAGTGACTTATTGAATCCTGCCGCACGTCGGGCCGGAACAGATGACAACGTTACCTTTCCGAAAGAGTGGAATAGCGCTGTAAACCCTACGCACAGAGGCCTATTGCCTGGTCGGCAGCCCGTCCAACGCATTCAGAGGCAAATGGAGTTTGGCCAGCAGAAATCTATAGTAAGTGAAGATCTTTGGTCGGATAAATTTGCTACACCAATTGGTGTTGAATCGATGAATCCTTACTTTAATCCCAAAACCAAACAGGTGTTCGCCGCCTTAAACTATGGGCGTAGACCAAACGGTTCGACTGTTAAATATGGCAAGGCTTTTCTGATTTTGCATCCGCGCTTTAAACTCAACGCGCTTTACTTTCCGATAGATACCTTTTATCTGAATAATCTGAATCCAGAACTAGGCGCGAATGCTCAAGTATCCTACGGTTGTTTAGGCGCGATATTAGGCATGGAAAATTTGGTAATAAATAAGGCCATCATCGAGAGTTGCTTTAATGATCACATGCTTCCTAACGGGGACGGAGCGAATGATTTGCTAGAGGGGCATATCTTTGAAGAACTAACCTTCACTAATAATCTAACCGCCGTCTGTTTGCCAGTTAACTATAAAGATACTCCTTTAGGTGTCAACGCTAAAAAATTCGCCGTCAAGCATGGCGCTAAACTTCATTGGATATGTTGATTGTTTGGTAAAACTTTAAGTATTTCTATTGGTTTGCTTGCCTAAAAGCACCCTTCGGTCTGATATTTCAAAAGTATTTCCTTAGCAAACAACCCATTTTTTGGCATCCTTCATAGCGGCCTAAAAGTAGTTGACACTTTTGATGTCAATAAAAAATTAACAACAAGCTACCGTAGCCATTAAAAAACGGCCAGTGACTTTAAAGATAAACGGCTTAGCTGTTTCTTAAATTTAAGA
>CAIOMN010000140.1 GCA_903859415.1 uncultured Methylococcaceae bacterium
ATACAATATTAATACAATATTAATACAATATTAATACTGTATTATTTAGTTTAAAAAATTATTTATTAAAAAGCGCATTTTTATAACTTTTATAACCACGATACTCATGGTACTCAATAATTTTAAATAACTCAATATTTTTTCTGCGCCATAAAAAAATATCATCAAACTGGCATATCACTCCAACAACCCTCCATTGTTAACCTTGTTACAATCCATGTACAACTACCCGGTTAATCCGTAACGTTTAATACCCTTAATTAGAGGGGACTGATTCATGACCTCTTTTTTCTAAAATGGCCAACCGCTTTAAATTGTCATTGGCTTTTTTATAATATTCAGGCGACAGTCTGATAGCCTCTTGAAAATAATTGCTTGCCTTTTTGTAATCACCCCTCTCCATAGCGATATAACCGACATTATTATTGGCCTCTTCTTCTGAAGCCACCTTAACAAATGCATCATAGGCTATATCATATTTTCCTAGGCGTGCTTGTAGCAAAGCATAGTTATAGATTGCTTTTTTAAAATTTGGATTAATTTGCAAGGCTTTATTGTAATAGGCCAACGCCTCGGGAAACCGATAAGCTGAGTACAAAGAAAATCCAATATTATTAAGCAATTCTGGAGAATTTGGTAAAATAGCGTCCGCTTTCCTAAATAAAGCCTCTGCCTTTGGGTATTCACCCTGCACATTAGCAATAATGCCTAAGCCATTATAAGCACTCCAACTTTTTTGCCTCGCAACCACCTGTTCTAATGTTGCTTTTGCCAACGCATATTTCCTGTTTTTAAGCAATAACAAACCGTATTGCTCAAGCACTTTCAAATTTTTAGGCTGTTGATCCACGATTATTTTGAGACTGACTTCAGCAAGTTCATTTTTGCCTAACTGCACATATAAATCAGTCATCTTTTGCAAAACCAGCATGTTTTTAGGCTCAAGCTCATACGCTTTTACATAAAAAAGCTGAGCCAAATCCATTTGACCTTCTTGCGTTGCTTTTGCCGCTTTTGATAAGGCCTCATCGACTGAGTCTACACTTAGGCCGGCACTTTTTAACAACATTTCCGTGGAGTTTGGTTCGCCATTAACCTCTGCTTTATCGGCATTTACTGTACTACAACCTGTCAAAAATGGCTGAACACAAACAACGCCAAGCACGAGAATAATCATTTTTTTTATGTGTTGATTCATCTGATAAAATATGCCCTGTTATTCCTCGATTAACTGCTTGTTTAACGATACATATTTTGAAAATAGATAATAGTGGGGGCCAACAAAACCAAAAGAAAAGCAGGCAATAAGAGAACCCCTAATGGAAAAATAAGCTTAACTCCAATTTGGGCTGCTGTTTCTTCCGCAGATTGCGCTCTTTTATCTCTAAAATCGTCTGCATATAATCTTAAAGCGTCACTGATACTGGTTCCATAGCGCATACTTTGCACCAATGTTGATACCAGTCCATTGAGACTTTCAACACCGGTTCTCTCTACAATCCGTTTTAAAGCCTCCATTCTATCAATACCCACCCGTGTTTCAGCAATAACCATATTAAGTTCAGCCGCTAATTCAGAATGGTTAATTACAAATTCACTTGATACTTTTTGGATCGCTGCGTCTAAACTTAAACCTATTTCACAACATACCACAATCATATCCAGCGCATCTGGAAATGAGCGTTCTAACGTTTTTTGTCGACTAGCAATTAACCTGTCCAAAACAAAACTCGGCCCCAGATAACCTACACCAATAGCAATTAACACCCCCCTAAAATAATCAAGCGCGTTCATACCGGCAAAAAATCTTAAAACCACTATCACTATAATAGGTAATCCAATCGAAAGCGACCACTTTAAACCATAGTAGGTTAATAAACTAGTGTTTGAATGAAAACCCGCATAGTGCAAACGCGTTGTCGTTCGTTGCAATAATTCATTACTCATCGGCATAAATAAAAGATGATGCTTATGAAGCTGCTCTGTTAACCCAAGCTCCGATCCCGATAACACCGTTGCCTTATTAGCTACCGTCTTAAAGCGACTCCGCACCGGGCTAAAAAAATCTTCAAACAATGCCGCTATGGCGAACGCTAAAATTAAGAAGCCAACAAACACCGAGCCCAAAACGATCCATTGACTAACCTGTTGATCTTGTAAAAATCCGTTAAATAATCGAGTAAAGTAGTCCATGCGATTAAATAATTGAGTAAAGTAGTCCATGCGATGACCTTCAAGCGTCAATATTAATAATTAAGCGTATCCAGAGCATAGCGAGAATCTCCAGACCCAGGAAAATAGCTAAAACCATCTCTCTGTCGGTCGACTTAAACAGGGGGTCAAAGTAACCCGGATTTAACATATTAAGTATGGCGAACAAAGCAAAAGGCAAGAAAATTAATACCCAGGCAGACTTGGTTCCGTCAGCTGACAGTGTTTTGATCCGACGATGTAATTTAAAGCGGTTATTTAAGACATGACTGATTTTTAACAAAACCTCAGAAAGATTACCGCCGGTTTCTTTTTGAATATTAATAGCCGTCGTCATAGCAATTAAACTAAGACTAGGCACCCGCTCAATCATAAGAATAAATGCCACTTCGATATCCCGACCATATTTTATTTCTTCAACCGTCTTGGCAAATTCCAGACTGATAGGCGGTGACATTTCTTTCGCCACCACAGTCATACTTTCCAGGAATGAATAACCTATGCTCATTGACCTTGACATCATTTGCAAAGCATCTGGCAATTGCTCTTCAAATTTATCGAGTCGACTCATTCTTTGTTTTCTTAACCACCATAAGGGTATAACAAATACAACTAGAACACTTCCCAATACCCACCACAAATGCCGAGTATACACCCACGTTATTAATCCCGCTCCCAGCATAATCAAAGCTATTATTAAAGCAACCCGGTAAGCTATTTGCTTTTTTCCGGCCTGTTCAAGTATTTTTTTAAATTCTGCAATGAAAAACAGGCTCTCAAACCACTTTTCAATCACCCCCAATCGATCAAAATAATGCTGTTTAACGATAGAAAGCCCTTCATCGCCATGCGCTTGAAGAATATCTAAAGAGCGCTTTTTTAATTTCTTGCGATCGATTTGTCGAGTACCCATAGCAGAAATGACTAATATCTGTGAGGCTAAAAACACCGTGACAAAAACAATGCCTACTATCACCGCTATCATTTTATCATCCATTTTACTAACCTCCTTACTTAGGATGCGGATGGTTGAAAATACCCATATCTATTTTTATACCCCTTCTTTTCATTTCCGATACATGCTTAGGAACAAGACCCGTTGCAGAATAATGCCCCTCCACAGCCCCTGCTTCATTAACCCCAACCCGTGTATATTTGAATATTTCGGACGTGCTAATAATATCGCCCTCCATACCCTCTATCTCTTGAATACTAACAATACGCCTGGAACCATCCTCTAACCGATTAAGTTGAATGACCAATTGAATCGCCGAAGCAATTTGCGACCTCATCGCTTTTACTGGCATATCTAACCCGGCCATAGAGATCATATTCTCAAGACGCGCTAAAACATCTCTTGGATTATTACCATGAATCGTCGCCAGGGAGCCTTCGTGACCGGTATTCATCGCCTGCAACATATCAAATGCTTCTCCACCACGAACCTCGCCAACGATGATTCGATCGGGTCGCATTCTCAAAGCGTTACGGACTAAATCCCGTAAAGTGACCTCACCTTTATCTTCAATATTAGGGGGCCTTGTCTCTAGCCGTAAAACATGCGGTAACTGGAGTTGCAATTCCGCTGAATCTTCTAGCGTAATAATTCTTTCATTATTAGGGATAAAGTTTGAAATAGCATTTAATAGTGTTGTTTTGCCGGAGCCTGTGCCTCCAGAAATCAATATATTCAATTTTGATCTAGCAACACTCTTAAGAAAGTCAGCCATATAATCCGTTAACTCATCCCTGACAACCAGATCATCAAGCGTCATCTTGTCGGCCAAAAATCGTCTTATCGATAATGAGGGGCCATCAATGGATAAGGGAGGAATAATCGCATTAACCCGGGACCCATCTTTTAATCGGGCATCAACCATGGGTGATGACTCATCAATACGACGCCCAACTCCAGAAACGATACGATCAATAATTTTTTTTAAATGATTATTATCATTGAATTTAATTGGCGTTAACTCTAACTTGCCAAACCGTTCAATGTATACTTTATTATAACCATTAACCAAAATATCACTAATGTTCGGATCATAAAGAAATGCCTCTAAAGGGCCTAAACCGAGGACATCATCTCCAATTTCTTTAATTATTTGCTGCCGGGTCAGAGCATTAAGGGGGAGAGATTGGGAATCAATTAATCCTTGTAGAACAATTTGAATCTGCCGACGTGCTTCTTTTTCTTCTATGCTGCTAATGAGTGGCAAATCCAAGACATCCAAAAGTTTTGAATGAAGGCTTTGTTTAAAGCTTAGCTCGACATCGGACAGGATCTTTAATTGCAGCCCAATTCCCGTTGCTTCAGATTTTAAAGGTACTTGAGCAGTATCTGCTGCAGCCTCTTCTTGAATAAGGTGAGTTTTATACAGCCCTAAGTTTTGAATTCTGGATTTTAATCCCATAAAAGTTTCCCAGATAATAGCTCATTGACTAACTTGACTTACTAAGCCTTAAGGTCACAAAGGAATTATCTATCATTTTAGATATTAGTACATCCAAACTCTTATATAACAAACCTTGAACACATAAAGC
>CAIOMN010000141.1 GCA_903859415.1 uncultured Methylococcaceae bacterium
ACTCTATAATATCATCTCTCTTCAATTTCGGCTGTTCCGTGATCTCCATAATACCTTGTATTTATATGCCTTAAGCAGTTTTTTGCTCCGCAGGGTTCAGTGCCGGGGTTAGCAAATCCGCATTCAATTCAATTTCGATAGGTGCTAAAGTAATAAAATAACTTCAGCAGAGCGAAAAAGCCTTTTCGGGATGGGTTGTAAAGGTATAGAAATGAAAAAACGGGTTCTTGAGAAAAAAAAAGCGGATTTACTGGGATTGAGGGTGTTAACAAAATGTCCGAGTAAACGACCGCTTTACGAATGGTAAAAGTCGCTAGTTCGCCGAACTAAACCTACGCAAGAAGCAATTGATTACACAAATTTTATTCATTCGATATCGAGATATTCCTCACTTTCTATAAGTGCAGAACTTACGACCGCTCGCTCTTCGTCAATAACCATGGGCTCTGATATCGGCTCTACAGTGTCTGGAGTATAGAGGCTTTCTTCCATCCATGATTCACTAGACGAATATTCGGGCTTCCAGGTTTTTCGGAGATTTTCAAGAAACCCTATAAGTTTTTCAGCTTCCTCTCTCGGTGTTCTAAACCAATCCGTTGACCAAATTCTCCAAATGCGATCCCGCCATCCAAGGGATTCTAAAATTTCTTGACGGATACGATCACGATCTCTCACGGACAATGCTGAGTGATACGTTGCTCCATCGCACTCAATCGCCGCCAAATAAGAACCAGGCATATCCGGGTTTTTCACGGCTATATCTATACTATAGCCTGCAACACCAAGTTGTGGGGTTACCTCATACCCTTTGTTGCGAAGTAAATCAATCACCGCGATTTCAAAATCACTATCAGGCTCTCTGCCTGTTTGGTCTGCAGATGTTAGGAGTCCCGTTCTAATATATTCAAGATAATTTCTGAGCGCCTTTGTCCCTTCAGGTGTAGAATAATCCATTACAATATCTTCGGGCTTCATAGAAGTGTATATGGTAATTGACTTTTTAGCCCGAGTAAATAAAACGTTAAGACGACGCCACCCACCCTGTTTACTGATGGGCCCAAAGTTTTGCCTAACAACTTTTGACCCATGTGGCCTACCAAAAGTAGTAGAGATAATAATTGCATCTCGCTCGTCACCTTGAACATTTTCAAGGTTTTTTACGAATAATGATTGGCCCTCTGCGCTCCATTTTTCTCGGTATAAGACGGCACTTTCGTCATCAGTTAAGCGCTGTTCTAAAAGCTCTGCAATAAGGTCTCTCTGCTTCATGTTCAGTGTTACAACACCTAATGAATCGTTAGGTCTCTGTATTATATGATCGACAACAGCATCGACAACACGTCGAGCTTCACGTATATTGGTTTGATTTTCATAGGTTGCATCTGACAGATAGACAGCCCGAACCCCTAATTTGCTCCCTTGATCATAAGGGGAAGGAAAGACAATTAAATCGTCACCGTACCAGTTGTGATTAGAAAAAGCAATTAAGGAGTGATGCTGAGAGCGGTAATGCCATTTCAATAAACGGGTAGGGCGGAAATGAGAAGTACAAATATCCAAAATGCTCTCAGCATCTGTAATTGTAAACTCTTCATCCGTTGAAACGGTTTGATTCCTTGCCGCAAAAAATGAGGTTGGCGGCAACTGCTTAGGGTCTCCAACAATCACAAGTTGGCCTCCACGAGCTATAGCCCCGATAGCTTCTTCAGGCTTTAACTGTGAGGCCTCATCCATAATTACGATGTCAAATTTAATAGCGCCAGGGGTCAAAAACTGAGCTACTGCCTGTGGGCCCATCATAAAACATGGCTTCAATCCTTGGATTGCCTTCCCTGCTTTCAACAATATCTTCCGCACGGGCATCCGTGGACGTTGTTGCGGAATGAGTAGATTCAATAACGACATTTCTGTTTTATCGTCTACTCGAACACCATTGCTGCCTCTTGGCAAGTATGCTCTAATTAAACAATCAACGGCAATTTCACGGCCACGTAATTTAATGATTTCCTTATCGAGACGCCGAAAGTCAGCAATGATCTGATTATGCTTCAGACCAGTAAACCCACCTAATTCAGGTTTAGTCTGAAAAATTTTACGAACAATCGTTGAATAGGTACAGTAGGCATAGTCATTTGATAAATCTGCTGCATCTAATTGCTTGGACTCAAGCAATATTAAAAAGTTTACTAGACCGATTTGGTCTGCCTCTTTTCTACGCGCAACGTATAATGACCAAGGGATGAGGAGGTGGGCATCTTGAATTGCCCCGTCTAATCGCTTATAGAGTGATTGAGCAAAAACAGATAAATCATCTTCAATTTTCACTCCCAACCATGTGGTTTGATCAAAAGAACCAAAACTCTTCAGATCGGCCTCAAACTTTGCAAGTGCGACTAATCCTGCGTCAATATTTTCAAATGCAGTTTTGATTTCTTTAGCGATCTCTATTGGGTGCTTACTGCGTAAAGCTTCCTGAATGAAAGGGAAGAGATTGAGCTGATCAATTGACTGTCCAAACTTGAGGACATCAAAAGCATCAGCAATATCCGTGTTAACACCTGCAAAAAAATCACCCAATAAATTTTTGACCTCCGTATTTCGGCTAATTTCAAGCTCAAGCTCTCGTCTCTCTAAAGCCGCCTCACAACTCATTACAAAATCTGCATATAAAGACTCGTCCCTTGCTGCATTCTTTATGAAGTCAATTATTGGATTCATTTCACGAATAAATGACTTTACCTTATCAAAAGTCGGTTCAAGTAGATTGCCGTCAGCAAACTCATGTAGTCGACGCAACTCAGAATTGATTACACCAAATGCATGATTAAAGGAATCAAGTTCAATTTTTAGCACCATAAACTCGCGCTTTAAGAGCTTAGGCTGACTGACAGCTATTTCAACATAGTTTTCGCCCTTTGATATAAAACTTTCTGCCGCGCTCAATACCAATCCATTCCACTTAGCAAGCGAAATAAACCCGTCCAATGATATTGGGTCATCGGGGGGATCGATACCCAAGAACTCCTTCCATCCTGTATCAGTTTTCCACTTTTGCTCCAACTGGAACATTTCGATTATTTTCTCTAACTGAGCGAGTCTGTTTTTCCCTTGCATCTTCACTTTATTTCGCTGTAAAGACTTATGTAAGGAAACGGCAGAACGCCACTGACTTTGAAAAACTCTATACC
>CAIOMN010000142.1 GCA_903859415.1 uncultured Methylococcaceae bacterium
CCCAAATTTCCACCCATGATAGCGAAGTATTGCTGACTCTAGCCCTGGAGAGGCGAGCGTATGTTCGGAATAAAAAGGTAGAAGATCGCTTTGCTGAGTTTTTATGATGCTCTGAGTTGCTGTAAATCGATCCATAATTTGCGTCCATTGCTCATTTGTCCTTTACCTAAACCCAATAAAATTGTATGCATACGCTGTTGGCCATCAAAAAGCTGAAAGTCATCCTGTTTTGCATCTATCGTATGCCCATCCGTATCACGTGCTAATCTAGTATCATTGGGTCCACCAAATTGAACCCGATGAACCATCATCATGCCAGCTGAGTAACCACGTAGTAAACTATCCCAATAGTTTATAATTTGCTCATTATTCCAAACTACTGATCGTTGTATTGGGGGCAAACATAACTTACTTCCCAGCTTATTTCCTAATTCAGCGTTGCTCCACACAGCAAGTTCGGAAATTGTCAGCGACTCCACTGTTCCTAATGGGTTATTTTTAAACAAATTACTAAATTTTTGGGCACGATGAAGCATGGGGGTGAGTCCTACATGGGTATCTCTGCCTATGGTACGGCAGAGCTCTCCGTATGAGGAGTATGCTTCAAACGAAGCGTTGTAAGTTGCTCCTTTGTATTTAAAATATTCTCTATAATACATCAATTAATGATTCAAGACCAAGATCATCAATGATATTGACTTTTTGTTCTGCACTAAGTTTTGAAAATTGGAACTCTGCACTTGAGGAATCTAATATTTCATTGATATAAATTGATTTAACAGGATCCTCATTTTTATCTATGATGGTAATGTCATCAATATAGTATCGATTATCAGTCATTTTGTTCTCTATGTATTTGAGTTGATAACAGCAATATCAAGGTTCATATTTTCATATGGTTACCAATTCTGCTGTTTTAAAAGAGTTTAGGGTATAAAGCTAATCTTGTGCAAAAAACATGGCCTAGGTATAAATCATAGAGGCCTCAATTAAAGCTGCTTTAATCTCTGCCCGTAATGAAAGTGGTAGACAAACTTCAAGCCCTGCCCCTTGACTCAATAACCACCAACGCAATTGCCACGTATCATTAACGGTTGCCGTCAACCTTAACCAACCATCTGCTTCCTGCTTTACAATCTGATCATTTGAAAGTGGTGTCTCAGATAAATAATCCGCAACACATTCATCACAACGTAGCTGTAATTGAATAGTCCCATCCTGATTAACAAAATCTGCAAAACCCTCTGCAATAGCTTTGTCTATATTAAATCCATCAGGTACTTGAATCGCTTTGTCCAATAGGGTAACTTGATTGAAACGATGCAGTGCATAAAGTCGTACATCTGAATAATCCCATGCACTGGCAACAAGATAAATTACCGATCCGCGCATAATGATACCCAGTGGATGCAACACATACTCCTTCGACTCCTCGATTCCGACAGGTTTATAGATTGTTAAAATCTGACGATTTTCCAATACAGCGCGATAAATATCAGATTGAATATCATGATTGATTTGTGGCGGTAATAACGATTGTGTGGGTTGAACAACACGTATTTTATCTAGCCAACCTTTGGAGAGATGATTGTTATGGTTTTTTAATTCATCAAGCTTGCTTCTTGCTAAACTAAACACTCCCTGTAAGCTATCCAGCATATTCGATGGCAATAATTGTATCAGATGCATCTCAACCAATCGCATAGCCAGTGCTTCAGAAACACTTATACCCGGAACATTAAGATTCGCACCTTTTTTCCAACGCCACCCAAAATCCTTTGGGTTTTTATCATTCAATTCGATCGGGAAAATGGTACATAAATCCTTGAGGTCGCGCTGTACAGTGCGTATTGATACTGCATAGCCAGAATTGTTCAACTTGGCAACAATTTCGGTGGCCTTGTCCCAACGACCGTCTAGTTTATTGTCGTATCGACTGACTGACAGCATACGCATCATTTCCCACTGACGTAGAAGGGTAGAAATCTTTTCATTTTTGGGCATATTAATTCTTTTCCATAGCCAAATAGGTATGTTTCGAACAAACAGAATTACCTTAGAGCTTTTATTTTTGGATGATTTTCGCAAAGCAGTTCTATTTTGCTTATCCTTTTAATTTGTTAGGCGCTTAGGATAACCAATAGGTACGACATAATACGCCGCAATTAAAACAGTTGTCCATTAGGTCGCATCTTGCCGCATATTTTTGCGGTAGTACTCTCAAAGTTTAGTTGGTAACTGATTTGATAATGTATGATTGCTAATATCGAAGGTTTCGATGAAAGTCATGAGTGGTTACCAAGAAGATTAAGGAACCCATCAAAAGCAACAGAAATTCATTGGAAAGTTAAAGGAACCCATCGAAAACAGCAGGAATCTCTGGGAAAGCTAAAGGAATCCCAGCTAAAGCAGATGGATTTCCTGGAAAGCACAAGGAACCCCGGCTAAAGCAGCTAGAATTCCTGGAAAGCACAAGGAACCCCGGCTAAAGCAGCTAGAATTCCTGGAAAGCACAAGGAAACCCAGCTAAAGCAGCTAGAATTCCTGGAAAGCACAAGGAATCACAGCAAAAGCAGCTAGAATCCAGGAAAAGCTAAATTAACCCAGTTAAAACAGCAGGATGCTTAAATGATCTTTAGAATAGGTCGAGCTTCTGTCTTGTTCATCATGCTTGTTCACATGGTTTTCTGATTATCCTGTATTGACAGCAAGCAGCCATAACGACTACATTGGTTTCCATAGAATTTATTCAATTGGCGTTTATCACATGACTTCCGTTACTTTCGACAAACTAGAATTAGTAGATAAACTTAAATCAGCTGGCATACCACAAGAACATGCCGAGGCTCAAAATAAGCTAGTAACCAGGGATGATCTTGAGATAGCACTCTCTCCGCTTAAAACAGACTTGGCTGTTTTAAAATGGATGATAGGTATTTTAATAGCCGGTGTTATGTCTATAGTCATAAAGACTTTTTTCTCGTAAGTCAGCAAACTTTAAGAATCAACTGATCGCTGCGTTTTAGATGGATACTGGATCTATGACCGATAATCGTCCTATACTTGGCTTTATAGGCATTGGTTTAATGGGTAAGCCCATGGTTTTGCGTTTGTTAGCGGCGGGTTTTACCGTTAATGTCTGGAACCGTAGTCCTGAGAAGTTATTGCAAGTCAGTGAGGCAGGGGCGCATGTCTGCTCATCACCCGGTCAATTAGTAGAGGCTTCTACTGTCATTTTACTCTGTTTATCCGATACTCAAGCCGTTGAATCCGTTATTCACAAGGATGTATTGGAATCCGGTTCTGCAGGCAAACTAGTCATTGATTTATCCAGTATTCATCCTGAGAAGACGCGTCAAATAGCCTCAGTTATATTTGATAAGTGTGGTATGACTTGGGTTGACGCACCGGTATCCGGCGGGGTTTCTGGAGCAGAGCAAGGTAGTTTGGCTATCATGGCGGGAGGGAGCGATCATGATATTGCCATTGCCCGAGTTGTTTTAGCGCCACTCTATAAACAACTGACTCACATGGGGCCTGTGGGTAGTGGTCAGGTAACTAAAATTTGTAATCAAATGATTGTCAGTTGTAATGTGCTGGTTATTGCAGAAATGATTGCGTTTGCAAAACAGGCAGGCGTGGCGGCAGAAAAAATACCTGAAGCCTTAGCAGGCGGTTTTGCGGATTCTAAGCCCTTGCAAATAGTGGGGCCGGAGATGGCTTTAGAGAGTTTCGAACCGGTTAAATGGCGGGTCAAAACCTTATTAAAGGATTTGAATATGGCGGTTGATTTAGCAGTCAAGCAAGGCAATGCAATCCCACTGTCCGGCTTGGCGGCTCAATTAATGCAATTACATGGCAGTCACGGTTATTTAGAGCAAGATCCCTCAACATTAATAAAATTATTCAATAAAACGGATGCTTAACTTTTCAGCCAACTTAAGTTTATTGTTCAATGAAGTACCGCTGATTGAACGTTTTAAAGTGGCCAGGCAGCAAGGATTTCAGGCAGTTGAGGTGCAATTTCCTTATATACTACCGGCAGAATCATTAAGAGCCTGTCTTGATGAGCAACAATTGAAGTTAGTGTTGTTTAATGTAGACGCAGATGATTTGCTAGACGGCGGAGAAGGTCTAGCCAGTGTTCCAGAGAAGCAGGAACAGTTTCGTCAGGCAGTGACTCAAGCTGTAGCCTATGCAAAAGTATTAAAGCCCGAGCTTATTAATGTGTTGCCGGGACGATGTTTTAATGAATCTCGTCATAAGGACTATTTAAAGACGTTTAAAGATAATTTATCTTTTGCCGTTGAAGCCTTTGCACCTTTAGGGATTAAAACGGTGTTTGAAGCCATCAACGATCAGGATATGCCAGGATTTATAATTAATCATGGGCAGCAAATGCTGGATATTCTGGATGAGCTGCGCTTGCCTACCTTGTTTATGCAATATGATATTTATCATATGCAAAAGATGGGAGACGACGTGACCGGCTTTATAAGTCAATATGCCAATAGAATAGGGCATATTCAGTTTGCAGATTGTCCAGGCCGGGGGCAGCCGGGAACCGGAGCCATTGACTTTAAAAATGTATTTTCAGTGATTAAGCAATCATCCTATTCCGGTTGGGTAGGCGCTGAATATAAGCCCGTCGGTAGTTCAGTAGAGAGTTTAGGCTGGTTTAACCCGGTTCTTTGAAACTGATTCGAGTAAAACGTTTGATTTAAGGTAGTCTTAAGACAACCCAAGTTAGAATCAACCCAAGATTTTAATTTAAAGGTTTTTTACTTATGAATAAACTGACAACAGCACTCATTTTTGTTGCTATAGGCAGTTACTTTTCGAGTCCGATTGGAACAGCTGAAGCGGGGTACCGTCATCATCATCGCCACCATTCAAGCAATCGTCACTCTGAAACATTCGGTCAGCCAACCGCTTCCTGGTATGGTGCGGAATTTCATGGTAAAAGAACGGCCAGTGGTGAACGCTTCAATATGTATGCTATGACCGCAGCCCATAAATCATTGCCACTTTCTTCTTACGCTGAAGTTAAGAACCTCAAAAATAATCGCAGTGTCATCGTAAAAATCAATGACAGAGGTCCTTTTCATTCCAGAAGAGCAATGGATCTATCTTATGCAGCCGCTAAAGAGATCGGTATGAGAGGCACTACCGAAATACAGATTACGCCTTTAGACAGTAATCAGGCATTGGCCCAATTAAGTAGCAATAAAACTGATTTATAAAATATCCCCTTCAAGGAAATAAGAATCCAGCACTAGGTGTCTTTTAAGCAATTATGGGTAATCCTGACGTGTTGGACGCACCATGATTTCACTGATATGTACATGCGGTGGTTGGTTGACCATAAAATGAATCGTGTCAGCAATATCTTTGCCAATTAATAACGGCCCCCATTTCTCAGTAAACGTGGAGACCGTCGCATCGCTATAACCTGCAACTTCCTGAAAACCGCTTAATAATATGCCTGGCTCAACTAATGACACTCGAATGCCCTTCGGTCCTACTTCTCGGCGTAATCCTTCGGCTAAAGCATGTACTGCAAATTTTGTTGCACCATATACCGCGCTAAAAGGAGAAATATTTCGCCCGACTACCGAACCAATAATAATGATATCGGCTGCTTTGTCTGGAAAGAGATCGGGTTGGAACGTTGTCATCAACTGGGCAGATTTTTGAAGTAACGCTAAAGTACTCGTAACATTAATCTGCAGTACTTTTTGGAACTCTGCTAAATCGCTGTCGATGACCGAACCGCCCAAACCGCGACCCGCATTAGCCACGACAATATCTGGATGCTTTCCAAATTGGTTTTGAGCAGCATCGAACAGAGATTCAATGACACCCTCCTGTGTAATGTCTCCTGCAATGCCATAAAAATTGTCACCTAGCTCAGTTTCCAAAGAAGCTAATTTTTCAACATTACGACCATTGCCAATGACGCAAATACCTTCTGTTACCAGCTTTCTTGCTGTTGCTTCACCGATTCCTGAAGTAGCGCCTGTTACAATGGCAATACGTTTAGTGTGTTCTGACATGGGTATTCCTCAGATAAATGCTTACTGGCTCTCAAAGCAGGTTTGATAGCCCTTAAAGTTCAATATGATACTCTAACAACTTAAGTCAATAAGAGTGATGTACTTTTAAAAAATTGGAACACTCTTTTATCCTAAAACTAGAAACTTTTCAACGTTATTTGACAGCTAATCTTTTAAATACGCCTTATTTACCCGGTTTAACAGAAATCCATTTTTATTGTTGCCCAAGAAATCCTTATTTCAATAACGCTCCAATTCAGGAAAGGATAATTGACCTTGATGCACATGCATCCCGCCAAACTCGGCACAACGGTGTAGGGTAGGCAATGCTTTACCTGGGTTTAGCAACTTGTGTGGGTCAAAAGCCGTTTTAATAGTAAGAAACTGGTTTAACTCTAAGGGTTTAAACTGCATACACATGCCGTCCAGTTTCTCGATGCCTACGCCATGCTCCCCTGTAATTGTACCGCCGACTGACACGCAAAGATCTAAAATACGTTTACCGAGTTGCTCAACTTTCTCAAGTTCATTCTCTCGATTCACATCATAGAGAATCAAGGGGTGTAAATTACCATCACCGGCATGAAAAACATTAGCCACCGTTAAATTAAATTCCTGGGATAATTCAGCGATGCGGGTGAGCACTTCGGGTAAACTGCGGCGTGGAATCGTGCCATCCATACAATAGTAATCGGGAGATAGTCTGCCCAACGCTGTAAATGCGGATTTACGGCTTTTCCAAAATAAGGCGCGTTCTGCTTCATCCTTTGCAGTTCTAACTTCAATGGCGCCGGAGTCAAACATGATTTTTTCTACGCGTTGTATTTGTTCGGTAACTTCTAACGTGGCGCCGTCCATTTCACAAAGTAGAATCGCGCGGGCTGCTTTAGGAAAGTTAGCATGTACAAAACCTTCAACGGCTTCAATAACAACCTGATCCATCATTTCCAGACCCGCAGGAATAATGCCTGCAGAGATAATATTGCTTACTGCCAATCCAGCTTTTGCAACATCATCAAAGACTGCGAGGATGACTTGTGCGAATTCAGGGCAGGGTAATAATTTGACGGTAATTTCTACTACAATGCCGAGTAAGCCTTCGGAACCACATAATAAAGCCAGTAAATCATAACCGGGCGAATCCAGTGTTTTACCGCCCAGCGTGAGCAGTTCACCTTCTGGGGTAACAATCTTTAAACCAAGAACATTATGAACGGTGAGACCATATTTTAAGCAATGGACGCCGCCGGAGTTTTCGGCAACATTACCGCCAATCGTGCAGGCAAACTGAGAGGAAGGGTCGGGCGCATAATAAAGTCCTAATGGTCGTGCTGCGTCTGATAATGCCAGATTACGCACGCCGGGTTCAATGCGTGCACAAAAGTTTTGGGTATCAATATCTAAAATATGATTGAGCTTGCTTAATACTAACAGTACGCCATCACTATTCGGTAAAGCGCCACCCGATAAACCAGTCCCTGCACCACGAGGTACAAGAGGAACCTGTAGCTCGTGACAAATACGCATAATGGCCTGAATGTGTTCAACTGTATCGGGTAAACAAACCAGTGCCGGTAATTGACGGTAAGCAGAAAGGCCATCACACTCAAAAGGTTGCATCGCTTCAGTTTCATGCAAGAGCGATTCCTTAGGCAAAATCTTTTTCAGATGGTTAATTAAACGATCGCGGGTCGTTTTTGATAAGGCCATGATGATGTAATGAAGTATCGAGGTAATCAGCGAGTGCTGTCATTTTAACATAGATCATTAAGTTTGATTTGGCGTGCGTAGACTTGAAAAAAAAACATACGTCCCCACATTGTCTGAAATCATTTTTAACCCATCTTAGGAATAATATTGTGACTGTTGAAACAAAAAAAGAAACCCTTGGCTTTCAAACTGAAGTAAAACACCTCCTGCATTTAATGATTCACTCCTTGTACAGTAACAAGGAGATTTTCCTCCGCGAGTTAATCTCTAATGCCTCTGATGCGGCGGATAAACTGCGCTTTGAAGCATTGTCAAATGATGCTTTATACGAAGGTGATAGCGATCTTAAGATCCGTTTGGAATTCGATAAAGAAAAAAACACGATCACTATCATTGATAACGGTATCGGTATGACCCGTGCTGAAGTTCAAGAACATATCGGTACGATTGCAAAATCGGGTACTAAACAATTCTTTGAAGCATTAACCGGTGAACAAGCGAAAGACAGTGAGTTAATCGGTCAATTTGGGGTGGGCTTCTATTCGTCTTTTATTGTTGCTGATAAAGTGACTTTAACCACGCGTAAAGCCGGTGCTGATAAAGATCAAGGAACTCGTTGGGAATCAGCGGGTGAAGGTGATTACACTATTGAAGCTGTTGAAAAAGCCACCCGTGGGACTGAGATTGTATTACATTTAAAAGAAGCAGAAACTGAGTTCTTAGACGGCTATCGCATTCGTTCAATCGTAAGAAAATTCTCAGACCATATTTCTTTACCTATCGTAATGGATAAAGAAGTAATGCCTTCTTATGAGGACGAAGATGAAGAAGGCGAAGAAGGTGCAGTAGAAAAAGTAGAAAAACCTGTTGCCCAAATTGAAGAAGAAACCATTAACAGTGCTTCTGCATTATGGACTAAAGCGCGTCAAGATATTTCAGAGGAAGACTACAATCAATTCTACAAACATGTAGGGCATGATTTTCAAGATCCTTTGACTTATGTGCACAGTAAAGTAGAAGGGACTAACGAATACACTTTATTATTGTATACTCCTGCACGTGCGCCTTTTGATTTGTGGGATAGAGATGCGAAGCACGGTGTAAAGCTGTATATTCGTAAAGTCTTTATTACCGATGATGCTGAGCAATTAATGCCACGTTATTTGCGTTTTATCAGAGGTATTATTGATGCGAACTCGTTACCGTTAAACGTATCAAGAGAGATTCTGCAACAAAGTAAACAAATCAGCTCTATTAAATCGGGTGCTATTAAGAAAGTATTAGGTATGTTGGAAAATCTGGCTAAAAATGAGCCAGAAAAGTACGAAACGTTCTGGACACAATTTGGTAACGTGATTAAAGAAGGCCCGATTGAAGATCATCCAAATAAAGAACGTGTGGCTAAATTGTTGCGTTTTGCTTCTACACATACGGATACTGATAAACAATCAGTGTCACTAGAAGATTACGTAAGCCGTATGAAAGAAGGCCAGGAAAATATCTATTATGTAACAGCGGATAGTTTTGCGGCGGCAAAAAATAGCCCACACTTAGAAATCTTCCGTAAGAAGGGTATTGAAGTCTTATTGTTGTCTGATCGTATTGATGAGTGGTTAGTGTCCAACCTGGATGAGTTTGACGGAAAGCATTTACAATCGGTTGCTAAAGGCGATTTGAATTTAGGCAGCCTGGATGATACAAAAGAAGAAGATAAAGCCGCTCAAGAAGAAGTCAATAAAGACTTTGAAAGTGTTCTTAAACAAATTAAAGAGGTGTTAGCTGACAAAGTGAGTGAAGTTAAATTGAGTCATCGTTTAACTGAATCACCGGCCTGTTTGGTGGCTGACATATATGGCATGAGTCTTAACATGGAAAGAATCATGAAAGACGCGGGTCAATCCATGGGCTTTGGTGCTAAAAAGCCAATCTTTGAACTTAATCCAACTCATCCGTTAGTGGTTCGTTTAAAAGCAGAACAAGATGATGCGCGTTTTGCAGATTTAACACATATCCTGTTTGATCAAGCGATTTTAAGTGAAGGTGGTCATTTAGATGATCCTTCTGCTTTTGTTCATAAGTTAAACGGCTTGTTACAAAGTTTGTTGAATTAATTATAAGTAAGCATTCACCCAAAAGGCTGGAGTAATCCAGTATTTTAAACTGGGGTGCTAACGTTTCTAGCACTCCAGTTTTTAATGTGGCTTTTAGACAAGCCTTAACTTAGGTGACAATCCTTGAAACGGGTTCGCAATAATCAGTCACTCCATCTGGGGTGATCGCAGCAAATCTAAATCTGTATCGCTTTCCGACTATCAGGTTACATACCGAAAAACTTGCAGACGTGCTGTGTCCTATGATTATCCATACTTCTTCATTTCCAGGCAGTGGCTCTTCTGCAGACTGCCAAATATAGGCTTTACCTTTCTCATGAGCTTTACCCGCTAAATCAATACAACCTGAGTTTTTTCCTTCTTTTGCAGTAAGGGTGTCCTTTTGTCTTGCTGGTAAAGGTTTAGATGCCCGAAAACCACTAGACAAAATACTGGCTTCATTACCGTCAGACATTATATCGACAGAGGCGGCGAGTTTACGGAATGTTTTATCCGTTACCTCCGCTTGGGCATGCATAAGCGCTTTAGCCGTATGGCTGCCATCGGCGGCATTCAATATCGACAATTCTAATGCATCAATTGCCGTTTTAGCCTCTGCTAAAGAAGCATCAAGACCACTGAATAGGATGTTATCTGTCAGGGCGGAAATGATATTCCGATAGAAGGTAATTTTTTCTGACAGGGTTAGTAGAATAAAATCTAACAACACTTTGACATATCTCATTTCATATCTCTTATTAAAGTAGTGTGAATGGTCAAGTGTAGTCGCTATTTGCTTTATTTATTTTATATCTTCTTAAATAGCTTAAATAAATGTTGTAAATAGCATTAATTATGCGGATATTGTCTTTAAATTTGTTGGTATCATGCCAGATATCTGTTTTTGGTTTAATAAAATACGTCAGCTTATCAATAGGTTGTCTAACATTTAAAATATAATGTATTTTTAAGTCGATTATTTAAATTATTTATCATTCAAAGCCACTCATCGTGATTTTAAAGCGATTTATGTGTGATCATCCGAGCTTATATTGATGGGTTAAGAGCTTCATTGGGCAAGTGAAGCTTTGGATCGAATCAGTTTGGCGTTCGGTAGGCGAGTCAATCGTCTCATCGGTCCGGTTAAGCTTTGGATCGAATCAGTTTGGCGTTCAGTAGGCGAGTCAATCGTCTGATCGGTCCGGTTAGGCTTTGAATCGATCGAGTTAAGCTTCTGATCGAATCAGTTTGGCGTTCGGTAGGCGAGTCAAGCGTCTGATCGGTCCCGTTAGGCTTTGAACGGGTCGAGTCAAGCTTTTGATTGAATCATGCACCAACTCAACCTAATGGATTAAATTTGACAAGCTTTGTTGTGAACAAAAGCAAGTAGCCGCGATGTAACGGAGTGAAATCGAGGAATGTGGAGTTAAGAAATATTAATCTTTTTAAGATATACGACATTACCGTATGCTCTGCAGCACTTATACTTTCATTGAACTACCTATCTTTAGCCGAATCGCCGCCTCTACCTTAAATGCTTTGCGGGAGATTGCTGATAATGCCGATATTAACTGAAGATGAATTAATGGTGCGCGACGCCCAGCGCGATACGAATATTTCCTTGAGGTTCTTGATCAACCGCCTAAAGGTGAAGGGTTTGAAAGGCTAATGATTGCATCAAAACTTTGGGATAAATAGCACTTTTTTCTCCGTTCTGTTGGCTAGAGATCAACACTTGTCGAACTGGCGGGTGTATCGGGACGAGTTAAATCAAGCGCCATTGGGGTATGAGAATTGGTGAGGGATTGATTAATGCGTTTCTGATGTGATGTTATTTAAATCGTTTCAAGCGTGTAAAATTTGTAATCTACACATGACCCACGTATATTGCACTCGTCATCATTAACTCAGGAATTAGCGTGGAATATATTACTCATTTTTTAGATCTTTTTTTGCATTTGGATAAGTATCTCAGTGAGGTTATTCAAAGTTATGGCTATGTTACGTACCTTATATTATTTGTTATTATCTTTTGTGAAACGGGTTTAGTCGTTTTACCTTTTTTGCCAGGGGATTCATTGCTTTTTGCAGCGGGTGCTTTTGCGGCTAAAGGTGATTTTAATATCGGATTGTTATTTTTGATTTTAGCCGTTGCGGCTGTATTAGGTGACACGGTAAATTATGAAATCGGACGATTTTTTGGTCCTAAAATAGAAAAGCAAGAACATAACCGTTTTTTAAATAAAGAACATGTTCAACGAACGCATGAGTTTTATGAGAAATATGGTGCGAAGACTATTATTATTGCCCGTTTTATTCCCATTATTCGCACATTTGCGCCTTTTGTAGCGGGTATCGGTGCGATGAGTTACAAAAAGTTTCTATCCTATAATGTCATTGGCGGATTAGGTTGGATTACTCTCTGTATGATGGGCGGATACTTTTTCGGCAATATAGAAATAGTAAAAAAGAATTTTACACTGGTTATTCTGGGCATTATTTTTGTTTCAATTCTGCCAGCAATAATAGAATATTTGCGTTATAAACTATCTTCAAAACCGATTAAGTAATTCTCATTGACCCGTTATAGTTCAATGCGAATCCCCAATTCGACAACCCGATCCACAGGTATTTTAAAGAACTCAATTGCACTTGTAGAGTTATGAAATAGAAACTTGAATAAAGCTCTGCGCCATTTTGGCATAGGGCTTTTATTTCTAAAGAAGACTTGTTCACTACCAATAAAAAATGAAGCGTTTTTAAGGTTGATCTCTAAACCTTCTTGTACGCATAATTCTAGGGCTCTGCGGACATCGGCAGTTTGTTTAAAGCCATAATACAGTTTGACGCGGTAGAAACTGTGATGTTTTCCGAATCGTCTTATTTTTAATAAATGGGCTTCATCGACGTAAGGTTCATTGGTAGTAACAATACTGAGCACTATAATTTGTTTATGCAGGACGTGATTGTGCTCTAAATTATGTAAAAATACTTGGGGTAAACCGTGTAGGGTTCGAGTTAAGTAAATTGCGGTTCCGGGCACCGTGGGGATATCATCGATATCACGTTCTTCAAATTCTTCAATCATGGTACGTCTTTCATCCATATACTTTGACAGTAAGGCTCGTCCTTTTATCCAAGTCGTTAGGATAAGAAATAACACAGTAGCAATAACCAGGGGGAGCCAGCCCCCCGTTGGTATTTTTAAACTGTTGGATGATAGAAAGGTTAAGTCTACGATTAAAAAAGCAGATAAAAATGTCAATCGACTGAGTTTAGACCAGTGCCAAAGTTCTTTAAAGATAACAAAAGCCAGTATCGTATCAACAATCATGGTGCCGGTTACGGCGATACCGTAAGCGGAGGCCAGGGCAGAAGAAGATTTAAAGCTGATGACCAAGATAAAAACCGAGATCATTAGCATCCAGTTAATAGCAGGTACATACACCTGTCCCATTGCTTCACCGGATGTATGCAGGATGTTCATTCGTGGGCAATAGCCTAATTGAATGGCTTGACGAGTAACTGAGAATGCGCCAGAGATAACCGCTTGTGAAGCGATAACGGTAGCGAGTGTTGAAAGAATCAACAACGGATAAAGAGCCCAGGTGGGCGCTAATAGATAAAAGGGATTTTGTATGGCATCTGGATGATTAATGAGCAGGGCACCTTGCCCAAAATAATTAAGTAGCAAGGCAGGAAAGACAAAGCCAAACCAGGCATAACGGATCGGCTTAAGTCCAAAATGTCCCATATCGGCATAGAGTGCTTCGGCTCCCGTGATCGCCAAAACGACCGCCCCCATAATTAAGAAGCCGTGCCAGCCTAACTCAAACATCAGGTTTAGGGCATAATAGGGGTTTATTGCCATTAGCACATTGGGTTGTTCGATAATGTTTATTATGCCCAATAAGCCAAGTAAGCCAAACCAAAAGATCATAATAGGTGAGAATATTTTCCCTACTTTACCAGTGCCTTTGGCTTGAATAATAAATAATCCACCGAGTACGGCAATAGTAATGGGAATAATATAATGGGTGAGTGAGGGAGCAATAATTTGCAAGCCTTCAACCGCACTGAGTACTGATATGGCCGGAGTAATAATGCTATCACCAAAAAACAATGAGGCACCCAGCAGGCCTAGTATGATGATAAAAGTAGATTTTTGTTTAAGTTCTTTATCGTGATCAGACTCAATTTTTTTGATGCCTTGTAACGCGAGAGCCATCAAAGCCATGATGCCGCCTTCACCTTTATTATCCGCACGCATAATAAAAATAGCGTATTTAGTGGTTACAACGAGGGTTAAAGACCAAAAGATTAAAGATAATACGCCCAGAACATGAACGGTATCAATCGGCACACCATCTTTAAATACCTCTTTAAGGGCGTAGAGCGGGCTGGTTCCAATGTCACCAAATACCACGCCAATGGCACCTAACGCTAAACTTGCTACTTGTTGTTTTGATTGATTTTGTGTGCTAAAAGACATTTTTGTTAATTAGTTAGGGAAACTTAATGATGACATTAAAATCACGATAATTTATTCAAAGCTGCATCTCATCTTTTAATCAAAGAGGTGTGAAAAAGAAACAAGGAGAAAAAAGATTTAAAAGGTGTTAAACAAATGTATTTATTTATTTACGATCAGCAGCCACTGAGATCTGACTAAGGTTACGCGCCATTTTAAGTGAACTTTACTCAATGTTGTATATAATAATTTAATATCTTGTCTATTTTTAATCTTTTCGATTGCAGAGCTAAGCAACTAATTCATTTTGATGCATTTTACTTTCTCGTTTTATTACCCATTCATTACATAATCGCTTCAAATTTTTACGGTTTTTTTACACTATTCAAGAGTACACTGCACCCTGTTGTATTTAAATTAATTCTGTAATCAGCAATGGATTTTGTTCTTCAAATGTGAGGTGGTTTTATGGATAGTATTTATCTTCTATTGATGCTGGGTTTTTTTGCCGCCAGTATCGCGCTGGTTTATGCCTGTGAAAACTTAAGGGGGCAACCATGAGCTGGGTTTATCTATTAAGTGGTGTGCTGGCGCTGGCTATCTTTTTTTATCTGGTTGCCGCGCTGTTTTATCCGGAGAAATTTTAATGACTAGTAACAGTTATTTTCAAATTATAGTTTATATAGTGACTTTACTCGCGTTGGCTAAGCCGTTAGGTTGGTATATGGCTAGAGTCTATGAGGGTGAGTCTGTCGGATTGAATCGATTATTAGCTCCATTGGAAGCACTGCTCTATCGACTAAGTGGTGTAAATCCTAAAGAAGAGATGCGCTGGACCGATTATGCCGTCAGCTTTCTAATCTTTAACTTATTGGGTGTATTGGCTGTTTTTGCCTTGCAACGCTTACAAGCCTATTTGCCTTTTAATCCACAGGGTTTACCGGGCGTTAGTTCAGATTCGGCCTTTAACACAGCTGTTAGTTTTGCCACCAATACCAATTGGCAAGGTTATAGTGGTGAAGTGACCATGAGTTATCTGACCCAGATGCTAGGCCTTACTGTGCAGAACTTTGTTTCTGCAGCGGCAGGGATGGCGACACTGGTTGCATTAATTCGTGGGTTTACTCGTCGAAATACCGATACTATTGGTAATTTCTGGGTAGACCTTACCCGAAGCACCCTGTATATCCTGATGCCGCTATCACTGATTCTTGCTTTGGTATTGGTCGGGCAGGGCGTCGTTCAAACTTTTAGTCCTTATCGCTCTGTCCCATTAATTGAAACAGTTAGTTATGAACAACCTAAATTAGGTGCAGATGGCGTAGCGTTACAAGACGCAGCCGGTAAGCCGATCATGGAGTCGGTTGAGGCCAAAGTACAAGTTATAGCCGTAGGCCCTGCCGCCTCCCAGATTGCTATCAAACAGTTGGGTACTAACGGGGGCGGTTTTTTTAATGTCAACTCGGCACATCCGTTGGAAAATCCAACACCTTTGAGTAATTTTCTGGAAATGCTGTCTATTCTGCTTATTCCTAGCGCATTGTGTTATACCTTTGGCATGATGGTGGGAGACACCCGACAAGGCTGGGCGATTCTAGCGGCCATGACATTGATTTTAGTTGCGTTAATTTTTGTTGAAGTACCGTTAGAGCAGATCGGTAATCCAGCATTGGCTTCCTTAAGTGTTGATCAATCAGCAACCGTAAGTCAGTCGGGTGGCAATATGGAAGGAAAGGAAACCCGGTTCGGAATTACCAACTCTGCACTGTGGGCGATAGTCACTACGGCTGCTTCCAACGGATCAGTCAATGCAATGCATGATTCATTTACTCCTATTGGCGGCATGATACCCATGTGGTTGATGCAATTGGGTGAAGTGATCTTCGGCGGTGTGGGGTCCGGGTTGTATGGCATGCTTATGTTTGCGATCGTTGCAGTCTTTGTATCTGGGCTTATGATTGGTAGAACGCCTGAATATCTGGGTAAAAAAATCGAAGCCTATGAGATGAAAATGGCTGCTATCACCATATTGATTCCACCACTGGTCGTATTAGGTGGTACTGCACTTGCAGTCATGATCGATGTCGGCAATGCCTCTGTTTTCAATCCAGGAGCTCACGGTTTTAGCGAAGTTTTGTATGCTTTCTCGTCTGCAGGTAATAACAATGGTAGTGCATTTGGTGGGCTTTCGGCTAATACACCGTTCTATAATTCATTATTAGGCTTGGCTATGCTGTTTTCACGTTACTGGCTGGCTATACCCGTACTCGCAATCGCCGGCTCACTGGCAAACAAGAAGATTGTACCGGTTAGTTTAGGTACGTTACCAACACATACCCCGTTGTTTGTTGCATTATTGATAGGTACTGTACTTATGGTTGGCGCGTTGACCTTTGTTCCGGCGTTGGCTCTCGGGCCGGTGGTTGAGCATCTTCAGATGATTGGCGCTAAATAATCATAAATTAAGATATAGAGTGGGCATGCTTTATCTGTCCATTGAAAAATCAGTGAATTGGAGAACTTCATGAGTAAAGAACTTGTTTCGACGTCGTTGTTCGATCGGGAAATTCTTGGGGCAGCCATAGTGGATTCATTCCGAAAGCTTGCTCCGCAGCAGCAATGGAAAAATCCCGTTATGTTTGTTGTTTTTATAGGCAGTATTCTGACAACGATTCTTTGGATACAGGCTATAACAGGCAAAGGTGATGAGCCAGCCGGATTTATTTTGGCCGTGGTTCTGTGGTTGTGGTTTACGGTACTTTTTGCCAATTTTGCCGAAGCGATTGCCGAGGGCCGAAGCAAGGCGCAAGCTGCATTTCTGCGCAGCGCCAAGCGAGATATTGCGGCAAAAAAACTGGATGAGCCACGTTACGGAGTTAATTATTCGAAAGTATCCGGCTCCAGTTTACGTCGCGGTGATGTGGTTTTAATCGAAGCGGGGGATTTTGTACCGGGTGATGGTGAGGTCATTGAAGGGGTTGCATCAGTGGACGAAAGTGCGATCACTGGTGAAAGTGCGCCAGTAATCCGAGAATCGGGTGGTGACTTTAGTTCGGTAACAGGGGGTACCCGCGTGCTCTCTGACTGGTTGGTTGTAAGTATTACTGCTAACCCAGGCGAAGCTTTCCTGGATCGTATGATTTCTATGGTTGAAAGTGCCAAGCGTCAAAAAACACCCAATGAAATTGCTTTGACTATTCTACTTGTTGCGTTGACGTTGATCTTTTTGATGGTTACCGTTACGCTGCTACCGTATTCAATTTATAGTGTAGAAGTTGCTAAATCGGGTACACCTATTTCTATTACGGTATTGGTGGCGCTGCTGGTTTGTTTGATTCCAACGACTATTGGTGGTTTATTGTCTGCCATCGGTGTGGCCGGTATCGGACGGATGATGCAAAAAAATGTGATTGCCACTTCTGGACGAGCCGTAGAAGCGGCAGGCGATATTGACGTATTGTTATTGGACAAAACCGGCACAATTACCTTAGGTAATCGTCAGGCTTCCGCTTTTATTCCCGTTAAAGGTGTCTCAGAAAAAGAACTGGCTGATGCCGCGCAATTGGCTTCATTGGCTGACGAAACGCCAGAAGGTCGTAGTGTGGTGGTTTTGGCTAAGCAAAAATACGGGTTCAGAGAGCGAGATGTGCAGTCTCTGGGAGCTACGTTTGTGCACTTCACCGCTCAAACCCGGATGAGTGGCGTAAATATTGATGGGCGCCAAATTCGAAAGGGTGCCGCCGATGCTATTCGTATACATGTTGAAAGACTGGGTGGGGTTGGCAGTAAATTTCCAGCCGAGTTTCAGAAACTGGTCGATGATGTAGCGCGTCGAGGAAGTACTCCGCTGGTGGTTGCAGAAGGCGCACGCGTACTGGGTGTGATCGAACTAAAAGATATAGTTAAAGGCGGTATCAAAGAACGTTTTGCCGAGTTGAGGCAGATGGGTATCAAGACTATTATGATTACGGGTGATAACCGTTTAACGGCTGCTGCTATTGCTGCTGAAGCTGGAGTCGATGACTTCCTTGCTGAAGCGACCCCAGAGGAGAAGTTAAAGTTAATCAGGCAATACCAAGCGGACGGGCGTTTAGTTGCGATGACAGGGGATGGGACAAACGACGCACCGGCATTGGCTCAAGCGGATGTTGCCGTAGCGATGAACAGTGGTACCCAGGCGGCTAAAGAAGCGGGTAATATGGTGGATCTTGATTCGAACCCGACCAAATTAATCGAGATTGTCGAGACCGGGAAACAGATGTTAATGACGCGCGGCGCGTTGACTACTTTTAGTATTGCCAACGACGTTGCTAAATATTTCGCGATTATTCCGGCAGCGTTCTCAATCACCTATCCAGCCTTGAATGTGTTAAACATTATGCAACTTGCTACACCGGCGAGCGCTATTCTGTCGGCAGTGATCTTCAATGCGTTGATCATTGTAGTATTGATTCCGTTGGCCTTAAAAGGTATCAAATACAAGCCTGTAGGAGCCGCAAAACTGTTGCAAAATAATTTGCTGATCTACGGTGTAGGTGGGTTGATCGTTCCATTTATCGCCATTAAAGCGATTGACCTTATTTTGGTCACGCTCGGTTTAGTTTAAAGGAGTTGGTAATGATTAAAAGTTTAAAATCAGCGATTGTTCTATTTATTCTATTAAGTGTGTTGACGGGTGTCATTTATCCGGCTGTGGTAACGGGTCTGGCTCAGCTTCTGTTTTTCCAGCAAGCTAATGGCAGTCTGACGACTGATAAAATGGGTAAAGTGACTGGCTCCAGTTTGATCGGCCAGCCTTTCAGCAGTCCAGGTCACTTTTGGGGACGACCTTCGGCGACAGGTCCTTTCCCATATAATGCTGGTGCTTCCAGTGGTTCAAACCTGGGGCCGACTAACCCTGCACTGATAGAGGCTGTAAAAACGCGTATACAGGCGCTAAAGGATGCAGACCCCGATAATCAAGCCCCAATACCAGTTGATCTGATTACTTCATCAGGTAGTGGTTTGGACCCGCATATTAGTCCAGCGGCTGCTGAATATCAAATCAGTCGAGTAGCTAAGGCTCATGACGTAAAACCAGAAATACTCCGTGCTCTGATCGATGCAAATACTGAAGATCGTCAATGGGGCTTTATAGGAGAGCCAAGGGTTAATGTCCTGACCTTAAATTTAGCATTGGATGCTCTTCACTAGGCGAAAAATATGGACACCGAACGCCCAGATCCCGATCAATTACTGGCGCGCGTTGAGCGCGATATAGCCAAGGCCCAGAGAGGCCGTTTAAAAATATTTTTTGGTGCTGTGGCAGGGGTAGGCAAGACTTATGCTATGTTACAGGCAGCCAAGGAAAGACGAGCTGAAAATATTGATATTATTGTTGGTCTCGTGGAAACGCATGGCCGCCAGGAAACCGCAGCGCTAATTGAGGGCTTGGAAGTGTTATCACCCAAACTGATTGAATATCGCGGAACGACTCTGCGAGAGTTCGATCTGGATGCAGCGCTTAAACGCAAACCCTCTATTATTCTGGTTGACGAGCTGGCGCATACAAATGCTCATGGGTGTAGGCATCCCAAGCGTTGGCAGGATATCGAAGAGCTATTAGATGCTGGTATTGATGTGTATACGGCACTTAATGTGCAGCATTTGGAAAGCCTTAATGACGATATCGGCCAGATTTCCGGGGTGCGGGTTTGGGAAACAGTGCCGGATACTGTGTTTGACCAGGCTAATGAAATAGAACTGGTTGATTTACCGCCCGACGAGCTTTTGAATAGGCTCAGGGATGGCAAAGTCTATTTACCCCAACAAGCTCAGGAAGCCATCAAAAATTTTTTCCGCAAAGGTAATCTCATTGCGTTACGGGAACTGGCATTGCGCCAAACCGCTAATCGGGTCGATGCCCAGATGCTGGATTATCGGGAAGATAATGCCATTCGCGAAGTCTGGCAGGTTAATGAGCGCATTATGGTCTGTATTGGTCCTAATGCCTTGTCGGAACGATTAGTCAGAGCCGGCAAACGCTTTGCTAACAGTCTACGAGCCGAATGGCTCGTGGTTTATGTTGAGACACCGGAATTGCAACGCTTGTCTGCAGAAAAGCGTGATGGTGTACTCCGTATTTTAAGGCTTGCAGAGCAGTTAGGTGCTGAGACAGTAACCTTAAATGCGCCGGACATGAGCTCTGCCATCATTAGATTTTCCAATGAAAGAAATGTGACCAAGATCGTCATGGGAAAACCCACCCGTCGCGGCTGGAAGCGCTTGTTACTGGGGTCGGTGGTAGATGTGTTGATTAGCGATGCGCACAATATTAACCTCTATCTGTTGGGTAGTCCGAGACATGAGAAAGGCAGTAGCGTAGAGAAGTCAGAGACTTCCTTGTACCGGAGAAATCCGCTGCCAGGCCTCAGTCGAAAACTTGCATTGAGAAAAAAAAATCGTTCAATAGGTTATATATGGTCTTTGGCAGTGACAGTGGCCAGTACCGTGTTGGCTTATCTGATGTTTGGCCGGTTTGAGCTGGCCAATATGATTATGATTTTCTTGCTCGGTGTGGTATTTATTGCAACACGTTTTGGTCGTGGCCCTTCTATTTTTGCTTCTTTTTTAGGTGCTGCAATATTTGATTTCTTGTTTGTAAAACCTTATCTCAGTTTTACTGTCGCTGATAGTCAATACTTAGTGACGCTCTCGGCGATGTTGATTGTGGGGGTGTTAATTAGCAATTTGATGGCAAATGTACGTTCCCAGGCTAAAGTGGCGGGGCACAGGGAACGGAGAGCAACGGTACTCTATGCGATGAGTAAAGATCTGACCGCCAGTCAGAGTGAGGATGAGATTGTACGCACGGCAGTGCGTCATTTAAATTCGGAGTTCGGTAGTAGAAACGTTATCTTGTTTCCTGATCCTGATGGTCGTATTGTTTACCCAAAA
>CAIOMN010000143.1 GCA_903859415.1 uncultured Methylococcaceae bacterium
AAAATGGGGTAGTTTTACCCCGTTGATTTCTAAATGGATACCCTTTGGCCTAAGAAACATCGGCAGCAGTTGGTTTAAGCAATTTCAACACTCAAAAAAAATAAAGATACTATTACATATAATGCCTGATAAATGGAATTTTACGGATAATGACAAAACCACAATTGAGAACGTAATTTGTCGAAGTACTAATGGCCATCTTATCACTGTTACCGCATCGAGCTTTGTAATAGCAGCTGGCGCATTAGAATCACCACTAATTCTTGAAAAAATGCTGGGTAAACAATCAACTGAACAATTAATGATTGGTCACTATTTACATGACCACCTGTCATTAAGAATTGCAGAAATTTCTAATTACTCACGCCTCAATTTTGAACGTTTATTCACTTCTTTTTTTACCGGCCCAACCATGCGCACATTGCGACTTTGTCTCATTGATCAAGAAAATGGTTTTTCAGGGCCTATTAATTGGTCCTATTGCCATTTCGTAATTGAGGCTCCAGAAAACTCTGGCTTTGCAGTTGCAAGAGATATACTACGTGGGTTGCAAGCTAAAAACTACTTAAGTGTTTTTAAATCCTTATACAAAGTACCCATAGCCATGGTAGATCTTATCCGAATGATATGGATGAGATATATCAAACAAAAATTATCTATATCAAAGGGAAGCAAGATATATGTTAATCTTGATTTCGTAAAAGTCCCATTAGCAGATAATGCAATCACCTGTGATCACATTGAAAGTTCAGACGCTATAGCATTGAATTGGACCATTACTGAAAACTTGGGAGAATGTGCAAATTTAGCTTTCGACAAGCTCCAATCATTTTGGGCAGAGAATAATCTAATAAAAGTAGGTGGACTGAAGAAAGTTGAATGTCCTGTAGATCGTCAACAGGCAATCGAGAATATCTATGACATCTATCACCCGGCAGGTACCTGTGCAATAGGTCGAGTCGTTGATTCCGATTTACGCATTATAGGACTATCTAATGGCTTTGTTATTGGCTCATCAGTTTTCCCAAAATTGGGTAGATCTAATCCAACACTCACTATTATGGCTTTAAGTCGCAGGCTGGGCATTACTTTAATTAAGCTGATGAATGATAATAATGACCTAAAGAAAACAGGTTATTAAAATGTCTAACTTAAATGATATCGGATCAGCAAAAAAAATAAAGCTTAAACCATGCAAACTGACTATTAAAAATAAACTAGTACGTGCTTTATGGAATATAGTTTGGTTATTATTGTATCGACCTAGCCCTATTTTATTACATGGTTGGCGGCGATTTTTACTTAGGTGTTTTGGCGCTAAAATGGGCAAGAGATCACTGCCCTACCCTTCTGCGAAGATATGGGCACCTTGGAATTTAACTATGTCTGATGATAGTTGTTTAAGCCATTATGTTGATTGCTACTGTGTAGATCAGGTTTTCTTAGGTTCCCGTGTTACTGTAAGTCAATACTCATACCTATGTACAGCAAGTCATGATTATACACTGCGAACCATGCCTCTTATAAAAGCCCCGATTCGTATCGAATCTGATGCTTGGGTAACCGCTGATGTGTTTGTTGGTCCTGGAGTTACAATTGGTGAAGGGGCCGTTGTGGGAGCACGTTCTACAGTGACTCGCGATGTTTTACCATGGACGGTAGTTGCAGGCTCACCACCCAAATTTATTGGTCCTCGCCATCTCAATTAATTATTTTTATGACATATTCCATTAAACAAACTAGTTCTTCACCTCTCAATTTAACGGTGGTGATACTCACATTTAATGAGCAACAACATCTACAGCGTTGCTTAGAATCCATAAAAGGTATTGCGAATCGAATTATAATTGTCGACAGCCAATCTACTGATCAAACTAAAGAAATTTCCTCAAAATATAGTGCTGATTTTTATGTAAATCCCTTTGTTAATCAGGCCGCCCAATTCAATTGGGGGCTTGATAATACTAATATTAATAGTGAATGGGTCATGCGCTTAGATGCTGATGAGGTTGTAACTCCAGAATTGGCAGCACAATTACAGCAACAATTATCTAACTTACCTGCCAGCACAGTTGGACTTACTATTAACAGACAAATCCATTTTATGGGGCGATGGATTAAGCATGGCGCTATTTACCCCATTAAAACTTTACGAATTTGGCGCAATAACCAAGGCCGTTGTGAGAATCGCTGGATGGATGAGCATATTTTGGTGGATGGTGCTATTGAGCATATTAATGCTGACATTGCTGACATCAATTTAAATAACATCACCTGGTGGATTAATAAGCATAATCATTATGCAACACGTGAAGCCATTGATTTATTAATGGGTGAAGAAACGCCACAAGAAGAAAATAATACATCTGTGATGAATTTTTCAGCAAGATTAAAGCGTTGGCTTAAACACAGTGTTTATGCACGATTGCCCTTAGGAATGCGTGCTTTATTATATTTTTTATATCGTTATATTCTTCACTTAGGTTTTTTAGATGGCTGGCCGGGATTGGTATTCCACGCACTACAAGGTTTATGGTATCGATTTTTGGTTGATGTTAAAGTTTATGAATTACGTCAATTAATGACTACACGTAAACAGTCTTTAGCCCAAGTGGTTAAGGATGAATATGGTTACGATATATGAAAATTTCCATTATTACCTCTGTTTATAACAATCAAGAAACTATCGCCGAAGCTATAGTTTCTGTGTTATCTCAAACCTACCCAAATATTGAATATATCATTGTCGATGGTGGTTCATCAGATAATACAGTTGATATAATTAAGTCATATCAAGATCGCTTAAGCACTTTTATATCAGAACCTGATAAAGGTATTTACGATGGTTTAAACAAAGGTATTAATCTAGCGACGGGCGATGTGATTGGTTTTTTACATTCTGATGATTTATATGAAAATAACACCGTTATTGAGAAAGTAGCTCAGGCATTTATCAAAAATAATATCGATTCTGTTTATGGTGACTTGACTTACGTTAATAAAAGTGATCCATCTAAGATTATTAGGTTTTGGCGAAGCGGTGATTTTACTCATAAAAAGTTAGCTTATGGGTGGATGCCCCCTCACCCCACTTTTTTTGTTAGACGATTTATTTATCAGAATTATGGTTTATTT
>CAIOMN010000144.1 GCA_903859415.1 uncultured Methylococcaceae bacterium
CAGGGTCTTACCTATTTCCTCTGCCGTAAAATCCGACGTTGTGCCAGATGCTTGGGCAGACTCCTCTAATAGCGCCATGATCTCACTAGGATCAGTGATACCTTGCTGAACAAGTCCAGCAATCGCTTCATCCCTCGACGACTGTATTTGTTTGTCTCTTATTAGTTTATTCTGTGCTGCCATATCATCTGCAATTTTTCCAGCAAACGCAATCTTTTCTCCACGTAGTTTCTCAAGTGCGTTCATCTTAGATTCCATAAGCTGGAAATTGCCCTCCCGCTGTGCTTGAAGAACGGATGCTTTTGCCGCTTCTTCAGCCGCATGAAGTTCATTCAGTGTTTGCATATCGTAGCGATTTTTTGCCTCCATAACGCCCATAGACGATAGTGGCGCATAACGTGCGCTACCACCTAGGTTAAGCACGTTCTCTGCACCCTTAGTTGATGCCTTCTGGGATTCGATAAGAAGTCCCTCCTTTGCGGCATACTGCTGTTGGATTGATGATAGGGCGGCGGCTGTTTGTGCATCAATGTTCCCCTGCATCATTGTGTAAAGTTGCTGTTGTTCTGGTGAAATGTTGAACTTACCAGACGCTTCCGTATCACTCATTGCCTTATCAAAAATACTGGAATAGGAAGTATCCTCTAGCCGATTTTCTTTGTTCGCCGCATCAGTAGCCTTAGTATTTGCTACACCACCAGCAATACCTTGTGCGATTGTATTGCCCTTCTGGTTGAGTGTTGGGATAGTTGTATCAAGTTTCGTAGTGTTGGTGAGAACTGTTGGAAAATACTTTTCCATGTCTGCTTTTTGCTGTGCGGCAGCTGCCTCTGGAGATCCCGGAGGGACTCTTGGCGCGTCTGTTGCAGTAGGCGAATAACCATACTGCGGATTTTGCATCATGAAGTTGTTATTCGTCTCTGCCATTGTTGGGAGGGTAGGCATGGTAGTTTAAGCAAATTCCGTATTAAGTGCGACTAGAGAGTAACCTGCGCCACCTGCGCCACCACCAACTTGATAAGAGCCAAAGCCATTGCCCCCTGCTCCACCAGAAATTGTTATGGTGCCAGTGTTTCCTGTTATAGTATTAGCTAGAATAACAACAGAACCCGCTCCTCCCCCACCACCTCCAGATGAGTTTCCTGATGTCGCATTACCGCCTACCGCTCCAGCACATGAAATTCCTGATGCAGTTGTAAAATTAAGTGCACCTCCACATTCTATGTATAAAGCCCCACCTCCACGACCTCCTCCTCCTGCTGAACCATTGTAAACACCTCCCACGCCTCCTAATGAACCTATTACAAATGGAATGACTTTGGAACCAATTGTTGTATACACAGAACTTGCTACGCCTCCTGTTCCTGGAGTTCCATAAATAGGATTACCCCCACCATTACCACCAGCACTACCTGACTGATATCCTGCACCACCACCACCCCCACCTCCTGCGTAGTTGTTTCCTGAACCGCCATTCTGACCATTGCCTCCAATTGTAGAAACATTAAATAACGAAAAACCTGCACCAGTTGAACCAAGAGATGCTACACTAATCATCGGTGTGGCACTCGATGTCAGTGTTACATTTCCCTGCGACTTCAAAATAATCATCGTCCCATTTGCATGAGGATTTGAAAATGCTAATACCCCATCGCCCGTTATAGAAATAGAGGTATAATTCTTTACGACAACTGCTGCTGATCCAAGATTGATCGTAGTCGTCCCCGTTGTAATTGCCAGCGCCCCATCTGCACCTGTGCCACCGAATTTAATACCCGCCTTTAATGCAAGTCTGGCAGTAGCGTCATCGTTTGTTACATATTTATTTGTTGATGAAGGTGTACCTGATGTACCAGCAAGAGCGTCGTTTTCTCCTTGGGCTGGAATTCTAGTATCGCTATTCTCAACAGCAATAGGATGTAGTGCATCTACTGGAGCAGTTGATAATTTTGATAGACCAATCAATGAAGTGGTCGCAGGTACTCCACCCGCGATCGCCGCCGCATCAATATATGTATATATATCATTGTAAATCTGCGGTGAATTAGACATCACAAAGATTGATTGACCACTGTGTGTCTGCTTGAAAGTTGTTGAAGTGGTGTATGGGTATGACCTAGAGAGTCCACGCGTAACACCCGTAAGTGTTGCTGTCCCATCTGCATACTGTGTGATACCTGTAAAGGAGATGAACTCGGAACGATCTGGGGTTTGCGGATCGAGAGTCCCATACGCCTTCGATGTGTTTATTATCGCCATCGTATATGGAGTTCCAGATACTGGTTCGAGGAACGACGAAAGTTTGATTGTCGTGTTAGTTGTACCTATTGATGACTGAAGGCGATATGTCCCGCCACCCGTCATGTATGAAATTGCACACATGTTGTTATTTTTATGTTGTTAATGCTTGCTCAAGTGACCAACTTGGGTTTAATAATCGCCACCTTAATAATGTTTGATTAGCAATATTTTTCATATATTTATTATACCATATTTTCATCATTTACGGATAAAGGTTGCACTAAATTCTTGTTCCACTACGTTTACACCGAGTGCCAAAATTTCCCATCGACTATTGACCTCTGTCGTGTAAACTTCTAGTGAGTATTCAAAACAATCTGCTGGGTTAACGCCACAAATTGCTCTAAACTTAGGCAACAATTCCTGACTAACATCACTTGTCTGCACCCCGTCTCCCAGTGGATTAGTTCCGAATGGCACAGTTCCAAATCCTAACGGAGAACTACTTATAAAAAGTTTTGTTGGTGACTCTATGCTATTTATATTAACATTCTGTGATGATGTTGATCCTTGATAATCAATATAAATATTCGCATTCAAATCCACTCCAGGAGATACATACCCTTCAAAATACGCCATGTTAAATGCAATAAGTCCCTGTCGTCTAACACCATTCTTTGTAACGCCCTGCTTATACGCCATACGCATAATACAATCATATGGCAACGATTCGTCGGACGGCCCATCATCATGCCACTGCTCTGTGTCCCATACCTGATATATCTGTGGATTGGCATTTGAGTGACCATAAACGACACCATCAATAACTGCAAACCTGCTGACGTTTCGTATCTGTGGTGGATGCCACAATCTCTCTGCCGTGATGTTTCCGTTAGCATCAACACTCTCCCTTGTCTGGTGCATCCAGTCCCTACCGTTATTCGGAGCTGTTATGTAAATGAAATCCCCTATAGCTCTCAATGCACCACCAGTAAAATCTTCTTGCGCAAGTTCATCGTACACTGCCTGTGATAGACACGGGTACTTAGCTTGGAATAGGTTACGGAAAGTTCCCAGCACCCTTAGTTGCTGATCCTGTGAAAGGTACACAATATCGTTTCCAACAGTGTCAATAAACTCATGTGCATAAGCGGCTTGCAATACTGCCGATGGCTTCTTGTCTACTTTGGTCTGTTCGGTAAGAGTCGTTGACACAGTCATCTGTGAATAACTTATCTCATACCAGTCGGATGTACCTGCAGATATGTGAGCATTACCATTTCGTACGGTGATACCTTTGGCTGTGTTATCGAGAGTCAAAAGCTCTGGATCACCAGGCGCGCGTCCGCCACCAGGGACAGTGAAATCTGTATAGTCACTGTCATCTGAAATATAGATAAGCCTTGAAGTATATGAACCAACGTGCAACCTATTACCTATCACCTTTATAAAATCATTTTTGTTACCTGCCGCTGGTTTGTCCGCGTCTAGGAATACTGCTTGAACAACAACATCGTCCGCAACAAGACCAGAAGCATCTGGCGTGACACCAGTTAGCGTTGTAGTAGACTCACCGCCGGTATATGTGTACTCAACGCCACCTATCATAATTTTCTTCTTACCTGCTGTGTTAGTGAAACCGTCCATTCCCCATGTGTTCGTGCCATCTTTTGTAATGGTATTAGTAGTTGCACTCGCAACTTTTGTAATACCGCCTGACCAAGTAAGCAAATTAGCGTCACCACGAACCATGACGAGCAAGTCCTTCTTTTCTGTATTATCCCACCACGGATCCATGACAAATCGTGTGAGTGTTGCCGCAGGACTAGCTTTTGAACTAGTAATCAGCAAGTCATACCAAACGTAATCACCAGAAACATCAGATTCCACTTGTAGCTTATTATTCGCTACGCGCAAAGGAAGTGTTGCGCCTAACGAGGTGTACCACTCATAAGAAGCAAGAACACCTGCCGCTGTAGCATCTGCTGTACCACGCCTCAATAGTCCTGGACGGGATGCGATAGTACCCGATAATTTCTTATAGACATTCTGACTTCCACGAACTAGAAAACCATCGGCAAGATTGGTCTTGTCACGAGAGCTGTTGTAGCCCTTGAAGTCACTCACCAATAAAAATTCGAAATTGTCTGGCATATATTTTTATTCATCGTACCAATTACCAACCTGCCTCACTTGCTCCGATGGATTGTTTGCCCTATATCGTGGCAAGAGACCAGTGTTCGGATCAAAGAGTACTGTACGCATTATCTGTACTAGCCCACTTGCTAATGTCCCCCCAGATTGAATAGCAATAGTCATAGCTGTGTAATATTCCATAAGGACATAGGCGGCATCATTAAGGACAAGTTCATCGTTGTCGTCTGTTATAGCGTCTGAAAGCGTATCAGAGACCTTGAATATAGCCGCTGTACCGTAAATCAGCTCATAAGGAGCTGGCATTGAGAGGAAAAATGCCCCAAAACGCACATTTGTGAGCGCTGTACCATCGTAATTGACCGTTATCCTGGCGTAGTCTACAGCTGTCAAGGACACTGTTCCTGTTTGTGTAGCTGTTGCTAAATCTAATGCTAGAATTGTCCACTCTCCAGCTTTCCATGCGCCAAGCATTCCTGAAGTCGCTGTTATTTCAAAGTAAACACTCGACGAGTTACCAAACCTAACCTTGATAGAAGTGATCGCCGTAGCTGATGGCAACATAACTGCTAAGAAAACTACACCTACGCCATTATAATCAGTCAAGTCTAAGTTGGGGATAGTCTTTTCTATGTATCCATTCGAGCCTCCCGCTGGAAGATTGAAGCGAATTGATGCCGGACTCTGATAATAGACTGCTAGATCCTGCGCCAAACTAGTTGCGGTCGTTGCGGTCCAGCCTGTAGTTGCTGTCATTGCATCTAGTATTGCCTTCCCACGTGAAGTGTTCTCTACAACACGCATAATCTGTACACCTTTATTGTTTTCAAAAGTTACATGTGTACCATTTGCTAGCAGTAGTTTCGTTCTATCAAACTGTTGTATCGGTTTCTTATAAGTAAAGTTCCAATTTGATCTGGTTATCCCTTGTGGCCTCAAGTCTATGAAGTACCCGCCGAAGATTGATGTCGGTGCTAGATAATCGTATACCCCATTGTAGAGCGTATAGTTCTGTCTACCCGTAGCCTCTGGAAGATCCGCTTGAGTTACAAGCTCTTTAGCCGCACGCTCAATAGCACCATTTAAGTTGGTGATATTGTTCAAGTTTATTCCCTGTAGCAAACCTGCTACTGAATCCTTAAGTTTTCCAACATTTTTTAGTGCCATTGTAGTTTTTGATTATTGTGTCATCTCACGAATAGGAACCCACTGCATCCAAAGTGTTGAGCTTGCAACAGTATTTGCTGCTGATATTCTTACATATCTTGTAGGAGTAGGAATTGATACTACCACTCTTGTAGTTGAAGATACCGCATTACCTGTTATTGAGAATGTTCTACTTGTCCCCAACACAATATTGCTTGCCGTGGTAGTTGTTGAAAGATTATCTACAAACCAATCAATACCATCTTGAGAATACTGCGGCGTGAACGTGACAACTGATGTTGATGTTGTTGAAACAACTTGAATCAATAGTGTCGCAGAATTTAACGCCGTTGGAGCATAGGTATAAGCATCTAGATCTAAAGTAACCCTAGTTGCCGCCGTTGGAAACGTAGACGTTGTTGATGTTGCTATACTGGTCGTAACTGATGGTACGAAGTATGACCTGTTAGCCTTTACTGTAGCAAAACCTGCTACTGATATGACCAATGCGATTGCTGATATAACTAATATTTTTTTCATTTGATTAAGATTACTTTTAATAAGTGGCTAACCCACTCATCCCAGCCCGTAATGGGCTGAGGGAATGGGCTAGATTGTAATGAATTCTGCCTGACATTGACCAGTTACATTTGCGAGTTGAGCGCTAGTTGAAGCTAGAACCCAGACGTTAATGTAGCTATTTGCAGGTAGGTAAGTTGTTACAGGAGCAACCGCATAATCAAATGCTGTTGACGCTGTCTTTGCTGTACCAATAGTTGCAATAGTTGTTGTCGTTGCCGTAGCAGATGCTGCCCAACTTAATACCCAAGTGGTAGTTGTTGCAACACTTGTTGAATCCATTTTAACACTAGCGAAAACCAATGATGATGTAGCAGCTGGAGTTTGGATAGAACATGGTATCTGTGAAGATACTGTCATGTTCACGTTTCGTCCTACAGTGTACAAGTAACGATCATTGATACCCAAACCTAGCGCATCATAGTTTGTAGCGCCTGATGGTGCTGCACCTACGATTGTCGGAACCGATTGATTACCACCAACCGAATTTCCAACTGAGATAAGGAGCGCAGCTAATGCAACTACTCCGATAACCCACGTAATGATTTTATTCATTTTGTTTTGGTTATAGTGTGGTAATCTACACAGCGCCTGTTGAACCAACTAGACCACTGTATTCTATACTGTCAACTTCCTCACGAGCGCGCATCTTGTAGATGTACTGGTCGTTAGCTTGTGTCTTCCAATCGACTAGATCAGTGAAGAAGCCCTCTCGCTCGAAGCGGTAGACTCCATGCTGACTAGAACCTACGAAGTAGGCTGTTGTTGATGTGCCATCCAAGAAAGGAGAGTAAACAACCTTCATTCCTGGATACATTTCTGACCAGTAGTTAAGGTCGTTGTTTCCTGTCCCTGCACGCAACACTGACTTAGCGACTGACATACCAGTCTTGTGTAGTACTGAAGGTGTGAGCAAGAACTTTGGCTCATATCCTAGTATTACACCAGTCTGTGACAACTGAAGACGGAGAGAGCTGATAACAACATTCAAGTTATCATCATTCAATACTCCTGTTTCGAGGTTGTCTACTGTGTCACCATTCTCATTTGTGTGAGAGTTGGAGAACAAGTATGCACTATCGATTGTCTGATAAGTTGCGAAACCTCCAGAGTAGACACCGAAAGCATTACGATCTCGTGATGCCATCCAAGTCTTTGTCTGTTGATTGACTGCCTTTGAAACTGCTGACTGTTGCTGATCGGCCATGAAAGTACGAGCGATAGGAAGATTCTTCTTAAAGTTCGCAATTAAAGTCGTCTTAGCAGCTGCAGCTTTCAAAGAGGCATCCTTGTTCCAAGAAAGGTCATCCGTTGTCTTTTCAAAGTAGCCTCCACCGCCAATTACCGAAGTAACTACGGCAGCGTTTGAAGCTGTATCCTGTGTAAACACAACAGGATCTGTGGCCTCAGCCTTACCAGTAACAGCATTTTCCATTTGAGATTGATCTACAAGCTTATCTAGGGCTGTCTTGACTAGTATTAAGGATGGGCCTGTGTTTTGTGTTAATCCTTGCACTTTAGTATTTTATAGTTTTCGTATGTTTTTTGACATTACAACTTAGACATAACGGTTGTATATTTTCTATGTTGTTACTGCCACCTTTTGAAAGGGGTATAATATGGTCCTCTGTGAGCTTTATGACTGGCTCATTCCTTTTACAACAAGGGCATATCCAGTTGTATTGAGCCTTTAGATTTTCCCATTCTTCCCATGAATGAGTACCATCTGCAAGCCTTTTTCTCGTATGCCACTTATTTCTAACAAATGAGATATACTCTTTATCTTTACATAATCCATGTTTATATAAATTTGAGTTCTCCCCACTTATTTGAATGACTCTTTTCTGTATATGATCTAACGATTGTTTCTTCCCAAGCTTTACCTGTCTAAACTTCTCCCTGGTTGCCAATGAGTAAGTCCTATTCTTAGCATTTTTACTCATCTTTTTTCTAGTTTCGATGCTAAACGGTTTTCTCTTTTTACCGATTTTACCATTATCGGCACATCGCCTAGAACAAAACTTACGTTTTTTCTTATCCGGGACAAATTCTTTGAAACAATAATCACAGAATTTCATAACCACATTATACCACTTTCAAAGGACAAACTTCAAACTATAAATTAGTTCGGCTATTAAGCGGTCACATTGAAGATGGTTACACCAGAAGATACCATGAAGAACACAGTATCAGTCTGATATTCACCTCCAACAATAACGATGCCGTTTGCAGCAGCATCTGTAGCAGCAGTGTCGACCGACCACGTTGTGCTAGTTAAATCGAATATCACACGCTTGTACATCAATACATCAAGCTTAGCTTGTGTATTACATGATGCAGCGGTCTTTGGCTTGCCCAAGTAAATTATACCTGGTAATGGAAGCCATGTCGTAACAACACCGGCAGCCGCAGCTGTATCGGTTGAATCACTCTTAGCAATACCTGCGAATCTCTTTGCGTCGGCTGTTGTAGGTTCTGCATCAGACATAATTTCAACACCAGTACCAGCTGCACCTGTAGCTGAAGCTACACGAGTTGGTTCACCGGCATTGATTGAATTTGCTGTACCTGCAGGGACAATAGCTGTGATTGAGTATTCATCAGCGAGTTGTGAGCGAAGTCTAAAATCTCCTCTTGCCATTTTAGTTTTGGATTAAGTTATATAATCCTTCACTAAAGTTATTTTTGTAACTTTCGAGCTTTTACGATGTCCTCCTTCGATAGTAGGGGTTTTCCATCATATCCTTTGAAACGCATCATAGTAAGTTCCTCAGTTGTTGGCTCAAAGTGGTCTTCTAGTTTGCCAGGGGCGCTACTTCCAGCGCTTGTGCGCTTTGCGGTAGTTTTCCTTTGGGCTTCTTCAGTGATCTGTTTATTCTTAACAGCATTGACGATAGCTCTAGCATTCCTGAAATCCTCTTGAGCGTTGCCTGAAGGCTTAATTGTATTTGAGAGATGATGCTTCGTTAATTCAAGCTCATGCTCATCAGTTATCTGTTCTTCTGCTAGTGATAATGCTGATTGAACAACCTGTTCTTTCTGCATTTTCTTTAGCATTCCTACAGTAACTGGTGCGCTATCATCCTCATCGGGAGTACCTTCCTCGCCGGTGTCACCTTTCAATTCAGCAATTCGTTTTTCGATTTGCCTCTTTGTAAAGATAGCCTTTTCGAGTTCAGTCTTACCCTTGCCTTTCTTCTGGATCTTATCTAGCTCGCCCTTTACAGGGTCTTGTGAAGGTTCATCCTTTGGTTGATCTCCACCCTCGACAGGTGTTTCTACAACCTCAGGTGTTTCGTCCGTTGAAACTATTATATCGGACTTTGTATCATCGTTCATCTTAATTAAAAGCTTAAGTTGCTAATCATCCTTCGGGGATGTTCCGTCGTCTCCAGCAAGGAGTCTCAGCTGTATCAACTGCTGTTGTCCCCACCAGATTGCAGCTCTCGAAAATACCATCTGTTCAGGTCTCTCAACTTTGTGAACACCCATTGTTACGGCGTTGAATGCGACCTGATCATTGATAAACTTAAGGGCTACTGACTGGAGGGCAGCACGACTGCTTTCACGCAGTTGCATACCTGACTCGTTGTCTAAAGGACGACCGTTCACAAGGAGGATGCCTTGTTCATTTACCGAGATAATATCTCTGAATGGTAATGCCTGTAGGTTATCTAAGATTGAAGTCACGAGCTTCGATCTCAATTCTTGAGGCAAATTCTGCTTCAAGAGCTTCATTGCTAACCATACGGCGAACTTCTTCATTGTTATTTCTTCGATACTCTGCGTCTAACTACTGGAGCCACCTCGACTTTTGGCTCACCCACTACTTCTACATCACCCACTACTTCTACACTTGTATCGTACACAAGTCCCGCACGCTTCACATAAGCGGCCTTAACGTTTTCCTCAGTTAAGGGAAGGCTCAACGCCTTACAATCAGCTTGTGCTAGGATACATTTCATTTCATTCGCTGCCCAATCGTATTTGACCATGTTTGTATTATTATGTTAATAATCTATTTCGACTTTTTTACTTTGATCACACCCTTTGAACCCTTATAGTCTTTCGGTTTTCCACCGACCGCTATAAACTGGTGCAATGGCATTCCTTGTTTTGGTTTTGCTTTCATGTGTTTATTATTATTGAGTAACCATTGGCGCTGCGGTTGGCGGTACGACCGGACCACCACCTAACTTGAACTGTCCACCATTCGGATTCTGCCCTTGCTGTCCACCCATTATAGCATTCAACATCTCATTTGGGTTACCTTTAGCCTTATACTTATCAGGATCATCACCACCAAACTCCTCAATAACGAAATCATTTGCCACGGCCTTCTGGTCTGTAAATGGAGCAACGCGCGGATCTGTCATCATGTTGAACGCCAACACTCTTTCCTGTCTATCAGCTCCCATAGATTTGAGAACAATCTTATCAGCATCCACCCACATCGTGTACTGATACCTAGCAAACTTATATGGGTTGACCTCATACAATCGTATATCCGATTCGTGTCCACCATTCTTTTCAACCATATCCCATTCGTATTCGTTGACTTCCTCTTTAGACATCTCCTTGCCAATCATCTTATCACTGAACACAACGCGGTTAGTGACATTCTTACCTTTTTCCTTTCCTTGCGTAAGGAACGTCTTATACTTCATCTTCAATGCCTCTGGTAATGAAGCATCAATCTCGCCAACAGTCTCATGCTGAATGATGCAATCTATCACGAGTTCACCAAGTTGCTTTATAAGATCAGCGACCATTACACCAAAGACTCCTAAGAATATGCGGGCATTCTGTTCTGCCTTTGCTGTAGCATATGCCGTGACACCTTTTTCTACTTGTCCACCCATTATCTTATCCTGTGTAGACTCAGACATGTCTTCCTTATTCACGTTCATCATGTTGAGTGCGGCCGCCAAGTTTGGTCCAAGTTGGTAAGGCGTAACTGACGCCCCTACTGGCATTCCAACAGTTGCACCGGGAGCCATCACAATGCTATCGGTTTTAGCCACGCCGCTCATAAAAAGGGGCTTGATAACATCAAGATAGGTCCCGTCGTGTGCAAGTTGGTACATCCTGTTCTGTGAAGCATCATCCCAGTATTCTTTGAATGCTCCTGATTTGTAATAGAAGAATCGTCCTGTAACATCTATTGGTTCAAAGCCAGACTTTGCAAACGGATAGATTGGAATTGTCATCCACTCACTACCGATAAGAGAAAATCTCCTGTGTGAGAACGGATTATTGTTATACACATCTTTTTCATTACCCATAAAAGTTCCACCTACCCATGTAACTTCGAGGTCTTCATCTCTGTAGTAAGCGGTTATCTCTTGTACAAATCCTTTGTCGGCTTCTGTCCACTCGACATCAAAGAGTGTTTGGTTCTCCTGTCCTGCTAGTACAACACGGGTCTTGCCTGCTTCCACATAATCAAATAAATCCTTACCTGAGGCATCGTAGTGCTTCCCAGAGTATATCTTACGGGCTGTATCATATGAGAGACGGCGTACTTTAATTATGTATGGTTGTCTCTGAAGGTCTCCTGTATAGAAATCACCGATAAGTATTTCATCCACTGGAATTATGTTCATTTGCATACCAGAGAGTAATTCGTCTACTGCCTCGGTTATCTTAATCTTGCCGTCCTTAGTTTTCTGCTTAATCATCTGTATGGCTTCCAAGTATTCAATGCCTACAAATACCGCAGGATTAACTAGAGCGGAGAGACACATAAATAGGAACTTCACTTCATAGTCCGCTTTCCTTAGGTGCTCCTCAACCAGAATACGCATAACTTTTGCCGTAGTCTTATCTTCTTCATTCTGCTCATTCTTAGCATAGACAAATGGATACAGGATACCCGCGAGCATGTGTGCAAGTATGCCAATCAATTTGTTACGAGCAGTATTCTTACGACCGCGCCATCGCCACCTTTTGTGTTCTGCAATGAAATCAGCACCCACATAGGCACCGAAAGTCTGTTGGTCCATTCGTGCACGCTGTAATAATGAATACCCATCGAACTCTTGGAATGAGCGGTGTTGTAATGCCCACGCAATCTGATAGTCCCTCTGGACTTTAGCCCACAACTTTTTTACTTCATCTGATGGTTGATACGAAGAGCGAGAAAGACGATTGCCGTTTTGGTCTAATGGCTCTCCTGTTTTCGAATCAGTAATTATATTTCCTATCACGATTTTTTTATTAGTTTAGTAAGTGAGTACATTATACCATTTTTTAATTATTTATGACAGTCTTCATTTATACATTCCCATGTTTTGAAGGCTACTGTATGTTTATGATAATTTGGATTGCGTTCTTTTAGTTGTTGTACAGTGGGAGATGGTTTCATTATATATAACTCTTTAGGTATTTTGTTTAATAGTATTTTCGGGTCTGCTAGTTTAGGCATTCCACACTTTGTCTTTGAACAGAAGCGATAACCCCAGACATTTTCTTTGATTGGTCTATGACATACCTGACAGGTCTTTATTGTAAAAGGTGTTATTTTGTTTTCCCAAGCTACAATCTTTGCAAGACGAGAAGGATAAATTGGATGAATCCTACCTCCAAATATGCCTTGTAAACTAGGGTCGACTTCTCCATCTGCTGTGGCGGGTCCGTTAGAGGATAGGTAAATGCTATTAGCACCTACTGTAAGTGTGAGAGGTGTTATACCGTAAGTACCGTCTGAGGTGTCTATTACAGTTCCATTAGCCCAACCATCTGTAGTAGGAGCTGTGACTGATACTGTTTCTGTGCCTGTAGAGACTGTGAAGTTATCGGTGTTTTTAGAGTAGAGGGTTTTGAAGTACATATCATTAGTTTCTGCTGTCCAAGTTGTAAAATCTGGACTTCTTGAAAAGACTCCACCTGAATAGGGGTTAGCAGTTGAAGATACGACAAATCTTGTGAAATTAGAGTCATCTGCAGTTGAAGATGTGGCTACAAAATGATATATGGTTGAACCATCTATTGTTAGATTTATTTTAGGGAATGTTATCGTTATATCAGTATTTATTGAATATCCATTCCAAGTTGCATTTGAAATAACTTGGGGTGTTATTAAGTCTACTCCATTTGGCTTTCCTGCTGAATCCCCCTGAATTGAAACTGTAACAGCACCAGCATATGTTCCTGCATTAACCCCTCTTTGAAAAACATATCCTGTCAAATTTTTCTTTGTTGGTAAAAATGATTGGAAACGATATTTTGAGCCTACTAAACCTAGCCCTAAGGTATTAGCACTTACCACCTGACTCTGGTCTATATTATCTGTACTCGTTACGGCTGTTACTTTAGGATAGAAGAGAGCGGGGACTGATGAGGTGTTGGTGATGGTGGAGACGGTGTTTAAGGTTATACCCATAACATCCAAACTAAGATTTATATTGTCAGAATCTGCTGGCGAACCGTGTCCTATAACTAAATAAGTTGTTGTAGCACTTGTTGTAAATGTTTTTGAATAGTTAGTATAGTCAGCCACTGATGTAACTCCAGCTCCTTTTATTACTGTATTTAAAACAACTCTTGAACCAGCACTATTTATTTCATCAATTTGAACAATAGCACCAGAAGCACTAGGGAAATTTGAATACAAAAGTGGAGCTGTATAAATATAAGTTGTGTTAGGTAGAACAGGAATAGCATATTTAGTTAGAGCTGGTACTGCTTGGGTAGCTTGTGTTCCACCATTCATACCAAGTATAAATCTTGCTCGTGATGTTGTGCCACAAACAACATTTGCTACTTTTCTACCCAAAGTTCCATCAGTAGTAAATTGTCCAGTTGCTGTTCCTGTATCTTTTACTTGATAAACTGCAAATTTTTCATTTTCAATAAATCCAGAACCTGTTTGAGTTATCCCTCCTGTAGCAGAGTCAATAACACGGGTGACACCGCCTTTGACTGTGAGGGGAGTTACAATTTGATCTGTTATACTTGTATCAGCCATAATAATGTATTAGTTTATAATTTTCTTTATTATACCACTTAATAACCATCAATGGAATAGTCCATGTGTGATACTGAGACATCATTTCTGGATGTTCCTCCCATTTCATCAATAATAACCGCTGCGTACCTCCACATGTCCGCTCCATGCGATGTCCAATTATGTAATGGTGTCGGTTTGAATATCTTTTTGTCCTCATCATATTCCTTTGTATATTGCGGAATCATGTTGATCCACTCATGACACTTTGTCTTGTCTGCCCATAAACGATTGAATAACATTCTACCAGCATCAATGCCATTCTGCACACCAATCTCTGGTACAACTTCAAACTTTATTCCTAATGCTTCAGCCACCTCAAGTCTGGTTTTGCCAGTTGTTAACTCTCTGGCTTTTATGTCATGTGGCGCAAAGTGTTTACCATAAATATATCCTTTCTCTTGTAACATTCTTGCGAAGTGTGGAAAGCCCTCGTTCGCCTTTTCATAATAATCAATCATGTGGACCTCCTTACTAACTATCTGAAAGAAACCTATCGCCATCGAGTCACTTACTCCTAGATCCCAAACAGTGTAAACAGGAACAGCTTGGTCATACGGCACATTACAAAATCGTCCGTCCTTTTCTGCCTTATCATATTCCTTCCAATAATAAGCACCTTGAATTGCGGCAGTAAACGAACAGTAATATTCCTGTTGAATAAGATCTTCTGTCATACCCGATAGTCTCTCCTCATTGATTTCTTCTGGTGAAAGAATATGCGTATCATCAACTGTCAACTTAGAGACATACCACTTCGGATTATTCTTTGCCATTTCGTACAACTCATATCCATGATTCTTTCCTCTGGACGTGTAATTGAATATCGCCCATCCATTATTTTCCGCAAGAATAGGTCTAATAAAGTTCCAGCCCTTTGGATTCTGCAATGAGTATTCACTAAACACACAACCTCTTGGATTTGTACCAACGATGCGGTCCACATCATCTGTGCCAATCACTTGAAATAATGATCCATTACGATATTTCAATTTCATTTCCGTATCGTTCGGCTTGCCATCAACCAATCCTTTCGGGAAATGATCTATGTATTTGAAACCATCTTTACCAATACCGTCCCATAGTGCCTTACGCCCCTGTGTATATGTCGGATAAAGATAATAATAAATACCAACATTTTGTTGCATCTCTCTAGCAATCAAATTTATATCTGTCTTATCTTTTCCAGATCTTCGATGCCATAACTGCACAATGCGCCTATACCCATTATCAAATGCCCTTAAGATAGGCAACTGATACGGGCGTGGATCAAAGTGTAAGGGCAGAGTTATCTCCATATGTAATTATTCTAACCTTTATATCACCACCGTCGCCCCCCGTCATTGGTTGTGCTGCCTTATTGTAAACACGATCGTGCAATTCTTTTATCGCTTGCATGTCGCCATATTTTGCTTTTCGTAATAATGCCTCATTTATAGGAATAATATTCTCAAGATACATTTTAATAAGCAACGCTTTTCCAGCTGCTGCATCAATAGTCTTCTGGGCCAACTTACCTTTTGGCCTTCCGCCTTTTCTCCCATTTGCACGGGCTATTTCTGGTGGTGCTGCCATTGGATAAAAACCGATTAAACTTAGACGTACATAAAATAACAACGATCACAAACCCACTTTTTTAACTTATCGTACCAACGAATACATTTCGCTTTCTTATTACACTGTTCGCATACATAAATCATTTTTGTCCTCGCATTGCTCTACCTAGTTGGGCAACAGCTTCTTTCTTATAATCTCTAACCTTTGGAAACTTCCCACCATTATTTCTCAACAACAACTTCTGTTTTGGCGACAATTTGTTCTGGCTAGTCTTGCCTAGTGTACCTTCCGACTGTGCACTTGATTTCAATGTTGATGCCCACGCGGCCTTACCTTGAGCAAATGGTTGTTTTTTCATATCAGTCTTTATTACTATTATTCGGATAAAACGGAACAGTCTCCGTTACAATAGGCGTTTCATCTGGTGGCAATGTACCATATTTCTCACGGTCCAATCGTGCAACCAACACAAATATAACTAAAATGATAATCGCAACCAGTGTATAAAATACTTTTTTCATAATTGTATTATACCACATTATTCTTCATCCTGCTTATCCACCTCCTGCATGTACTTAGGTTTTGGATTCTCAGATGCTATAGCAATGAGTGTAGTAGCAAATGTACCAGAAACGCTACATGCTTTCTCAAGAGCTATTCGTAATACCTTAACTGGATCTCGAACCCAATCCTCAATCATAAATCCTGATGGGGCTGTAGACATTATCTGTTCATATATAGCAAGCAATGGCTTCTTAAGTATATAAGTATCTGGCAACGATTCACTAATCTCTTTGAACGCAACACCAGCGCCTTTCACTACGCCCTCTTGTAGTGCTGCACGAACAGCATTCACCGCATCATCACACTTATCCTTCTTATATTTCCTCTCAACTTCTGAAGTTGCACCAACTTTTACAATAGCAAAGCCGGATGATAATTGTGCCAAACGCTCTCTCAGTTGCCTCTTTTCAAAATCTGACATAGATCCTTTAATAGCTTGATTGATCTCTGTAGTACGCTTTTCAACTCTTTCTTTAGCTTTCTCATCATTTTTGCCAGTCAAAACTGCGCTATAACGCTTCGCAACAATTCGCTCGGCATATCCTACGTCCGAAAGTTGTAGCGAATCCAATTCTCTAGTCTCAGTATTTATATACGTTCCACCAAGCACAACCGCAAGGTCCTTCATCACTTCATTCTGGTCTGTGTACGGAGCGTTGATAGGGAATATATTATACCCACGCTTTGTATTTTCCATACAATCCCGGATAGCCTGTTCAGTAAATGCTCTGGCAATAATCGCTACTTTATTCACACCTATCTTTTGCAACTGTTCAAGTATAGATACTAATGGATTCAAATTTGTAACAGTATGGTTAGTCAATATAGTTCTAACTTCATTGACCTCAAGCGCCTGCTTCTCAACATTATTAATTGCAACAGATGTACCAAAACCATTATCAATACGAACACCATAAACCTTCTCAACTGAACACTCACGTTCAGCAGATTCCTCTGCAATCAGCATTCCGTTCTCACCAAGTTCCCATTGAGCTGTACCAATAAGATCGGCAAGTTCCTTATTCTCAACAGAGACTAGAGCAGATTCTATCAACTGTTCTTTACTATCAATTTTAACAGCCATAGCTTGTAACTTTTCAGTAACTTCTTTCCTCTCTTTTTCAATAGTACGAATAATCTCCGCAGGTGTAGCACCACCAATTATATTCTTTCCACTAGGTAACCTATTCACAGCTTCTTTCAAAATAGCTTGTGCAAGTGTTATGGCAGTTGTAGTACCATCTCCAGCTTCGTCGTTAGTCTTTATGGCTGCTTCACGCAGAATACAAATACCACGGTTCTCTATCTCATCTTTCAACCATATCTCACGAGCGATAGTTACCCCATCATTGGTAATCCTGTTCCCTTTCTCCATTGCTGCATTGGCACCATACGGACCAAGGGTACTTTTTACTGCATCTGCTAGATAGTTAGCACCTTTAATAAGATTGTTACGAGCCTCTACACCTACTTGTACTATTTTATTCATTTTGTTAAATATGTTATATCACGATCTGCTAATTTAATAATATGTCTAGTCCTTGTCTCTGTTTGTAAACTAAAAAGTTCATGCTCAAGTTCTTTATAACAATGAGTATGAACATTCTCGACCACTCGTTTTAATTTTGATAACCTCTTTTTGCATAGGAGACAATCGGCCATGTAGATATTATATCATATATTTTTATATCGCAAGTATAGGTTATCCACATACTAAAAACCGCCTGGCTTTACGAGGCGGTTCGTAGTGTATTATAACATTACTTGTTGCAGTATCCCAATCCTCTACCCCACCCAGTTGCTGTACAAGCGCTTGCCATCCACGGTTGCACACCACGCTCATTGAACAGGTACTGTGCGAATTCCAAATTACCCTTCTCAGTATAGATGTCAAACCCAAGCTTGCGTGCCAAGTCATTGTTTATAGGCTCATTTATTTGGCAAATTCCAATATCTGATGGATTGACCATACCACGCACAACAGTACCATTCTTATTGAACTGCTTAAATCCACTCTCCGCCGTACATATCCTCTTAAGCATCGACGGCATCGTACTCGTAGCCTGAACGGTCACAATAACCTCCCTATCAGCATATACCGTTACAGGGGACAGATAGTTATATACCCTAGCTGATCCGTAACCTGTTATTACGAACAGTGCCAATATACTCACATTACGCACACAACGCCCTAGCTTCCACTTGAACACCTTGAATCCTGTTGCATGAGGATAATAGTTCAACATCGGTTGAAAGTTATAGATCACCCTCAAAGTTCTCTTTATAAAGTTTTTCATTTGTTTTTAGTTAACTTGTAATGCCCGATGGTAGGTCGGACAACCTCGCTTCACCCATACATTATATACATACGATAGAAAGAGTGCAAGGGGTCGGGTGGGGATAACTCCTGACGATTGTTAGCCGTATTTTACGCAATACCGATAATACCCAATTTTCCAACAAGTGTTCTGGGTAATTCAAGGGGTCTACGTGGTTAAGCCATATTTTATATTTTCTACACAATAGTAGTAAAATATGAGTATTATGAGTATTGTTTTTGTCTTATTTGTTTTTTTATGGCGTAATGTACGGCTTTATACAGCCATATTTTTAACATGGTTTTATAAAACGGCTCAACCAATATTGTTTCACAGCTTTTTTGTTGCTTCCTCTACAAAATCATTGTACTCTTTGTCAGATTCGTCAATTTTTACAACTTTAACATTTCTCCATCCTTTTGCCTGTTTTCCAGTAGAAATAGTGATCAAACCATCCGTTGCATATTTAACATAAGATAGGAATTTAGTACCAAACATTTTAATAGTCTCTTGGGCCAATCCATTAGAGATACAGAATTTTGAATATGCTTCATACATATCTTCTTTACTTATTTCATTACTAGTTTCTTCCATAATTCCCTCGCTACAGAACATGGCAATAGATGATCCACTCCTCATCATTTCAGTCTTAATTTCCATAGGACTAAGCCTATAAGAGAATGAGCGTTGGGCTAATAATCTTTGTAACCCCTCCATAGCAAAGTTAAACAGTCCCGATCGTTCATCTTCAGTCGTCAAATTCTGTATAAAATTAGGTATTTTGACTTCAATCTTCTTACCAAAGCGCACAATCATCCATCGTCCAAAATACGCATCGTCATCAAAGTCCTCAACGTCCGGTACCTTATTACATGCAAAAGTGAACTTACTAAAGTTTATGAAAGAGAATTGATTGCCATATTTATATTCCCCGCTAATCGAACCTCCGCCGGTGGCGATCTTAAAGTTGCCGGTATCCGATATATCTCTGGCCGATAATTCATCAACAATATTGCCATGTTTACCATGTAGATGAGCGGCGGCGAACTTATCCGACGACATTTTATGAAGCGGCACAGATGATATATTATTCTTTCCCAATAAATTAGTGATTGTCTCCAGTAGTGTTGTTTTGCCTGTGTCACCTTCTCCGACCATGATAATAGCTTTCTTGAACATATAGTTACGGTAAAAGTAATATCCCATCCATTCTTGTATGATTAAGAATTGCTCATCAGAAAGGACTTGATGGAGGAATGCTTTAGTCTTCGGACAATCCATATCGGGTTTATAAATGACAGGGAATTGATATGTAAACTTATAACACGGCGATTGTGGTAACAATTCCTTTGTCCCCATGTTATACACCCCATTGGCAAGCGGAATAAACTTCAAATCAGCCGAGGTGAATATTGACCTGTTCTTAGATGTCATGTCGGCGATCTTATGGAAGGTCTCTGACTTGGCCCCACCGGTGATATATTTTCCCAGCACTCGTTGTATCTCAGGATATATAATCTCATTCTCCGAGCGGAAATAGATGCCATTCTGATATACATACATCTCACGCTCCTTCTCGCCGACGGTGATGATGTCATATTTTCGTGTCAGGTATCCAGCGAGATCATATGTCCCTTCGGTCTTTTTGGCGACAAACCCTTTCTGCAACGCTTCCTCCTCTTTCTGCGCCACCGACTTAACCGCTTCAGGACGTGCTTCACCACTCATAGTAATCCACCACATATCAATATCGTTTTCAGGTAATGGCGATATGGTGAGTTTGTTAGTAGCCTTGATAGTCACGACGGCCGTCGCCCATTTTGCTTCCCAATCCGGTTCCTTGTCCATAGTAAGGATGCTGTGGATGATACTCTTAATACGCTCTACCCATCCTTCAATGGTCAAGTTGCGGGCGTATTCTAATTTCGCCTGTTCCTCCGATTTTATTTTTTCTTCCCAAGTTTGCATATATTTTTACAAGCAAAATCTCACAGACGACTGCTCCGGCGGATTAGTGCCGATCATCTGTGAGATGTTGCCTACAAAAATTAAATTGTAACCTAATCCTTTGAGCATTAAACTATTATACTCCTCTATGGCATGTATTGCACAGGTGCAACTGGGGATAACTCTTTAGACCGAGCAAAAGCTTCCATCTCCGCACGAGCAGAGTTAATTCTCGCCCCCATTTGCAAAATATCTTTCATCGAGCGTTTTGTTTCAAAAGTATAAACCTTGATCGGTTTAACAAAATCCAAACTGAAGTCGCCATTTTCTTTAGTCAATATATTTTGTAACTGGATGTGTAAACTCTCCGGTTTAACCTTGTGTTGTATATACAGCAATAGGGCATAAAATGTGAGTTGTCCGTGCGAGTCAACTTTTTCTCTAGTCCAGGGCTTCTTACTTGTTTTGAACTCGCCAAGTTTTGTATGCGGTTCGTAAGTATCGCAGTATCCGACAAGTGGAATGTTATTGAACATTACCTTTAGTTTGTACTCAACCTTAGAATACAAAGTTACCGGCGCAAGCGGTTTACCTTTCTCACATGACTCTGCAAAAAGTCGCCCCAACGCCATTTCTTTATTATCCTCTTCTTTTTCGTTTAATATATACTTTGCGAACCATTTTTCTTTATCATACTCCCAGCTAGAAAGTTGGCTCCACGAAAAACTGCGCTGCTGCCATGTCTTGATTTTTTCTTCTATGTTAGACATTATATTTTATAATTTTAGTATGTTTTCGGCTGTTACATGATTGGCATAAGGGTTGTATATTATCAATATTATCACTTCCTAAACAATGAATTGGAATAATATGGTCTCTATGCAGTTTGATCTCTGGTTCAAATCTCTTGCAACATAGACACATATAATTACATTTTTTCTTTAATTCTTCCCACTCTTCTTCAGTATGGAAACCCCCGACCTTAAGTTTGATATTTTTTCTTTTCCTATGAGAAGCACAATAGATTTTGTTCAGATGTTTTTTATCTTTAGATATTCCACCTTTCCAATTATGATGTAATGATCCACACCTTTTCTTATTCATAGAAACAAATCTGTCAACGTTTTCTTTAGAATTAGGTTGAAATTTATGGTGTTCACTTATTTTTCGCCTATGTTCTGGCGAGACTATCTGTCCTTTATGAATTTTACTCATTTTTGCCCGTGTCTCTGGAGAATAATATCTTCCAACGAGTCCCAAACTTATTTTTCTTTTATGTTCAGAGGTGAAGATTCTTTTCTTCATAGCGATTCTAATTTTCTCTTTCGTTTCTTCTGAAAGTCGTTTACCTTTTTGCGATTCGCTCATTCGCTTTTTGTGTTCTTTCGAGAAAACTCTTCCCTTTAGAGCATTTCTTAACTTCTCCCTTGTTTCTGGTGTTTTTATTCTTCCTATACCAGCTTGTCTAATCTTCTCAAGAGATTCTGGAGTATGTCTTTTACCGTAAAAAGGATTTTTGTTACCTATTTTCTGTTCTCGCAATTTTCTGCTTGTCTCTATTGGATTTTTTGAAATTCCTTTTGGCATACCTATAATGATAACATAGGTTAGTCCAACAAATCAAGTTTTCTTCCATCTCTTTTCCAACATCTTAATAGCATAAGCGCTTCGATCAGCAGTTTTAATACCCGCCCACCTCTTCTTAGCAAGCTCTGACATCATTTTAGATCGCTCTTCTTTTGTGAGCTGTTTATGTAGGTTCATGGGGATATTATACACTACATACGATACATTTGTAAACAAAAGTTATCCCCCTTTCGCATGTATTGACATTTACATACGATAGAGTAAGATGTAGGTATTATTAAAGTTATAAGATAAATTATATGATAAAAAATACAAAGAGTTTGGTTCCGCTACAGAGAAAAGTGTCAGTGATCGCCGAGCAGGTTGAAGCCTTAAAAATAGTAGACGCCACATCGATGAAAAGAGGTGTGGTTATGTTGTCTACAATAAATGTCTATGGCGACAGTGTGGTGGCTCAAAAGAAGAAACTTACGTCCACGATCAACGAATCGTTGAAGAACATCAGAGAAATGTTCCGCCCCCTTGAACAATCTTATGAAGGTGCCGTAGAAATGCTACGCACCAAGATGCAGGTTTATCAGACTCAAGAAGTCGCTCGTGTCCGTGAAGAGGAAGCGAAGATTGCGGCAAGGGTAAAGGAAGGCCGTGGCAACCTCACTATAGATACCGCAGTAAAAAAAATGGAAGCTATAGCAACACCAGAGAAGGAGGTAGCCACCGATCAAGGCCTTGTACAATTCCGTGAGACAAAGATACTGAAAGTGCTAGACATCAATCTGATCCCTAAAGAATACTTCAACCTCGATGAAGGACGATTACTAAAGGCGTTGAAATCAGGTATAGAAGTTGCTGGTGCAACGACAGAGACGATTCAGGTTCCGGTCAACTATCGCTAGTCTTATCCCGCTTGCGGCCGATCAAGCAATAAGAGATATTATTAGATAATTAGTAAAGATTTTCTGTAGATAACGGACGAACATTGTGCATTGATTGTCATAGAAAAACTATTACTTACGGCGTAAATAAACCTAAAAAAAATGAAAAAAATAAATAATGAGATAACAACCGAACAAATAAATGAGCTAAATTTAGCGTATCCAATATCGGAAGATTCTAACCGCCTTCAACTTCCACGCTTCGGATGTATTTCAAAAGATATTGTTGAGGAAACGGGATCGGGCAAGAATAAGAAGATTACAATAATCCAACCAAGTGGCACATTCTTCACGGAGAAAGACGAAGGAGAAGTAAACGAAGACGGTAAGAAAGTGTGGACCAAAACTTACCTAGAGGGGGAGATGCAAGATGTACAGATCGTATATCATCGCCGACAGTTGAGAAAGTTCGACTCATCCCTAGAGAAGTTTATCAGTTCGCCAATCTTCGATAATGGAGAGCAAATAATTCCGTTGTATCTTGATAAGCAAATCATACAGCGTGGCACACAAGCGCAGTTGCAGAAACTTTACCCAGCCCTGACACAGAAAGGCAAGCCGACATCAGATCTTCGTGAAGAGACGATCCTTTACGTCATCTACAACGGCGAGTTGCACCAGATGAATCTTAGCCAGTCCTCGAAATGGGAATTCAAGTTGTACGCAAAATCCATTAACCCTTCAACAGTTGTTACAACACTAGGTAGCGTTGAAGAGACTTTTGGAAAGAACACTTATAGGAAGGTCACCTTTAAGAGTGCCGGTCTTATCAACCGCGATCAGTTTGAAGTGGTCAAAGAGAATCAGACGATTCTCAAGGCCACCGTCGAATCCGATCAGAAGTTCTTCTTAGCGGCTGGAACACCTGATAAGGACTTCGATAAAGAAGCCGCCGAAATAGAAGCAAGCGCTACCAAAGCATTAAATTAGTCACACATTCTCTCTGCCCATGATCGCCTCATGGGTGGAATAGAGCGTATGAAAAGTTATGCACCACAAAAAGAAAACTAAATTTTTAGAAAATCTTGGGTGGAATATTTATAGATTCAAGAATGAGGAAATTATGAAGGACATAACTAAAATATTAAATGCCATCGCTCTATAAACACCAACAGTCCTTCCTCGATAAACATTTAGACAAAGCATTGGTTTGTTTCGATGCCGGCACTGGGAAAACTTTGACCGCCGTCGAATGGCTCCGTCCACGACAAGGCAACGCCATCGTGGTTGTACCAAAAAGGATCGAGGATAAGTGGAAAAAAGAACTGGGAGACGTGAAGGCCACAGTGATTACAAAAGAACAGTGGAAGAAGACTGACTTTATTGATCCAACAGCACTTGTTATAGATGAGGCGCAGTTTCATTCGTCTGGGTTGTTTACTAAAGGGCGTAGTCAACTTGCGACGAAGACTTACAACTTTATCAAGAAGTATCCGAATATGCCGGTATTATTGCTCACAGCCACGCCAGTTTCTTCAACGCCTGCAAACTTACATACACTTTTATGTTACATCGGAGTATATGTTCCATGGAATAAATGGAGAGAAGAATTTTACAACTTGATGAGGTTACCATATTTACCACGTCCCGCGTGGATTCCTAAGCCAGACTGGCGTACTAGGATACGCCCATGGCTCTTGAAATACGCTCACATAGCTCTTATGGGAGATTGTGTGGAGTATTTACCGCCTATCACTGAAGAAGTGCTTAAAACGCCGTATAAACCGTTACAACAGTTGTCAGAATTGACTCCAATGGGGCGTTTTGTTGAAGAACACCGAAATGAACAACTAGAGAAAGGAAAGGTAATACGAGAGATCGGCGCAGAATATAGAAAAGTTATGGTTGTAGCACATTTTCGTGAACAAATAGCCCAATTAGAAAAGGAACTGTCAAAGGACAAAAAAGTATATGTCCTACATGGAGGGGTAAAGGATCAGGAAGCCGTTATCGAACAGGCACAAGAAGATGATGAGTGTTTTTTCTTATGTCAAAATCAAGTTGGCGTTGGATTCGATGCCGACACTTTTAATGTAATGATCTTTGCTTCGCAGTCATATAGTTATGTGTCGATGGTTCAGATGAAAGCCCGCATAAGACGTATACACGCTTTGAAACCAGTTAAATATATTTATCTACAATCAGGTCGATGTGATAAAGCAGTTTATAAACAACTTCAATTAGGAAAAGACTTCGATGTTGCCGAATTTACCAAAACAAAATAAAAGGAAGGAAGCCTCCTTCTCCTTGAAATTCCGAGAATGGCTTATGAAGAATCCTCGCATATCCTGTTCATTCGAGATGAAGGATACTAGAGGTAAGAACTCTTTGAAGTTTAGCGAGGTCACAGATGTCCAACGCAACTACGGCATGTCTATAAAGAGTGACAAAGGAACACTGATCCGTGTGCAAGGTTTGGCAGGTGAACCTGATTATGTGTACTTTAGAAATGCACCGTCATATTTGGTAATCAACTATCCGCAGGGATGGGTTATATTAGATATCGAAACATTCATCATGGAGGACAAACGATCAAAAGTCCGTAGTTTGTCATGGAATAGAGCCAGAGAGTTATCCACAGTTGTGGTTGCTTGACTTATACATACGATAGACTACAATATCTATATATTAGTAATTAAGATAAAAATATATGTCAAAAGAAGATAATAAACTATCGTACGAAGAAGCAGTAGATGAAGTGTTTTGTTACGGTGAAGAGCGTAGCATGATCGAGGAAGCGTTTGATGATCTAAAGGTCGAACAACTAGCACACCTAACCGAAACACTGGCATGACTCCAAGAGAACAAATACTATGGTTCGTCGGTTTCACCTCATTATCAATCGTCGTACTGGTCTCGTACATAATCCTAAAAGTATCATGAACAAACTCACCAAAGACGACATTATAAATGCGTGTACGCACCTACAAACAGCCCTTTTAGAAGAATTAGAAGCTAACGAAATGGAAGTAGAATCAAAGACTAAGAAGATAGCGGCACATTATAATGTTATGAAGGCGAAGGATAAGTTGAGAGACATTAGTAATTATTAGCCACACCATGAAAAATAATCTAACAAAGCATGTGCTGAATATCGGTAAGGAGTTTGATGAGAACTTAGTACAGATGAGTCCTCTTCGTGGACAGGATATGCACAACCGACCAGTTTTGTACGATGTCGAATATGACAGAATTGATGAAATCAAATCCCACCTTCTCCTCTCCAAGTTGAAGACTATTGAGCTGGTTAAAGAGGAGTTGGAGGTAAAGAAACTCGAATTGAAACATCAAGATACGTGCTTGGCAGTCGGCGAAAATGGCAAAATCAACGAACACTATTGCGATTGTAGATACCAAGAAATTGTGGCGTACAATAATGGTATTGTCCAAGCCATCACCCTCCTAGACACTATTATTCAAGAGATTAAATTGCAAATGAAATGAAAGAGATAGATATAAACAAAATCAGAGGAAAATGGGAAGAAGTTGTTGGCATCGGAGGTACATTTAGAATAGCTGGTGGCGATGACACGATTGAGTCAGTCAAAATGGTTGCAGAAAAAGTCAACGAGATTATTAAATTTATAAATAGTTACAAAATACTTTATGAAGAAATTACAGAGACAGAAACTACAAAAAACAATGGATAGGAAGTGGTCGAACCTACAAAAACTAGGACTTCCGTATGGTATGGCATGGATTGCCAAGCATGATGAGCTAATGCAGTGGTATGAGAAAGAATTAAAAAAGATATGACCTCAAACTTCCTAGACACTATTATTCAAGAGATTAAATCAACAAATATGAAACACATATATCCACCAATCAAAGGATTGCAAGATTTAATAGACATGGTTAACAAGCAAGATGACACAGACATATCTGCACTATTTAACACAGCCTATATTCGTGGGTATGGACAAGGTTGTGAAGATACAAAGAAACATATTACTCTTATAATAAATGCCAATAACAACTAACATGTTCAAAGATACAAAAGACGGCGAAACACACTCATTTGACCTACAGTTCTGTAGTCGTTGCTTAACGATGACTAATCACTTGAAAGGATTATGTCAACAGTGTTCTTATAAAATGGATACCACAAAAACAACTATGAACAAACTTAGACAGAAGATAGGACTTAGTGACTTTAAGCACGAATGTTGCGATGGTGAGTGTAGGCATGACGACTGCTGTGGTAAAGTATCAGAGAATTGTCCTAAACCCCATGAGTGTACTGCTGGAAAGACATGTACTGATACTGACTTCAAACTAACTGGATATAAAGGTTGCCCACACCTCCACTTAGGAGATATGCAAGCGTTCATACCTTATTTTATAAGTGATGAGTTTCCAAAGGGGAAAAGTAAGGCTAGAGGTCAGGCGATATTACATGTAGCATTATTTCTCGATTGGATGAAAAAACACACTTCAACAACATGAAAACACTACACAACGAAAAATCACCTGATGAATGTCCAGCATGTAAAGAAAGTGTCTGGGTAAATGCTGATAGACTTATGACTAGAGATGAGACTATACTTGAGGTGTTAGAATACATCCGTACTAAGTTAGTAGGTAAATCTTACACAGACGCAAAGTATGTAGCAGATGATATAGAGGAGTATTTTGCATTAGGTACGAGAAAACTAGAAGGTTGTGAGCATGTCTGGGAAGCTGTTATAGAGGGATTTTATAGAATCGAAACATGCCGATTTTGTAAGTTGACAAGGAGTAGGGGTTAGCTCTTTACAAACGAATGTGCATCTATTTCCCCGCCAGTTAAGGCCGAAACACAAAACTATTTCGGGTCAAACTTGGGAATGCAACCTTAAACGGGGGAACGGATGCACATTCAATCTGGTGAGCAGTCAGCAGGAGGTAGGTCGCTATAGCATATCAACGCTTGCCACCTTCTGCCGTTTGCTCATCATACATTGGAGGATAGAAATCTGCGGTTGGTGTAATCTCGCTTAATTACACTACAGGAATAGCTTACCTTACCATTTGCAATGGAGGTCGTGATTCCGCCGCAGTTTCCTGTCCTTCAATTGAACCCTAGACCGATGCTCGTGGATGGGGAATGCAATCGAAAGATTGTTTCTCGTCCCGTCCCGCATCCGTGAGCATCATTCTGGGGTTGCAATCAGGGGTAGAGTAACGGTGACTCGTTTGCCTCATAAGCAAAAGATAGGTGGTTCGACTCCACCCTCCTGAACAAAAAGAGCGGAAGTTCATAAAACCGCTCTTTTTGCGTGTACCCGCATAGGGCACTATCTAATCCTAGCACCTGCAATAGTTACTCCGCCAGCCTTTACACGCCTATACCATATCCATAGACCTGCAACAATAGTTACAATAGTCTGAATGGCAGTAGTAACAGACGCATTATCTACTTGTACTCCGATCATTGGTAGGATTTGAACGAGTAAGATGGCGACGACCGAAGTGATTGTTTGACTCATAGTAGTTTGGTTACTGATAATATGTTCTATATTATACCATAGAAAAGAGCACAACCGTAGTTATGCTCCATGAACCCGTGTCACGAACTAATCGTGATATTGAGACGGGGGTGGAGGATAGCGAGGAGGATTATGCCTCACCCATTCCTCATGTTGCACACGACACATGGCGTCGAAGCATGAATACTTGCCATAAGAGGCGAAGAAGATAACAACCTTCTTGCCACAGAAACTACATTTCTGGAGTTCTGCTTTCATCGGTAGGTCTAACTGCATACTATCTGTCCTTCCTTGATGGGGATTTTCTCAACGCAGATAAATTCCCAGCGTTGGTCAATCCATTTTTTATTGATGATTTCTGCAATGACTGGCGGGAGATGGTTTGAAAATAAGGAATGCCAACTGTCATGTTGTCGCTTCTCGACAATACTGATGTTGCACTTTCCTTCGTCTGTGAGAACTTGTCCTCCGTTCGATTGGCACCTTAAATGATGTCGTGACTCGCCTTGACGCATTTTAAGACGCAGGCGACGATAAGCTTTCTTGCCATTACGCTTTTGTGTTCGTGTCATAGGTTTTGAAAGAACATTCCCAACTTCATGCTGAGAGTGAGAGGTCTAGAAGTGAATATGGCTTAAGATATTGTAGACTTTAGACCCCTCGCCCTTAGCACTAAATTGCCAAGGATTTTGCTAATCCCCATTGCTGACGGAACCATAATGCCAATGCCTGCCATCTAGTAGGTTGTGCAGTTGGTATTGGGACTATCTGACTGTCGTGGATAAAGGTAAACGCATCAATAATTCCTTTAGTTCTGAACCACTCCTCTCCGAAGTATTGTTCACCTTTATTTCCACACTGTTCTCCCCATGAGTTGAGTGCGACGAGCTTCTTTTCAGAGCCAAACTGTTTAGCCCCTATTACACACATATAATGATACCAATAGTCTCCGAACTTAACCACTGAAGGAGTTGGAGAAAGCCAAGTTAGATTATTATTCCCACGAATTTCAATAAGGACTGCTCCATAGTTTTGTACAGTCTGAGCTATAGTCTCAATATCTTCTGCGATGTCGTAAGGTGTGTAACCTGCTCTAGTTGTAGCGTCATATAAAAGTGCTGGAGTCTCCCATGATGAATCATGTATCATGGACTCACTTAAAGGATTACCATAAGTGTCGTAAGATGGCACTGTGACCTCCAAAACTGCCCCATGAGCCCCTATTTGAGTGTTAAGCTCCGTAACTGTCATTCCGCCTCCTATATTGTCCCACGGGCTGTATATTGACTTGGCTGAAATAGCACCTTCTCTAATGTTCTGAAGTCTCCTTTGTATCTCAAGGAAGTAAGCTCCTGCTTGTCCTCCACACGAATATGATGAACCTTGGTTTTTGATTTGAATTGAACCGACGGTATCTCGAACATCGTACCCTCGTTCCCAATTGAACGGAGTCGTTGACTTACCAATCCTCTGACCTTTCAATTGTCGTGAAAGTTTCTGTACCTTCTTAACGATAGGATTGCGACGAACAACACCATGACCCATGTTTTTTTCGTTCATATTATTTTTGTATATGATTTAATAATGTAAGGGCAAGATAACCCAATGTTGGTAATACTAATAGAGTAATTGCTGTCAAAGCCCCCGTAATATATGCTTTCCAAGATTTAAGATTCGCAACAGTCCCATTTGTTTTCACGGTCTGTAACTCAATCCTGTTCAACTGGTCCTTTATCTCCTGAAAGAGAACATCTAAAGTTTTGTCTGAGTAATTTTGTGTCATACATTAAATAATAAAGCGCTAGTACAGGCGGGTAGTGTCTCGTTTAACGCCTTCTTTAATAATCGATTCTCCCTAATCTCAAACATAGACAATGCACACAACATCAGGATAATGACAGATATTAAGATGGGGTGGGAGTAGGGCATGTCATTCATAATTACGGATTGATTATTTCTTCGTTAATAATTTCTTTCACAGGCTTTGTGTCTATCTTGACTGCCTGCATCACTGTTTCAAGTTCAGCCTGCTTTTGAACCTTCTGGTCTTGTAGGTCGGCTATCTTGGCATCTATTTCGTCTTGCTCTGCCTGAATGGCGGCAGCTGGGTCTTTTGCTTTTTGCCAATCAAGAGCCATTACATTAAGTTGCACGCTCCAAGGTCCTGCCATGATTTGGTCTACTACGCCATCTGCTTGTAAGTATTTTTTTATAAGTTCATTGTTCATGTGATTTTTAGTTAGGTAAACACGGTCCGCTTAATAATAATGATGCGATTGTGATGTGTCCTAAGGCATTGTTCGTGAGGTAACAGACGATATTACCAGAGTAGTTCCCGTTAGCGGCTTGAAGTGTAGTCGTTCCTACTACATCAAGGTTTCCTCCGAGGACGGGTTTAATACTGACGTTTGTATATCCTATCCCACAGTTAACGTTTGTCGCCCCACAACCACTAAGTGGAAGCGTAAGTGAAGATGTGTTGTTGACTGCTTTGAAAATCTTTATATAAGTTCCCTTAACGTATAGGGGGTCTAGTGTAACCCCAGCTACGGTAGGAGTAACTGTAGGGTACTGTGTGGCCGAAGGGGACGTGGTGGAAATTGTTAAACTGAATTGATAGTAATTTCCAGCAACCATTGCCGTAGCAAAGTTTGCAGCAGTTTCCGTTGGGGTTCCTACTGAACTTGAACCCACGTTTTTAGTTATTGAACCAGAGACATATTGGTATCCAGCACCCATTGTCCAAGGAGAAGTAGTACCAGTCCATGAACCATTATTCACTACTTCAGTTCCAAGACTAGCATTGTTAGCAATGATGTGGTCTCCATAATCAGTAACGAGGTGAGAAGACACAACCTGTCCGATACTACTAATACCAGATACTACAGCATTAGGGATATACGAGGTATAACTTGCGCCTAATACTGCAGAGGTTTGTCCATTATTAATCACAGCATTTCCTATTGCCGTTGAACCAAAGATTCCATTAGCTTGCGGAGATAATCCTATAGCTACGTTACCCCCCGTAACGGTATTGATTGAAGTTCCTGCTCCTATGGCAACATTATTTATTCCTGCACCAGCCATTACGATAGATGTTCCAATACACGTTGAGTAGTTAGTCGCACACACTTGTGAAGGAGAAGAAATGTAAGGTTGTAAGTCAACTGAATACTGTCCTCTAGCATTAGCTGTTGTGCTTCCTATAACTGTTGCACCACTAGAATCAATAAGGTTAAGCCTCCCCGCAATTTGAGGATTGCCTAAAATGTACGGATTGCCCGACACTGTTAAAGCAGTAAACGGAGTCGTCGTCCCGATCCCCACATTCGTCCCTGAATTGTTATAGAGGTTAGAACCTGAAAGTGTCCAGTAGTTACTGGGCGTGGTGGTCGCAATAAGTTTATGGTTATTGTCTACTGCTAAAGTAGTACCCGTTAGACCTGAAAAATATGTATCTGTTCCTACGGTTAGGTTTGTCGTGGAAGCATCAACCACAGTAAGTTCACCAGTCTGTGTGAGACTCATCATTGGGGAGATGGCGCTATTTAAGAAACGAAGAACACCATCATTCAGGTCTACTAGTCCCCAGCTCGGCACTCCTCCACGAGAAAGAGATAGAGCAACGGGTGTACTTGAGTCTGTAGAGTCAATAGCGAGTTGTCCGTAATCAGTTGGTGCACCAGAGACGGTGAGTAGAGATAGGGGAGTTGATGTTCCTATCCCAACACCCCCTGCATCAAAGTAAATGTCTGAACCACTATCAAGCCATTGGGAGGAGCTACCTGACGTTGTTGCTATTACGTTTCCTGCAGAATCAGTCGCTAATAGCGAGTCAGTTATTCCTGTGATAGCTAGAGCAGTTGTGGTCGCACCCGTAGACCTGAGACATGTTGTACAAGAGAGTCGTGAGGCAGCTGTTCCTGCACCAGACAATGGTGCATTCACAAGAACCCCTGTAAGGTATGCACTTGAATCAACTGTTCCATCAGCTTTTAAGAATTGCGACGCTGTGCCACTATTCTTCTTGAAAGAGCCTGCAGCTATTGCACCTGTAGTTAAATCAAGTGTGTATAATGCACTACTACTACTTGGCATACGAATCACAGTCGACCGTGGAAGTGTTATGCGACCAACTTGAACAGGTAATGATATTGCATTCCATGTTGTGAAGAATAGTCGTTGCCCATCTGAAACCAATTCATTAGGCTGTGTAGTTGTTATAGGAAGAGTTATTGTATCAACTATCATTGTTGTTGGGTCAATACGGTAGATTTCCTTATTTTGCCTTCCCATATTATATAGATACTTTCCGTCAAAATACATTCCATAAGAATAGTCGTTCACATAATACTCATTATGTGCCAATGTACTCTTTGTTATTTTCTCAAAATACAGTTGGTCTTCACAACCAATATAAAGATAATCTCCAAGCAACGCCATATCGTCTGTGGCAGTTGAACAAAACATACTTGCTGATGTGAAAGCAAGAGTCGATGGGTTAATCTTTGCGACCCATGCACCCGTAGTGCTTCCTGTGGCATAGAGATTAGTTCCGTCGAACTTTATGTTATGTCCAGTTGCCAATCCTGTAAGAGTTGATGAAGCAACGAGTGAATAGGTTGATATGTCGTATTTGTAAACTACCGTAGGAGAAGTGAATGAGATGGCGTAAAGATATGAACCATCGTTCGTTATCGAATGAAGGTTGTCAGTCCAAGCATTTGTGATGACTTTGGATACTGCTACACTATCTGGATTTACTGTGTAAATACTTCCGTTGCCCATGATTGCATAAAGTAGTTTTGTGGTGGTAGCAAAGGTGATTTCAGCAGCATTGGTTTCTGTGCCAAATGCTGTAGTGACTTGCACTGATAAGTCGTTAGGGTTGAATCGTGTAACTTGAGCACTTGCTCCCACTGTCGTCCCGTAGAAATAACCGTTCGTATAGATAGTTCCCTGTATTAGTTTTGAATATGAGACCAGTTGAGTATTGTCGTCATTGAAAGGCACACTGGTATTTTGAGCATTGCTGTAATTAGTTAGCGGAACAACTTTGGCGCCACAACTTGTAGTTGCGACAGGAAGTCCTTTACTGTTAGAAACCCAACAATACTCTGATGATGGAGCAGTAGGAACAGAAACTGGTATACCCGCCGTTGCATAAGCAAATGTGGTGACTCCTAATATGATTGTAATTATTGTAATTAGTTTTTTCATCTGTAGTGTACGCTAAATGTTGGTGGGTTAATAAAAGTAATTTGACCTCCTGCATAGGTATAATATGCAGGGCTAAACTGAAGTAGTCCGTCTGCCTCTACATCCGTTGGCTCTGCTGATACGGAGAAGATAAGGTTTGAACCATCGGGTGACTCTGGGGGAGTTGACCAAGCACCGACACCGCCTGAGGAGGTAGACGCGATCGTCTTAGTACCATCTGAGTTGGTCGTGATCGTGACATTCGTTCCGGCTTTCACTGTATCGCCACCACCATGTAAGTAACCACGACCCAGCTGACTGCTAAAGGCGGACAATGTTTGTTCAAGCCCATCAATGTGCTTGACCGATAGCTTCTTTTCTCCCTTTGTAAATAAGTGTAATAGGTCATCGGCGGTCACGTCTTTATGTTGCGGTAACGTAATGCTATTACGTACTTTCTCTGTAATTGTTGAAATATCTTCTTCTGTGAGATAATCTACACCCCTTATTGGGGTTGCGCCGTCCTTTGCCTGCGGTATTAGTGGCGTGATCAACGCAATCAATTCTTCGTTCGTGGGTGTGTGGCCATCCTTTGCTACTGGCATAAGTGGCCGGATAAGGGATAGGAGTTCTTCTTCTGTTGGGGTATGACCATCGACACCGTCTATACCGTCTATACCGTCATAAACCTCTGGGATAAGCGGCTTTATGAGTGCAAGGAGTTCTTCGCGCGTAGGGGAATCCCCCTTTGGTCCAATCTTACTATCAATAGTTGCGTACAGTTCGTCAACCTTATCAATGAACTTTACATGGATACGCAAAAGATTCGCCATGATTTTCATGATCATTGGCGAGGAGTCTTTTAGCGGAGTATGAAGTAATTTGTCGGCGATATCAAGCGTCGAGGTAAATTTTTTGAGCTTTGATATATCCTGATTCATGCGTATATTATAACATTATTTTACTAAGTAGTATATGATGCAGAATATTACAAACACTTCTAGGGCATGAATTATTAGAGTCATAGTTTTGGTAGTTTAGGTAGCCCTTTTGGTGTTGGTAATTTAAGTTTAGTAGATGGAAGTTTAGGTAACCCAGCAGGAGTTTTTACTGTCTTCGTTGTTTTCTTTGGAGCAGTCGCCTCGCCTGGAACTAGGTTTGATACTGTCCTAATTATAGATGGTGTAGCAAGTGTTTTCAATTCACTTATCCCCTTCAAATTACCGGTCGTCTTGTAAGTTTGTAGGAATAAAAGATCATCAATCGCAGTAGTCAAATCAACAATGAATGCTGACAGGCGTGGTGCCGCAAACGAACCGATGAACTTTGGATCAAGCGCACCAATTAGTGACAAGGCATCGCGTGACGATTTGAAGATTAGATCCTCTACAAAGTTACGCTTCTTGGTACTGAGTTCGTTGTAATACCCCATGATTCCTAGACCGAGGGCGGAACCAAGCACTACTGAATAGAACAGTTGCGACCCTTCCTTTGATGATAGTGCTTCTTTTACTCCTTTCTTTGCCAGTAGAGATAAGAACTTTGTGGCGTTGTCCTTAGTTGAAACAAGTATTGGTATAGCCCATTTCTTGTATTGACCAGCAACAGCACCTTCAACGGACTTACCGAATATAGACTCCGCACCAGAGACCCCGCGGTAGGCACCCATCTCATTTCGCAATTCCGCTAGCCTTGATGTTGATATTACACCACTTGCGAACTCCTCTTTTGTCATTGAACCTAGTAGGAATATTTGGTTAGCCTTTCTTGAAGACGCTGAGAATAGCCCGAATATCCCACCCATAAGAGTGTCTCCGATATTATTGGAAGCCTCCGTTAGCGTCTCAAATAGTGGCTTACCAACGAACTCAGCATACTTAGAAGTGATCTCTCGTCCCTTGCTAGTAACTAGCCTACCCATACCCTTGGCATAATCTTTCGCACCAAGCATCGTTAAGTTGCCAGCCTGCTCACCAAAGAAACTTGTTAGACCTACTGGACTCAATCCTAGATCACGGATACGAGTAATTGCAACGCCAGTCCTTAGCGCCCAGTCCATCTTGCCCCCCGGCTTCAGTATCTGCTTTTCAACACGCCCCTTCTTCGCATTGATCCACGACTGTACGAACCTCTTTATGGAGTCATCCATTTCAACGCCCCTTCCAGTTAGATTCCTTGGAGTCAGCGAATGCACGTATATCATAATCTCCGGAATAAACTCATCAAACTGCTTTGCCTTCTCAAGTGACGTAACGTACGCCTTGAATGCCATAGACGCATTCTTGGTAGGGACTAATCCGCCCGAACGGAACTGTGAGAACTTCACCCACTTCTGGTACGGCAAGATCGAACCAGTCTTCTGGTCAAGAATGGTAAGCATCTTCTCGTCATTTAGGAACTGATCCTTCGCCTCTTTTACAGCCTTAAGGAATCCGTCCTCTTTGAACGCCTCTAAGAATCCGCGCCTCACGTGTGGGAAGTATTTGTCCTCAAACCTGCTGGTAAACTTCTTCTCGACCTCCCTCTTTGAGAGCCAGTCGTAGTAGTCCTTGTATACGCTATCCATGTACTCAGCAGCATCAAGTTGTTCTGGTGTCATTCCGTTAGCGGCCGCGGCACGATCTTCTGCCTCAAGCCATTGGGTAACCTTCTCGTCTGTAGGCACAGCACGTTCACCAAGTGAACGATCTGTTGACTTTCTAGCCTTCGTAATAAGATCGTCTGCCTTTCGCTCCACCTCAATACTGTGGCTTGCCGCCTTCAGATATGACTCATTGTACTTGGTCGTAAGTAACTTATATAACGGGTGCTGTCTAGCAAGCTGGGTATCGTACATCCATGGGTGGGGCTTGATGCCGGGGAGTTGTTCTGGCTTCAGGTTATACATTTTAGCCAAGTGGTCCTGTACTTCTCTGGTGGTCTTGAGTCCGCTTAGTTCCGTTCGGTCAATAGTCTCAAGCTGTCTAACAGTTAGGAACTCATCACCAGTCTTGTACTGAGACAGAACGTCGTCGAGTTGTTTCAGCTGGGCCTCATTCATGTCAGAAATGGCGGGGAATTTCATTGCGTCCTTCACGTTCTCCCAGTTCTTCAGCTCCTTATTTTGGATAGTCCCCTCCAGTTGGATTCGCGCCTCACGCACTTTAATTATTTCCTCAGCTTTGTCTTCTGCCTTTCGTAAGAATGACTCAAACTCCTTTGGCTCCATTGCCATAATATCTTTCCCGTGTCTGATTTTTGCTAACTCGGCATCAGTCAAGTTGAAGTAGTCTGCCATGTTTCGGTAAGCAGAACGACGATCGCCCTTTGCTAATTGCATAAGTCGTTCACCTTTTCTAACCGCCGATCGTTCGACACGCAATTCCCTAGCACGATCCTTGAGTTCTTCTAGCCTTGTGCGAGTGGTCCGGTATTCTTCTAGTCCCTTCTGTGCTTCGTCAAGATCATTGAATCCCATCTCTGAAATGAGTTGGTCTCCTTCTTTTCGGAACTTACTGCCTTTGACTGTAGCGCCACTACCTGTTAGAGACTTCATCCTTGTTTGTCCTGTAACCTCTGGAAGTTTCCCAGTAGTCTTTGATACATACTTCATCAACTGTTTACCTGGGAGCTGGTCGATAGCGTCCTTAGTTATCTCAATCTCCGTTTTGATCTGTTCAATCTCTTGTCCTGTCAAATCCGTTCGTCGCATCTTCTCAGCGATACTAGAAAGGTCGTCATACAGGATGGCCGGAATGTTTTTTTCCTCTTGAATCGCCGCCTTTTTACCTATACTTGGTAACTTTGCAAAGCCACCCTGCTTGTTTGGAAGAGATTTCCATGTATCTTTTGCTTTTTGGAGGATTGATTTGAACTCCGCCCAAATTCCATCTTTACCCTTAACTAACCTATCTACAGTCTGTGCTGAAATTCCTTTTGCACCTGCCATTCCACCATCCTGTACAAAACCAAGATCACTATTAGTTTTCTGTGCTATACTATCCTCTATGATCCGACTAGATGTCTTACTAATAGGTGCAGGAATATTGGCTTTGGTTGTGATACTCGTCTGAGGCTTCACATCAAATCTGCCAACGGTATCCCTAGGTTGTGGTGCCACAACTATTTTACCCATGACCGTAACCTTTGGAAGTTTTCCAATAGTTGTACCTTCAACACCGGGGACTGTCTCGGAGCCATACTTTCTGAGTAGCTTAACGGCATCAGAAACCTCTTGATCTGTAAGATTCTCATGGACTTTCACCTTTGCTTTTAGATCATCTATTGCGATCATATCTGGTACATTCCCGTAATCTATTTTCCCATTAACGACCATTGGCTTCGTAGAAAACTCTTTTAACGCCTGATAGACGTTATCTTTCACTTGGCCACGAAAGTCGGCGCTAGTGAGAGCTGCCTGTTTTGGTACACCCTTTGGCAAGAAATCAAAAGTCTTCATAAAATTCAATGCTTCCTTCGTTGATTCTATCGGCTGAGCCGCCTTAACAAAACTTGGTATTACATCAGGATGAACACGAATACGTTTTGCAATCATGGTTAATTCTTCAGGATCACTTGTCTCAGCAATTAGTTTAAGAAGTTTGTATGGTATATTCTTCTCAGCAATCTTGGCGGCGTTCAATTCTCCGCCACCAAAAGGTGTAAGATCAAGTGCTGTCATACCAGCGAACCCTGCTAAAACTAGTGGACTAAACTTTTGGCCACCTATGGTAACTTCACCACCAAGTGCATTGAAATAGTCAGATTCCTGTATTGCTTTCTCTGCTTTAATATATTGCGTTGATAGGTCTGATATAGGCTCAGTACCTAGAATACCGCGAGCCAACGAGACACCTGTCTCAGGTGGTTGATACGATGTTGTGATGTCTGCACCACGAGCCTTATTGATAACATTAGCTAAACCCATACCAACAGAAAATCCCTCTCTAGCGATTCCTCTTGCCATTCCACCCGCTACTTCTGTAATTGCTTTAGGGATTCCTATTGCGGTATTCAAGGCAATGCCAGGACCAGTATTAGCAAACGGCTGATGTTCTTTGAACATCGGCGTACTCTGTGCCATTCCACCAGATTGTATACCAGAAAAGTCTAACAGTGATGGGTCTACTGGCTCTCGCGGCTCCACTGGTTGCCTTTGGGCGACTGGAACATAACCCGTCTTTGGTACAACGGGCGTAGTTGTTGTCCCACGTTGTGCTATTGGTGTGTACGCCATATTTTTATTCCGTCATTCCCGCTGCCTTATACTGTTCCCACAATAGGTCTGCATATATCTTCTTAGCCGCTGGGTCGTTCAGGAATCGTTCAACGTCACTTTCTTTGCCAGTCCACATACTAGATAGTCCTGCCTCATCTGCTAGAACCTTAAGTTCCTGATCGGTATACGCCTCTTTGAGACCGTCATATGCCGCCTTCTGGGTAACTGTCGTGTCTACTTGTTCTCGTGTAACTTTCTCCGTAACACCATAAGCGTCTTTGATCGCCTTTTGTTGCGTTGGATCAGTAATACCTTCAAGAACCGCATCAACACCGTGTGCCTGTATATCGTCCTCGATATTCTTTATATCGTTTTGACTAAAGCCAGCACCAAGTAGTTCCGTTTTCTTTGCGGTCGTGAGACTTATGTCTCCTTCACTTGCTTTCGGCGCTCTTGTAGCATTAGCCACTGCACCTTTGTAATCTAAATATGAAAGTCCTTTCACTGCTGGATCACCGATAGTTTTCAAATAGTTGTATGTCTTAAAGTCGGCATCCAGTCCGGCGAGTGCTGAGTCTGGGGTCAAGACCTTCAGGGTCTTACCTATTTCCTCTGCCGTAAAATCCGACGTTGTGCCAGATGCTTGGGCAGACTCCTCTAATAGCGCCATGATCTCACTAGGATCAGTGATACCTTGCTGAACAAGTCCAGCAATCGCTTCATCCCTCGACGA
>CAIOMN010000145.1 GCA_903859415.1 uncultured Methylococcaceae bacterium
GGTGCGTATTCGCGTCGATGGTTCTTCGTCAACGCTGACACCCAGCGCTGCCAATACCGCTGGCTATATAGATAATACGGTTAATATCTGGAATGGCACCGGTTATGATACCTTTACAGACGTGGCACCTTATCCCAGCACGCCCAACTTGCAATACTTTAAATCTTTCTGGATTAATGTACTGCCAAAGGCATTTGGGCATACCGTTGAGTTGTTGATTCCAGCCGAACAATCGACTCAGCAGATTTTGGGTCTTAATCAGGTAGTACCTCCCGTTGAGCAAGTTGCGAAACTGGCTATGCCCTGGTATCTCGGTTGGTTAGATGGCGTGGTGTCACCCGCAGCCGCTGCACCCGTGCCTACTGTCAGCAATCCTATTAACCCACAATCTTTATCAAACCCCAATGATTGGTCTATCCGTTTAAAAGTGGATAATTCAGTCACGGGTTGGAAAGATCATGGTGCCCTACTAGGGCAATTACACGATGCGGCCTTAGGCTTCGACAAGCATGATGTCGCCAAAATGGCACCGTTTGCCGCACCGTATCTGACGCTGGTTTTTCCACATCCAGACTGGGGCGTTAAAGCCGCTGATTATGCCAGTGATTTTCATGCCGTGAGTAATACCGTCGATAACTGGCGTTTTGAAGTCCGCGCCAGTCCCGTCGGCAGTACTGTCTTTTTAAATTGGGAAGGCAATCCAGCGTTGTTAAAACGCTCACGATTGCTGGATGTAGCCACAAACACCACTATTGACCCTAACGATCCCCGCTGGCAAAATAAAGGTTATCCCATTATTCTGAATACCGCTGTGAAAGCGTATGTCTGGAAGGTTTTAGCGCAGTGATGGTGATACGCTTGACTTGAATACAAAAAAGCCGGGCGGTATTACTGCCCGGCTTTTTTTATGTGAAACACCGTAGGGATAGGTCGCGACCTGTCCCTAACGTGCGCGTGTCATTTAACTGTGTGCCTGCCATTGAATCGACCGTATCATGAAAGCAGCGCCTTAATGTCTTGCTCAGAGAGCTTTGTGATGTCAGCTATCAGGCTAATGTCAAAGCCTTTGTTTAACATTGATTTCGCCACTTCGAACTTTTCGTCTAACTGACCCTCGAGCTTACCCTCAATTAATCCCTCAAGCTTACCCTCAATTAATCCCTCAGCCTTACCCTCAAGCTTACCCTCAAGCTTACCCTCAAGCTTACCGTCTTGATATGCCGTATCTAACACCGCTTTAGCTTCGTTATAAGACAACACGCTCTTGATATAAGCATCGTATTGGTCGGCATTGAGGTGCGCAATACTGGCAATCTCAAAGCCTTTGGTAAAGATAGGTTCATTTAAAATAGCCGGGATATGATCAAAGTCTTCCAGATGTTTTAAAAAATACACCCACTTGTCAAAATGAGTTTCTAATTCGTGTTCCTGTTTGTTAAACAAGGGCATTTGTAGAAACTTAAAATGCAGTTTGTCATAGAAGACATCACCATCTTGATCTTTTAAACAGACATCACGGCGAAACTTACGTTCATCTTCTTTCTCGTCATATTTAAAGTCTAAAATAGCGATAAAGTAGACCGGTAATAAATGAAAGTCCCACAGCCCTTGGTGACTTTGTTCCCGAATAGGAAAGGTGGAGTAAAACAATGACCGTTCTTTAAAGAAGTGGATCTTGGCCTTTTGCATTTCGACGATAAAACGCTCACCGGTGACACTCTCGCAGTAGATATCAAAAATAGATCTTCTTTCATCGGTCGTTTCGGGCAGGTTCTCCGGGTTTTTAAAGTTGAGTTGGGCTATTTGATGCTGTGGCGGTAGTAACTGGTTTAAAAAATCAACTAACAAATCTTTACTGGCTTCTTCACCAAAGAGTTTTTTAAAGCCGAAGTCTGTGTAAGGATTAAAGTATTTGCTGATCATAAATAGTGAAGAAGGGGTTAAATATCAGCCTAATAATAGCATAAAAGTTGGCTGCTCGCTTAAAGTGGGACCGTTTAAAGTTAAACCGTTCGCGGTGAATCCTGTCGAACAATAAACGACTTAACCACATACTTTTCAATAGGCTATGCGCGAAAGGTTAAACCTCGCACCGTGTCCCGTCTTAGTGGCTAGCTTAACACTTTGCTAAAATTAAAATCTATCCTTTATAGGGTTTATGCTGTACGATTTACACCGAAAAAATCGCCAAATAAAATGTAGCTTGTTTGGCTTTAGCGCTTTCCTTGCTTACTCTTGCTTACTATTGAAGGCTAACGCCAAACAGAGGTTATATTATGCAGCACGCTCATCAATTCAGTTTAGGTAAACTTATCACCTTTATTGTTTTAATTGGCATCAGCAATGTTAGCGGTGCTGGACTTGTTGGTGTTAAAACGATCGCAATTACTTCAACCAATACGGATTACCTTCAAGTAGCTGAGGTAGTGGCAACGCAAACGGGTACCTTACAAGATGTGGCACTTGCAGCAAATGGTGCGACCGCATCCACTCTTTCTAGTTTTTCAGGCGTATATGGCGTGAGTAATGCTGCTTCTAATGCCATTGACGGATCATTTAACGGTAATTTGTATTTTCCCCCAGGTATATTTCATTCGGGTACGACTACAGGCGCATTTTTAAATATAACGTTAGCATCGGCATCTGAGTTAAATTCAATTCAGATATATGGCAGGGCTGATTGCTGTAGTTATCGTGATATATATAATGTCTCATTTCTTGATGCTAAAGGTGCTGTCCTGTATACAGCAAACAATCAAAACGCTACTACAGGTTCAGTTTTAATCAACATAGCCTTCCCCACAGTAAATACCGTCAGCCCAGCGTATGGCGGCACAGCCGGCGGTACACAGGTGACTCTAACTGGTACCAGTTTCACAGGTGCGACGGCGGTTAGTCTGGGTGGCGCAGCAGCAACCCAGGTCAACGTGGCATCTGATACATCCCTGACTGCGACCACACCTGCGCACGCTCCCGGAGTTGCAAGTGTGGTGGTAACCACGCCAGCCGGTACCAATGCGGCCAATTCACTTTTGAGTTACACCGACTGCGGTCCCGGTGTGCCCTTAACCACCGGCACGGGTGGCGTGGGTGCCCTTTGGCAAATGCTGGCCTTGCCTTGCGTTCCCGCTACGGGCACGATAGCAGGTGTGTTTGGAACTGGTACGCCATCCAATCTAAGCACGGCCAACTACGCTACAGCAGGTA
>CAIOMN010000146.1 GCA_903859415.1 uncultured Methylococcaceae bacterium
GTTAGAAAGTTGCCCTGATTAAGAAGGGATTAAGACGATTAGAATCGGATGTATCTATATAACTGATAGTGTTAGAAAGTTGCCCTGATTAAGAAGGGATTAAGACATTGTGGGTAGAGAGCCAGAATTTTATTACTTGCGTTAGAAAGTTGCCCTGATTAAGAAGGGATTAAGACTTACCAAATTAATGGCTTGGCTAATTTTTTCTGTTAGAAAGTTGCCCTGATTAAGAAGGGATTAAGACAATGGAAGCTCATGATGATTGCCTTTACCTAGTAGTTAGAAAGTTGCCCTGATTAAGAAGGGATTAAGACAATAAAGGTTTACTTACTGAGTTGTTTGGGTATGTTAGAAAGTTGCCCTGATTAAGAAGGGATTAAGACTTATTAAACGAAAATGTATCTCCAAGATCATATGTTAGAAAGTTGCCCTGATTAAGAAGGGATTAAGACCAATGTCATCGTTAGTGATTAACTGCTCTATTTGTTAGAAAGTTGCCCTGATTAAGAAGGGATTAAGACCCTGGCAAAGTGCGTATGTTTGCACGGATGTTTGTTAGAAAGTTGCCCTGATTAAGAAGGGATTAAGACTAACAATAGGTGTTCATGATTTCCCCTTTTTTATGGATTGACAATAAGCAGTCATTACGACTACATTGATAGCCACGAAAATTATTCATTGGGCGCACATTAGATGACCACCATTACTTTTGATACACTACGCCTAGTTGATAAGCTTAAATCAGCTGGAATACCACCCGAGCAAGCCGAAGCCGTTATAAGAGTTATTGCTGAGGCTCAGGATCAACTGGTCACCAAGAATGATTTAAAATCAGCTTTAGATGATGTTGTTAATCCGGTTAAAACCGATCTGGCTGTTTTAAAATGGATGATAGGCATCTTAATTGCCGGAGTTATGTCTATAGTCATCAAGCTCTTTCTTCACTAACAATTTTGTTTGAACAGCTTTCTCGTTAAAAAAGGCGTTAAATAGACTTCTTATCTAATTGATCAGGAGTCTAGCAATGAAAATATTATTCATTGAGAAAAAAGCAATGGAGCTTCGTTACGAAAGAGCATGCCTCTTACTGTATGAAGACGGTAAAAGAATTACCAGCGTTCCCGTTAAACAACTGGATCGTATTGTCGTTGCACCCCATGTGGCTCTTTCTGCCGGAGTTTTAGGACTGATTGCGGAACATAACGTATCCCTGTTGGTATTAAACTCGCGTTATTCCGAACGATCTGCTTTCTTATCAGGAACAATACCTTGTGATATTCATCGGCGGGTGACTCAATTCAGGTTACTTGATGATGCGGCTTTTCGTCTGGAATGGGCAAAGCAACTGGTTTCTCTAAAAATAGCAGGCCAACATCATCTTTTATCTAAAGCATCAATACAGCGTTCTGATCTACGCTATGATTTAACTCGTGCTCAAAAACAACTAAAAAATGCATTGGCTTCTATCAAAGAACCCGATAAAGTGACCACCTTAGCCAGTTTACGTGGCGTTGAAGGCTCAGCCAGTGCGGGTTACTTTGAGGCATTTACGTTGCTATTTCCCGATTCACTCCATTTTAATAATCGTAACCGAAGACCGCCTAAAGACCCTGTTAATGTGTGCCTGTCTTTGTCCTATACTTTGTTTCATCATGAAGCGATTAATGCTTTAAAAGTAGTCGGGCTTGATCCGGCGGTGGGGTGTTATCATGAGCTCTATTACAACAGAGAGTCCTTGGCATGTGATTTATTGGAACCCGTTAGACCTTTGGTCGATGCCTGGGTGTGGCACTTGTTTAAAAATAAAGTATTGCGTCCAGAGGACTTTAATCTAAATCCAGAAGGTTGTTTGTTCAAGGCGGCGGGTAAACAGCGCTTTTATGAAGCGTTTCATGACAAGGTTAATTCTGTCAGGGGATTATTGCGCCGTTATGCCCGAATTGCCGCTAATACCGTTGAAGGAGTGGGTCATGAGCAACCCTGTTAAGTCATTCTTAATTTGCTACGATATTTGCGACCCAAAGCGTCTACGCAGAGTACATAAAACTATCCGGGACTTTGGTATTCCTGTGCAGTTTTCTGTTTTTTTAGTCGAGCTTAAGCAGGATGAACTGACTAGATTGGTTGAAAAATTAAATAGCCTTATTAATGTATTAGAAGATAAGGTTAGTTTTTATCATTTGCCAATTTCTAAAGCCTGCATTTGTTTGGGCTTACCCCCGTTATCCGATAATATGCTGTTTTTATAGTGAGTACTTAATATGAATGAATCTGAATCTAAAGGACAAATCATCCTTACCGGTGCAGCGGGTGGCATGGGTATGGCTACTTGCGAGTTATTAGCCCAACGAGGCTATCGAATCATAGCGGTCGATCATAAAGAATCAATGGGGTCAGCGCAAAGCACTATTTAAGTTTACTCTAACCCTGCTAATTTCAATTTCTAAACGCTCTTCATCCTATCATCACGTATAATCTCTAAAACCTAACAAGGATAAACATGACAAAGCCGGACGATACAGAGAGTGTAAGTGATGAGTTTTCCAATGATGATTACGATAGTCCCTGGAAAGAAGCTGTTGAGCATTACTTCCCGGAGTTAATGGCCTTTTACTTTCCAATGGCTTATGCCGAAATTGATTGGTCAAAAGAACACGTATTCCTGGATCAAGAACTGCGTGCCATTGTGCAAGATGCCGAACTGGGTAAACGCTATGTCGATAAACTGGTTAGAGTCCTGTTATTGACAGGCGATGAGCGCTGGATTTATATTCATATCGAAGTACAAGGCAGTCAACAGGCTGAGTTTGCCAAACGGATGTTTGTTTATAACTATCGAATATATGACCGCTTTGATAGACCGGTTGCCAGTATGGCCGTGTTAGCGGATGAAA
>CAIOMN010000147.1 GCA_903859415.1 uncultured Methylococcaceae bacterium
AGTGTTTCAATCAAATCATCAGATCCGGCTATAAAAGCCCCAAAGGTTCCGAAACCTTTTCCTAACGTTCCCATCAAAATCGGTACATCATCCTGAGTCAGGCCGAAACAGTCTAAAAGCCCACCTCCGTTTTCACCCAACACCCCCAAACCATGCGCATCGTCAACCATTAGCCCTGCCGTAGTAGACTTTGCCAGCAAAGCTAACGCCTTAAGCGGTGCAAAATCCCCATCCATACTAAACACGCCATCCGTCACAATCAGTTTATTTCCTTTTGCTTGAGCCAGATGAGGCTTTAGTTGCTCAACATCCGCATGCGCATAGCGTTTAAAGCGTGCGCCAGACATCAAGCCGCCATCCAGCAAAGACGCATGATTTAAACGATCTTCAAAGACCGCATCGCCACGCCCTAACAACGCCGACATAACCCCCAAATTAGCCATATAACCTGTAGAAAACAATAAAGCCCGATCTCGTCCTGTAAAAGCCGCCAATTCTTCTTCCAAGGCATGATGAGCGCGACTGTGTCCACAGATCAAATGCGCAGAACCACTGCCCACGCCATACTGATCAACCCCTGCTTTAAAAGCACTGATGACCTCAGGATGATTCGCCAGGCCCAAATAATCATTACTGCAAAAATTGACCACAGAACGACCCTCAAGCTGTAAATTAATCCCTTGAGGGGAATCAATCACACGTCTTGATCGATATAGCCCTGCTGTTGCAATCGTTTGTAAATCAGCCGATAAATGAGAAAAGGCAGCTGTCATTCCGCGTAACTTGAACCACCTGAATGAATCCCCAAGCGATTAAATAACGCTAAATCATGATTCGTCATCGGATTATCGGTGGTTAATAATTTATCGCCGTAAAAAATAGAATTAGCACCTGCCAAGAAACATAAAGCCTGCATTTCATCAGACATCTTATTACGGCCTGCAGATAATCGTACCCGTGATTTTGGCATCATAATTCTGGCTACCGCCAAGGTTCTAACAAAAACCAAGGGATCGAGTGCTTCAGTACCCATCAATGGCGTACCTTCAACCTGCACCAGCATATTAACCGGCACGCTTTCAGGATGCTTGGGCATATTGGCTAATTGAATTAATAACTGAGCCCGGTCGGTTTCACTCTCTCCCATACCCACAATGCCCCCACAACAGACATTAATACCGGCCTCTCTAACCCGGTCTAAAGTATCCAAACGATCTTGATAAGTGCGGGTGGTAATGACTTCAGAATAATAATCTTCAGAGGTATCCAGATTATGATTGTAATAATCCAGACCGCCTTCTTTTAAGCGCTGAGTTTGCTTGTCAGTTAACATTCCCAAGGTGACACAGGTTTCCATACCTAAGGCTTTAACACCTTGAACCATCTCAATCACCCGTTCGACATCTTTATCTTTAGGTTGACGCCATGCGGCCCCCATACAAAACCGGGAAGCACCTTGATCTTTAGCTTGTTGTGCGGCTTTTAAAACGGCATCTACCGGCATTAAAGCCTCGGGCGTTAAACCCGAATCATACCGCGCACTTTGTGGACAATAACCACAATCTTCCGAACAGGAACCGGTTTTGATACTTAATAAACTACTAATCTGAACCTCATTAGGATCAAAATGCGCTCTATGAATACTTTGTGCCTTAAAAATTAAATCATTGAAAGGTAACGCATACAACGCTTGAACCTCCTCTAGTCGCCAATCATGACGAAGAGCAGCCTGAGCAATAGCAATATGACGATTAAAAACAGGGTTTACAGACATTCAAAAAATCTCCAACAACATTAATAGTTATAGCGTATAAGTAACAGGCCAGCACCTTATTCGTCAACCACATAAAATGAAAATGCTACACAACTGGATTAATATTATACAGGAATACCTGCTCCCGCCTACTTGCATATTATGCGGCAACACAGGTTTTAATTCACTTGACCTTTGTGAGCACTGCTTTAAACGCTTATCCAGAAACCAGCACTGCTGTTATCGCTGCGCAGAAAGGTTTACCACACCGATAACCACACCCCAATTATGTGGAAAATGCTTAAGCTCACCCCCCGCCTTTGACGAAACGATTGCCCCCTTTGTTTATCAAGGTGAAATGCGCCATTTAATCACCTCCTTAAAATACAGAGCACAAACTAGAAATGCACGCTTACTTGGCTCACTCTTAGCTAACCACCTAAAAGAAAATGCCCA
>CAIOMN010000148.1 GCA_903859415.1 uncultured Methylococcaceae bacterium
GTTACCCACATAACTTGTGAATAACCCTAACGACTACTATACTGCTTGACCAAATACCCAATCAAAACAGTACAACCCCATCAATAGTGATTTACACCACTAACGATCATGAAGGCACGGCATCACCCCAGCAAATGAAAGTTTTTCATATATCACAAAAACAGATAATGAGCGCAAATTGACGAACTTTCACAGTAAAGTTTACTGTCGTTTACGTAACGTAAGCAGTTGGAAACGTAACGATCACTATTATTTACGTTACGTATGAAGTTAGAAACGTAACGCAAGCAATAAGAAAAAGGTTTGGAACGATTGCTTTTGCCGAATAAGATATTCTCTATTTATGATTATCAATCAGACCTGCACATCCACAATGATTTTCTTTAAACAACTTATGCTTATACTTGCCAACCAAGCCCATAAAAATTACGACAACATCCCAAACCTAGATACAACTTAATTTTGATCTGATCAACACTGTGGCGCATATCCATTGGACGACATTTATATCAACAGAAGGATCATCGAATATTTGACCGGGACACTCGATTATCGGCAGTTGCCTCGCTCCGAACTTTATTTCTTTCACATTCTCTGATAAAGTGATGCTATATAGTAACAAATATAATTAGCTTTACTTCATGCCTCACTCTTTAATATCGCGCCCTGAATTTTTTGATGGAACAGGGGTTGATACACAAAGTCGAAAGTTTGAATGCCTTTATCGGCTGTAGCTTTTCTGATCATCAGCACCAACAATTGTTACTGACCTGTTCACACTGCCAGGAAATTGAAGAAAGACCTGCTGAAAGTGTCATGGCCGCGATAGCCAATGAACTTGAGCAAGCCTCTTTTACTATTTATCACAAAGCAATAGAAATTCATGGATTATGTGCGCATTGTGCGCGGCTTGAAGTTACAGTGAATGGCATCATTGATTAATTTTAAACCCGCTATGATTAAAAAACTCATTTTAATAGTCATGACTGCTTCTGTTTTTACAGAGACTGCTTATGCGCAAGATCACGCTTACCCGACGTTATTGGAGGCTGCTCCGCCTCAACCGGCTGATGAGTCAATTGTCGAACTGGAAACCATAACGGTTACAGCAGATGCACAAGCCAAACCATCAAATACGGTACTGCCGATGACAAAGCTCAGCGGTGATGAACTGACCATGAAATTGGGTCATACCATCGGTGATGCTTTGAAGCAGGAACTGGGAATCACCAGCCAGTCTTTTGGTCCCGGTGTCGGTACACCCGTAATACGTGGACAGAGTGGGCCCAGGGTACGTGTATTGCAAAACGGCATCGGTAGCAATGATCTCTCTCAATTAAGCCCTGATCATGCCACCAGCATTGACCCGTCCCTCGCCGAGAGTATAGAAGTACTGCGCGGACCTGCTACATTGTTGTACAGTAGTGGCGCAATGGGTGGCGTGGTCAATGTCATTGATAACCGCATCCCTACTCACTTATCTGCCAAACCCGTTAATCTCGTGTTTGATCAGCGCTATGATTCAGCCTTTAGCGAATCCAGCAGTGCGTTGAAAGCAGAGGGCAGCCATAGTCATCTGGCTTATCACCTGGACGGAGTGTTTCGGGATCTGGGCGATATGTCCATTGGTGGTTCGGCTATTGATGCCCCCGCTGCAGAAACCCTTGATCCTACACTCAAGGTGGTTCAAAACAGTCATGGTGTGATTCCCAATACGGGCGGGAAAAACATTAACGGTTCAGTGGGTGGCTCTTACGTTGGCGACAAGGGCTTTGTTGGCTTGGCCTTTAATCAATTACATAATAATTACGGTATCGCGCCAGATGGTGGCGCTTTTACTTCAAACGGTTTGAACTACTCAGATCCCAATACCCGTATCGATCAACGGCAAAAAAAATACGACATCAAGAGTGAATTAAACACACCCTTCCGTTTTGCGGACAAACTGAGTATGCGCTTGGGTTATACGGACTATTCACATACTGAACTGAACGGTGGCGTTCCTGGTATACCCTATAGCCCAGGCACCGCATTCAGTAACAAAACTTACGAAGGACGTGTCGAACTGGCTCACAAGGCCATCGGTCCGTTAAATGGAACAGTGGGCTTTCAGGTTGTTTCCAGCCAGTTTGCAGCCTTTAATTTTCCGACTGGCGGCGTGCCAACGGTTGATATTCCCACAACGCCCTCTACGGTAACCAATATAGTCCCTGCCACGCAAAGCAACAGTTTTGGCGTGTTCGGTTTAGAATCACTGGAGTTTGGGTCCGTCAAGTATCAAACAGGACTAAGGATAGAAGATACCTCGCTCACCCCCAATGCCAGCAACAGTTATACGGCACCCTATAAACTAAACGGCGCATCATCTACTAATTATGCCATTGACTCATCCTATAACTTTACACCGATCAGTGCTTCCGCTTCGGTGTTATGGAAACTGGATAAAACTAACAGCCTGAACTTGGCAATGACCCGCTCACAACGAGCACCCCAGGTGCAAGAATTGTTCTCCAATGGCTATCATGACGCCACCCGAACTTATGAACTGGGTGATCCTTTGTTACAGATGGAAACCTCATATAATTTAGATCTTGGCTATAAATTCAAAACCCAATGGATGCGGGCAGAACTGGATCTATTTAATAATTGGGCGAACAATTACATTTATCAGCAGCGGACAGGGGAATTTGTGCCTCAAGGTTTCATTCCTACCTTAGGCAATGCTTTAACTACTGCAAACGCGGCTTGCCAAACAGGATTAACTGCCGGTGCCTGTACCCCTGTGACAGCCAGCATGCAGGGCAATGCTATGTTTAGAGGCTACGAAAGTAAACTGGTTTTTCCTGTAGCAGAACCTTGGCACGGTGCGTTGGATTTAACCTTGTTCAGTGATTACACACATGGAACGTTTGTTACCTCAGGCGCAGCTGTGCCCCGTATGCCGCCCTTACGCTTTGGATTTCAAGTGGATTATATCCAGAATAAATGGTCAGGTAATCTACGCTTTACTCGTGCTCAGGCACAAGATCGACCCGGCGTTAACGATACGCCCACGTCAGGATATTATCTGCTAGGTATCGGAGCAGAATACCAAATGAGTGCCTTCCACGACAGTAAAGTTATGTTGTTTTTAAAAGGCAATAACCTGCTTAATGAAAACATTCGTAACTCGGTGTCTTATTTACGTAATTTTGCACCGGAACCAGGACGGGGTGTTTCCATTGGAATTCGGATTAACTATTAAATCTAAAGTATACTTCTCAACGAAAATTCAGGTACTCTTACGCATAGAGTACAATTGATTGGGTCAGTTTAACTAAATCGCTAAACCCCGGTTAAATCTCATTTACCTTAATAAATTAAAATTAAAACACTCTGAATATTATCACGCCCACCTCTGACAACAGCATAAAGTATTGGTTTGCCTTATTACGTACACCAGGCGTTGGTTGCCGAACGTTTCTTAATCTATTAAATACGCATACGCCAGCACAGTTATTCAGTGAATCATCTTCCGCATTGTCTGCCTTGGGCTTAAAACCTCCTAGTGTTGAGGTTATCAGGCATCCCGATTGGACGATTATAGATAATGACCTCGCCTGGTTAAGTCAAAATAATAACTATGCCATTACCTTCAATGAGGCAAACTACCCTTATCAATTAAAAGAGATTGCAGATCCACCACCCATTTTATTTGTTCGTGGCAATCCGGATTTATTAGCGGCACCCCAAATAGCCATCGTAGGCAGTCGCAATCCCTCTGCTTCAGGTGAAGAAACTGCCTTTAATTTTGCCAAAACATTAAGTCAGCACGGCTTTACTATTACCAGTGGTTTAGCTTTAGGCATCGATGCTGCAAGCCATCGTGGCGCTTTATCTGCGAAAGGTTATACCATTGCCGTAGCAGGCACCGGCTTAGATCGGGTTTATCCTGCTCGACACAAAGACTTAGCCACTGAAATTGTTAATACCGGCGCCATCATTTCTGAATTCCCTCCAGGCACGACCGCTAAAGCCAATCATTTTCCAAGGCGAAACCGGATTATCAGTGGATTATGCCAGGGCTTATTGGTCGTTGAAGCGGCAAAACAAAGCGGCTCATTAATTACCGCTCGTATGGCTTTAGAGCAAAATAGAGAGGTTTTTGCCATACCTGGTTCTATTCATAACCCGCTTGCCAGAGGGTGCAATGCTTTAATCCGTCAAGGCGCAAAGCTTGTCGAAACAACCCAAGATATTCTTGAAGAATTACATCAATATTATCAAGAAGATAAAGAAATTACATTTGACTCAAGTGAATCAATGCTTGACCTAGAGCAACAAACATTATTGAATCGTATTATGTTTAGCCCGACTTCTATTGATGAACTAGTTCAAATCACCGGAAATTCTGTTGAGGTTATTTCCTCAATGCTACTCATACTTGAGCTACAAGGCTACCTAGAAGCAACTGCTGGCGGTTGCTATATACGCTTAAAATAATCATTAAAAAACGAATAAACACTATGAAAGAAAATATATTTGATGTCCTGATGTATCTTTTTGAAAATTATATGGAAGAGGAAATTGAATTACCTCCTGATAGTGATGTCATCAGAACAGAACTAGAGGAAGCAGGCTTTCAATCTCTTGAGGTCAGTAAAGCGTTTGACTGGCTAGACTCATTAAGCTTGGAGCGGACCATAAAGCCCACAATTACCTCGGCTTTTCGTATTTTCTGTCAGCAGGAAACAGAAAAACTTGACCTTGAATGCCGCAACCTTATTATGTTTCTTGAACAAAGTGGTATCCTAACGCCCATTAATCGAGAGCTTGTGATTGATCGTGTTATGGCACTGGAACATGAAGAAATATCAATGGAAAAGCTTAAGTGGATTATCTTAATGGTGTTGCTAAGCCAACCTGACGAAGAAATTGCTTTTTCTAGAATGGAAGATATAGTCTACGACTTGATTCCTGCTTATTTACATTGATATTTTTTTCATAGTACGACGCAACCCTTTTATATTCATACCACCCTATTGAACCCTAATCGTTATAAAGTAAATGAGTAAAAATCTTGTCATTGTAGAATCACCTGCAAAAGCAAAAACCATAGAAAAGTATTTAGGCAAAGACTTTCATGTTTTAGCCTCCTATGGCCATGTGAGAGACCTTATTCCTAAAGAAGGTGCCGTTGATCCTAATAATGACTTTGCCATGAAATATGAAGTCATTGAGCGTAATCAGCGTCACGTTCAAGCGATCAGTAAAGCCCTTAAATTAGCAGACACTCTATATCTGGCAACCGACCCCGATAGAGAAGGTGAAGCCATTTCATGGCATTTATATGAATTATTAAAAGAGAAAAAACTACTCAAAGATAAACCAGTACACCGAGTCGTTTTTCATGAAATTACTAAAAAAGCCGTCACTGAAGCCATTGCCAATCCAGAGAAGCTGGCTATTAATTTAATCAATGCGCAACAGGCTCGTCGTGCTCTCGATTATTTAGTGGGCTTTAACTTATCCCCACTCCTATGGAAAAAGATCCGTAGAGGTCTTTCCGCGGGTCGCGTTCAAAGCCCTGCTTTACGCATGATTGTTGAGCGAGAACTTGAGATTGAAGCCTTTAAAACGCGGGAATACTGGTCTGTTGATGCTGCTCTAACCAGTCATGAGCAAAACTTTAAAGCTAAACTGACTCATTTTGATAACACCAAACTTACTCAATTTAGTATTACTGATGAGGCGCATGCGGAACAAACGAAACAGGCATTACTATCAGCCGCTGATGGTCAACTATTAGTCAGTAAACTAGAAAAAAAGCAGCAAAAACGTAACCCTGCGCCTCCGTTTATAACCTCTACACTGCAACAGGAAGCTTCACGCAAGTTAGGATTTACTACTAAGCGCACCATGATTGTTGCGCAACAACTCTATGAAGGCATTGATATCGGTGGAGAGACACAAGGTTTAATTACCTATATGCGTACAGATTCGGTTAACTTATCCATTGAAGCCGTTGAAGAAATACGCGCACTGATCGTAGAAAAATACGGTGCTAAAAACATACCCAAAGAACCTCGGGTGTTTAAAACCAAATCAAAAAATGCTCAGGAAGCGCATGAAGCCATAAGACCCACCACATCAAGCTATCTACCTGCCCAGATCAAGGACTATCTGACCATTGAGCAATTCAAACTCTATGATCTTATCTGGAAGCGTACTATTGCCTGCCAAATGATCCATGCTACTCTTAATAGGGTGGCAATAGACTTAAGCTGCGGAGAAGGCCGACATGTTTTTAGGGCGTCTGGCTCCACAATTGCTACTCCAGGATTTATGGCCGTTTATCTGGAAGGGAAGGATGACAGCAAAGAAAGTGATGATAAGGAAAGCTTTTTACCACCTCTCGAAGAAGGTCGACCGGTTCCGCTCAATGATATTATCACGGGTCAACACTTTACCGAACCCCCACCCCGGTATGGTGAAGCCAGCCTGGTTAAATCGCTTGAAGAACACGGCATTGGTCGACCGTCAACTTATGCTTCGATTATCTCTACGCTCCAGAATCGTGAGTATGTCACGCTGGACAATAAGCGCTTTTACCCGACTGATGTCGGCAGAATTGTTAATAAATTCCTAACCGATCATTTCACTAAATACGTCGATTATGACTTTACGGCTAATCTGGAAGATGAGCTGGATGCCGTTTCTCGCGGTGAAAAGGACTGGATCCCCTTAATGCGAGAGTTCTGGACACCGTTTAATGCGATGATTCAAGAAAAGGAATCCAGTGTCCAACGTAAAGACGTCACTCAAGAAGCCCTTGATGAAAAATGTCCTGAGTGTAGCAGCCCTTTATCAATCCGCTTAGGTAGAAATGGTCGCTTCATTGGCTGTACGAATTATCCAGAATGCTCTTATACCAGAAATTTAAACGGCGACACAGAAACACCTGCTGAACCCGAAGTCCTGGAAGGCAGAACCTGTCCAGACTGTGACTCTCCGTTAATATTTAAAACGGGTCGTTACGGTAAATTTATTGGTTGCAGTGCTTATCCAAAATGTAAGCATATTGAACCTATCGAAAAACCGTTGGACACTGAAATCGAATGTCCTCAATGTAAAAAAGGCACTATCCTTAAACGTAAATCACGTAACGGGAAGATATTTTATTCGTGCTCGGGTTATCCAAAATGTGATTATGCCCTATGGAATAACCCGATTAAAGAAAGCTGCCCACAATGTCACTGGCCTATCTTAACGGTAAAAGAAACTAAACGACGTGGCGTTGAGAAGGTCTGCCCACAAAAGGATTGTAGCTATGCAACCCCTTATGAAGGTGATCCCTCTGATGTACAAGGGCCGACAAACACCTTAAATCAGGAGGCATAAGTTTTTCAAAGATGGGCTAGCATGGTTTTAATTGGATTGAACGACTTTCTGTGGATAGGTAAAACACCAAATTTTTCAATCTCGTATAGGTGCTGCTTTGTGCCATATCCCTTATGCTGACTAAACGTAAAACAGGGGTATTCTTTATCAAGATCGACCATCAATCTATCGCGCTCAACCTTTGCTAATATCGAGGCAGCGCTGATAGCTTGAACTTTACTATCACCTTTAATAATCGCCTGAGCAGGCATTGGTAATTTAGGGAGTTGATTGCCATCAACTAAGACTTGATCAGGCTGAATGGCTAATCCCCTCACGGCACGTTGCATGGCTAATAGAGTCGCTTGCAGGATATTAATCTCATCAATCTCTTCAACAGTTGCAAATGCAATAGACCAACTTAAGGCATTTTTCTTTATCTCGTCAAAGAGAGATTCCCTTTTACGCTCACTAAGCACTTTAGAATCGGCTAAGCCAACAAAGGGCCGAGAGGGATCAAGAATTACAGCAGCAGCCACTACAGGGCCTGCAAGTGGACCTCTGCCCGCCTCATCGACACCGGCTATCAAGGCGCTATACGATAAATCCTTAAAACTAACTTCTAAGTTTATCGTAATATTCCTCTATTCACATTCCTTAAAAAGCTAATCATCCCGGCTACCTGTTCGCTTTCTCCAGCCATTTCTTCCATCTTCTCAATAGCATCTTCCAAACGTAAATTCATTTTATAAATGAGCTTGTAAGCATTCCTGATTAAACGGATATCTTCAGGTGAAATACCATTACGTTCCATACCCACTGAATTTATACCATGTGGACGGGTTGGTTTGCCGCCTACCATAATGAAGGGTGGAATATCTTGTGTAATTGCGCTGCCCATCGCTGCAAAACTATGTTGACCCACTTGGGTAAATTGATGGACTAAAGTAAAGCCGCCCAAAATGGCATAGCTATTAAGACGAACATGTCCTGCTAAGGACGCCCCGTTTGCCATAATGACATGATCACCAATAATACAATCATGAGCAACATGGGTGTAAGCCATAAACAGATTATCACTACCTATTTTGGTAACACCATGATCCTGCTGAGTCCCTCTATGCATAGAGGTGAACTCTCGAATGGTATTTCTATCGCCAATTTCAAGTCGCGTTACTTCAGCCGCATACTTTTTGTCCTGCGGATCATCTCCAATAGAAGCAAACTGGTAAATACGATTATCTTTACCGATAGAGGTTGGCCCCTTAATAACAGCATGAGGTCCTATCACTGTACCCGAATCAATTGTTACATCCGCACCAATGACAGAAAAAGGCCCTATGGACACATTGTCCGCTAGCTCAGCATGGCTATCGATGATAGCGGTTGAATGAATCAAATTCAATCTACCACCGCTGCACATCTAATTTCTGCACTGGCCACAAACTCTCCATCCACTTCAGCGCGACATTCAAAGGCCCATATATTCCGTTTACTTTTAACGAATATTGACTCTAACATCAACTGGTCACCCGGAACTACGGGCCTTTTAAATTTAGCCTTATCAATACCTACTAAATAATAAATCATGCCTGCCAACTCGTCCCCTGCAGTTTCCGAAGCCAACAAACCTGTCGTTTGCGCTAATGCCTCTAAAATGAGCACACCCGGCATAATAGGCTTTTGTGGAAAATGGCCTTGAAAAAAAGGCTCGTTATAAGTGACATTTTTCACTCCTAACAACCTAATCCCTGGCTCACATTCAATCACTTTGTCAACCAATAAAAATGGATATCGATGTGGTAAAAAGGCTTGAATTTGTAAAATATCTAACGTAATAGACATAATTTATAGTGCTTTAATTGAAAAAGTAGTTTCTAAGCTCATAACATTAAGTCATACGAATAATACAACGGCCTAAAACTCAGAATAAAGTTATAATTTTATCTAAAACTGAATTACTCAGGCATTGTGGACAGTTTCTTTACAACTTGCTCTGTAATATCAAATTGTTCTTTCTTATAAACAACGACATCCGAAAGAAGTAATAGATCAAAATCTTCATCTTTAGCAATTTTACTGGCGACTTCGACAATACCACGTTGTAACTTACCTAATTCTTCGTTACGATTTGCGTTAATGTCTTCATTAAATTCCTGCTGTGCTTTTTTGAAATCCCGCAACTTGGTTTGGAAATCTTTTGAAAGGTTACGTTTCTCACTTTCGCTCATGATAGCCCCATCCTTGTTCACTTTGTCTTCCAATGCTTGAATCTCTTTTCCTTGGTTTTCTAACTGCTTACCACGAGCACCAAACTTGAGATCAAAGCGCTTTTTTACTTTCTCCATCTGGGGTGTTTTTTCAAGAACCGCATTCATATTAATAACGCCAATCTTTAAATCCGCATAACTGACATTTCCAACAAACATGAGTCCTAAAAATAAAGCAATTTTCTTTTTCATTGTTAAATCGATCTCTGGTTATAGTTAAGTTAAAATAGGGAAAGGAATAATAGCTGTTAAATTATAGGGGATAACCCCTAGAATCTAAACAACTTCTGTTAGAAATTTTGACCAAAATTGAATTGGAAGAACTGCGTTTGATCTTTGCTAGTAATAACAGCGCCGGGGTCGATACCATTGGCGGGATTATAGGTGTTATAAGTATAGGTCCCTCTATTAAGTGGATAAGCAGCACTGACTGATAACGCACCAAAAGGCGACAACCACTCGCCTGAAAGGCCGGCAGAAAACTTCATGTTACTCGCGGAAAAAGTATTACTAAGCGATCCGGCATCAAAGAAAGTACCTAAACGAACCGACTTCGTATCTGACATGAATGGAACCGGAAAAAACAACTCCGCGTTAGCAATAATTTTAACAGAACCACCTATTGGGTATCCATTCGAATCTCTTGGACCCATGGTATTGTTTCTATAACCACGCACCGAGCCAGAACCACCCATAAAATAGTTTTCAAAGAAGGGTAAAGCATGCGTATTGCCATAACCACCCGCATAACCAATCTCACCATTCAACTTAAAAGTAAAGTCTTTAGCTAACGGAATATAACGCTGTTGCCTATAGCCAATCTTGTAATACTCCAAATTACTACCCGGTATTGTTGCTACGCCAGACAAACGCTGTTGAGCACCTGAGTTAGGAAACATGGCACGATTAAAGGTATCATGAACCCAGCTAATGCCCTGACTGTAAGTTAAAAAAGAACTACCTTGCCCAACGATAAAGTCATTAATTTGTTTGGATGAATAAGCCGTAGTGCCTAATGAAGTATGCTTTATATCCGTATCAAAACGGACCTGATCAAATTCATTTAAAGGAAGTCCAAAATTAATACCCGCATTCATGATGTTGGTATTATAGTTTGCTATATTAATCGCCCCTGCATTTCTCTTTGTATAACCCAGGTTATATCCTTGACTCACCCCATCAGTTGTAAAATAGGGATTAGCAAAACCGAATTGATAGCTAGTAATATAACTACTGTTATTAAAAGCAATATTAACCTGCTTACCTGAACCAAATACGTTGTTCTGGGCAATATTTGCGTTCAAAACAATCCCTTGAACCTGTGAGAAACCTATACCTGCTGAAAGATTACCAGAGGATTTTTCTACGACTGTATAATTAACATCGATCTGATCAGTAGTTCCTACTACCGGTGGGGTTTCCACATTAACACTTTCAAAATAACCTAATCTTTCAAGACGTGTCTTTGAACGCTGGATTTTAGAGTTCGATGCCCAACTTGCTTCCATTTGACGCATTTCACGACGCAATACCTCGTCTCGCGTTTTAGAGTTTCCACTCATATTGATACGATGAACATAAACACGCTTACCGGGATCAACAAAAAAGGCCATATCGACTGTTTTCTCGGCTTCATTAATTTCTGGCACCATATTAACGTTCGCGAACGCATAGCCCTCATCACCTAAGCGATCTTGAATGGCTTTTGATGTTTCAGTTGCATTTTTTCTAGAGAATATTTCACCTGGCCCAACACCCACTAACTTAATCAATTCATTAGGAGCAACGACCAGATTACCGGACAACTTGACTTTATTCAGCTTATAAACATCACCTTCTTTAATATTGATAGTGACATAAATATCCTTTTTATCCGGTGTAATAGCAACCTGAGTAGACTCAACTGAAAAATTAATATAGCCACGATCCAGGTAATATGACCGCAAGGTTTCCAAATCTGCGCCTAACTTTTGCTTGGAGTACTGATCGTCTTTGGTGTAAAAAGATAATATATTGGACGTACTCAGTTCAAAAGTTTTCAGTAACACTTTCTCATCAAAAGCTGTATTACCAACAATATTGATCTGCTTAATTTTGGTAACACGACCCTCCGAAATTTTGATATTAATACCGACACGATTTCGGGTTAAATTAGCAACATCAATTTTAATCTTTAAACCATACTTACCATGACTCAAATACTGACGTGTTAGCTCCTGCTCAACCTTATCTAAAACCTGCCGATCAAATATTTTGCCTTCAGCTAACCCGATCTTATCCAATGCCTTAGTTAAGTCGTCTTTACTGAGATCCTTGTTACCTTCAAATACAATCTTTGCAATAGATGGACGCTCAACAACATTAACAATCAACGTTGAACCTTCCCTTTCCAGGGAAACATCTTTAAAAAATCCAGTTTTAAATAGCGATTTAATGGCTGGAGATACATTGTCTAGAGAGAACTTCTCTCCGACATTAACCGGCAGATAACTATAAACTGTCCCCAACGCAATTCGTTGCAAGCCTTTGACTTGAATATCTGTAACAACAAACTCTTCGCCAGCTTCAACCCCAGATGAGACCAGTAAACCAAGCAATAATAAGCAAGAAAAAGTATTTGATTTCATGAAGGAGGTTAAAAATAAAAGATCAAAGTCTAAACAATTAAAAACGGTTGAATTATATCACAGTAAATCTTAAATAATCTTAAGCCCTACGGACAGGAAAACTAAGCACCTCATCAATGGTTAAACTGCCTGTCAACACCATCATTAAACGATCCAAACCTATAGCTATTCCTGCACATTCAGGCAAACCACATTCCAAAGCAGCAATAAGATTTTTGTCTTTAACCGTTGCCGGGCGGTTATTTTCTAACCTGATAGCAATTTCTTCATCAAATCGCTTATTTTGTTCTTGGGCATCAGTCAATTCATAATAGCCATTACCCAGCTCGATACCGTTTATAAAAATCTCAACGCGATCGCTAATCAGCGGATTAAGGTTATTAATACGCGCTAATGAAGATTGACAGGCCGGATATCCATAAATCATACATAAAGCACTTTCGCCTAAATAAGGTTGGATATGATGGCTAAAAATAAAATCCAACCATAAGCCATGCTCATAACCGCATATAGTCATTGCTTCGGGCTGACCATTAGCCAACGCGAAAGCACTGTAATCGACATAAGAAAACGTTAAAGGGTTCAATCCCGTAGTCCGCTCAAATATGTCTTGATAAGTAAATCGCTGAGTCGTGTTTAAAGACAAATATCCTAGACTCAGCGTTTGAATCAGTTCTGAAATCTCATCCATTAACTCAGTCAAGGTGAAGCCAACACGATACCATTCCAGCAGGGTAAATTCAGGGTTATGAAAGCGCCCTGATTCACCATTTCTAAAGGCTTTACAGATCTGGTAAATAGATCCACTGCCAGCAGCAAGCAACCTTTTCATCGCAAACTCAGGTGACGTTTGCAAAAACAACGTATCACGCTGCGGATGAGCAATATAATCCGTTGTAAAAAAATCTAACTGTGGATCTGTTCCACACGCATACCCCAGCAAAGGCGTTTCAACTTCAAGCACCGCTCTTGCTGAGAAAAAACATCGTATGCTATTAAATAGTTGCGCCCGTAGCCGCAAAACTTCAATAGTACAGCTTGGCTGCCACTCTTTGATCACTATTCTTTTACGCGTGAAATATATTCGCCCGTACGTGTATCCACTTTAATCACTTCGCCCTGCTGAACAAATAACGGCACCCTGACAACCGCACCGGTTTCTAATTTAGCGGGTTTACCACCACCGCCTGAGGTATCACCACGGACACCGGGATCAGTCTCAACAATAGCCAACTCTACAAAATTAATGGGCGTTACTGATAATGGCGCATCATTCCAAAGTGTAATTGTGCAGTTATCCTGGTCTTTAAGCCATTTACTGGCCTCACCCACCAATTTTTCTTCACATTGATACTGTTCAAAGGTATCAGGCACCATGAAATGCCTAAACTCGCCATCATTATATAAATATTGCATCTCAACATCTACAACATCGGCGCCTTCAAGAGATTCACCAGACTTAAAAGTCCTTTCAATCACTCGCCCCGTTTTAAGGTTTCTGATCTTCACCCGATTAAAGGCTTGACCCTTACCTGGCTTAACAAATTCATTTTCGATAATTGCACAAGGGTCATTATCTAACATGATTTTTAACCCGGATTTAAATTCATTGGTACTGTAAATGGCCATTTTATCCTCAAGATGACAAACTATATAAAACTGAGCCATTATAATGGACGTAACAATCGATAGAAAACTTAAATAATGACTTTCATGTTTGATCAACTAAACGAAACCGTTCACTTTACTAAAAACTGGCAACAACAACTTGCCGAAGCTTTTAACAATATTGAAGACTTGTGCCATTATCTGCAGCTATCTTCTGAACAACTTCCAACGTCTGTTAACGCAGTAAAAAGCTTCCCAATTAAGGTGCCAGTCAGCTTCGCAGCCAGCATTGAAAAAGGTAACCCTAACGATCCTTTATTACGGCAAGTATTGCCGATTAAAGATGAACTGACTATCTATCCGGACTTTAGTGATGACCCAGTAGGTGATTTACCTTCTTCAACCCATACCGGGGTTTTACACAAATATCATGGAAGAGTTTTATTTATCAATACAGGAATCTGCGCAATTAACTGCCGCTACTGTTTCCGCCGTAACTTCCCCTATGCAGACAGCCAACTCAGCAAACAACATGAAAATGCTGGCATTCAATACCTTAACGAACACACCGAAGTTTCTGAAGTTATTTTAAGTGGCGGAGACCCGTTATTATTAAATGATGAGCGATTAAAGAATCTTATTCAGAAATTAAATACGGTAAAGCATTTAAAACGTATCAGAATACATACTCGCCTGCCTATTGTTCTACCTGCCAGAATAACCGAAAAGCTGATTACCTCCTTAACAGAAAGCACCCAACAAGTTGTGATTGTGGTTCACTGCAACCATGCTAATGAGATAAACACTCGAGTCATAAATGCCTTAGCGTTATTACGCAGCAGCGGCATTAACTTATTTAATCAGTCGGTATTGCTCAAAGGTGTCAATGAACATGCAAACATTCTGTGTGACTTAAGTGAGAAATTATTTTCTAACGGCGTCATCCCTTATTACTTACATCTATTGGACAAAGCCACTGGAACTGGGCATTTTGAAGTGCCAGAAACCATCGCTGTGGAGCTGATCAAACAAATGCAACTCACCCTACCAGGCTATCTAGTACCTAAATTAGTCAAAGAACTGGCAGGTGCCTTGTCAAAACAAACTGTTTTATAAGCTAAAGCCCAAATTAGGCTTAAACCAGTCAACTTAATTCCTGACTAAATACATGACATTCTATTTTGACTTTAATGCCTTGAACTGCTTAAACTTAATCGCTTGTTCCAAAAAGCCGGCTGGATTAACGGGTACAGAATCAATCGCCAGTATCGCCCCTAACTCACTCATCGCTTTTTGGTAGACTTTACGCTTAAAATACACCACATCATTCAACGGTTCCCAATAATCCACCCAACGCCAGCTATCAAATTCAGGCTTAGCACAGTGATCAAATCGCACATTTGAATCCTGAGTTAACAAACGTAACATATACCAAATTTGCTTTTGTCCAATACACAAAGGCATTGAACTCTTGCGAATATATCGCTCTGGCAACTGATATCTCAACCAATAGCGCGTACGGCCGAGCAACTCAACGTGTTGTTGCTGTAATCCAGTTTCTTCCCACAATTCTCGATACATCGCTGTTTCAGGGTCTTCGTTATCATTTATTCCACCTTGCGGAAATTGCCAAGCGTTGACACCCATCCGTTTTGCCCAAAACACACGACCCTCGTCATTGCAAAGGATGATCCCGACATTAGGCCGGTATCCTTTAGAGTCTATCATGTTAAAACCTGTATCTTTTATCTGCCCTATATCTTAATCTTACTCACTGGTTAAATTACAAAATAGGTTGACTTGTTTATAATGGGTCCATTGTTCCATAAAAGCCCCTTAGTTACCAGAGCACACAATCCTTTTAATTACTTCAGACAGGTTTAACGTGAGTTTAGCAATTTTTGATTTAGATAATACCCTGATAGCTGATGACAGCGATTACTTATGGGGACAATTTCTTGTTGACCAAGGCATTGTTGATAAGGCTTATTACGAAACTAGCAATTTAAAATTCTATAATCAATACAAACAAGGATCCCTGGATATCGTTGAGTTTTTAAATTTTTCTCTAAAGCCTTTAGCAGATAACAGCCCTACCCAACTTTTTAAATGGCGCACCCAATTCATACAGGATGTCATTACGCCTATATTATTACAGCCCGCTCATGAACTGATCGCTAAACACAAAGAGCGGGGGGATACATTACTGGTCATAACAGCGACCAACCGATTTGTTACCGAGCCCATTGTAAATCTATATGGAATTGATAATTTACTGGCAACAACACCCGAGTTCATCGAAGGGAAATATACAGGAGGCTATAATGGCATTCCTTGCTTCCAGGAAGGTAAGGTAAAACTATTAGAAGACTGGTTAAAAAACTCAACAGAAAGTATGCAAGGTAGTTGGTTCTATAGTGACTCTCATAATGACCTACCTTTGCTTAAATTAGTGGATAATCCTGTGGCTGTTGATCCTGATGAAAAACTAACAGCCTTTGCACAAACCAATAACTGGCCAATCATTAGCCTACGGCAGGGAATATGTCCAAGCGAGCATTTTCATAAATAAATAACTGTTTGACGCCTTAGAAACAACCAAACTTAACAATTTTAACTATTTTTCTCAAACTGGAATACTCATGGGACCACATTATTTAAATCGCTTTTTCACTCCTAAATCAGTGGCGATTGTCGGCGCTTCAGAGCGCGAAGAGAGCGTAGGCTACCGATTACTGCTTAATATGCTAGAAGCAGGATTTTCTGGTGGACTCTATCCTGTCAACAACAAACGTGAGCAATTATTAGGTTTAAAAGCATATCCTGATCTCACTAGCATACCTGAAGAATTAGACTTGGTTGTCATTGCTACGCCCGCCCCCAGCGTGCCTTCTATTATGCGTCAATGTGGTGAAAAGAGCGTCACCTCAGTGATTATCATCACCGCTGGTTTTGGTGAATTAGGTGTAGAAGGAAAACGGCTGGAGCAAGAAGTCCTGGATATTGCGCACCGTTATAGTATTCGACTGATTGGACCGAATTGCTTAGGCGTTATTCGCCCAAGCGGGCAACTTAATGCAACCTTTGGTGATGGAACGGTTAAAGAGGGTAGCCTGGCTTTACTCTCGCAATCAGGCGCCGTCTGCACAGCTATTTTAGATTGGGCAAAAACACAGGACATTGGTTTTTCTACTGTAGTCTCAATGGGCGGAGCCGCAGATATTGATTTTGGTGAAGTCCTTGATTATCTGGCGACCGACAGCAAAACCACCGGCATATTGATGTATGTAGAAGGTATCCGCGATGCGCGTCGATTTTTAAGTGGCTTGAAAGCAGCGGCCCGCTTAAAGCCTGTCATTCTCATTAAATCGGGTCGTCACGAAGCAGGCTGTAAAGCGGCCATGTCACATACCGGGGCAATGGTCGGTGGCGACAATGTCTTTGATGCGGCCATTTCCCGTGCCGGTGTTGTTAGAGCTTATAGCATCACCGAGTTATTCTCGGCTGCACGCGTATTAGCCAATAATTACGTCGTTAAAAAGGATCGATTAGCGATTATTACCAATGCTGGAGGTCCAGGTGTGATGAGCACCGATCGGGCTGAAGATGTTGGCATACAGATGGCCGAACTTAATGCGGATAGCCTTGAGGCTTTAAACGCTGTTTTGCCTGTACACTGGTCTCATGCTAACCCTATTGATATTCTCGGTGATGCTAGCTCGGAACGTTATCAAAAAGCGTTAGAAGTCTGTCTTAAAGATAATAACATAGACGGCGTACTGGTCATTTTAACCCCTCAAGCCATGACTGAACCCACCCAAGTGGCGGAATATATTATTGAGGGAGCAAAAACCAGCAACAAGCCAGTATTAGCCTCATGGACCGGTGGCGCAAAAGTACAAGCCGGTCGCAACCTTTTTGCTAACAGTAAAGTCGCCCACTTTAATACGCCTGAAACAGCGGTCGATGCCTTTGCTTTTTTAGCAAACTATGCTGAAAATCAAATTCTGCTAAAACAAATTCCCTCGCCTACTGAAGAACTTGCCAAACCTGATGTTGAAGGCGCACGTTTAATCATTGAGCGTATACTTTCAGAAGGTCGTCAAATACTGACCGCACAAGAAGCCAAAGCCATACTGGCAGCCTTCCATATTCCAGTCACCCAAACCATTACCGTTCACAGCGCTAAGGATGCAATGATTGCTGCCGAAACCTTGCGGTTTCCGGTTGTCTTAAAGATCAACATGGCTGAGTTTAGTCACAAGTCAGATATCGGCGGCGTCCGACTTAACATTAACACCGTTCAAGACGTTTCTCGCCACTATGCAGAAATGGAAGCCGCCATTAAGCAAGCATATCCTGAAATAACTGAAGTCGGCATGACCGTTGAACCCATGTATAAAAGTACCAGTGGTCGTGAACTCATGATAGGTGTCGTCAGAGATCCTGTATTTGGTCCTGCGATTAGTTTTGGTTTAGGTGGCACCATGGTGGAGATATTAAAAGATAATGCAGTTGCAATCCCTCCACTCAATGCTTATATGGTTGAGCAAATGATTGCTAAAACGAAGGCGGCTAAATATCTAAAAGCTTTCCGTCAATTACCCCCTGCTAATATTAAAGCGCTCATTGATACGTTGCTGAATGTATCCATCATGGTCAGCGAATTGCCAGAAATTCTCGAACTGGATATTAATCCATTGATCGTTGACGAACACGGAGCAATGGCAGTGGATGCACGTATTAAAGCGGAACTATCACATCAACTTACTCGCTATTCACACATGGCGATTCATCCTTATCCGCATGAACTAATACAACATCATCAATTGTCTAATGGTGTTAATATCACTATCCGCCCTATCCGCCCTGAAGATGCTAACCTGGAAACGAACTTTCACAGTCGCCTCTCTGATCGCACAAAATATTTTCGCTTCATGCAAGCACTGCATGAGTTAACATCTGAAATGATCGTACGCTTTACACAAATCGATTATGATCGTGAAATGGCATTTGTTGCTGTTACTGAAGATCAAAACCTACCCTGTGAGCTTGCTGTGGGTCGTTATGTGATGAACCCTGATGGTAACTCAGTTGAATTTGCTCTTGTTGTTGCGGATGATAGTCACTGCTTAGGTATAGGAACCCGGCTCATGACAACCCTCATGCACACCGCAAAATCGAAAGGTATGTCATTTTTTGAAGGTGAAGTACTTGCCATTAACAAACCCATGTTATCACTGGTAAAAAAACTAGGTTTCAGTGTAGAACCTATAGCTGACGATCATGAAGTTGTTCGAGTCGTTAAGGACTTGAGACAATAAATATTGCCGCAACATTATCTATTCAATTAATTACTATTCAAAAGGCAAACCGATGTTTAAAACATTAAAACCCGTAAACGTTATTTTAATCGCGCTAGCCACACTACTTTTAATCAAAGCACCTTTAGTTTCAGCTCAAAATACAACAACGCTTAGCAAAACCTTATTGTTAGAACAAAGTGTAGAACTGACCAGTAGCTCTATTAATACAAAAACAATCCGCGTTAGCTTTCCAGTCGGCTTTAAAACGCCCTGGCATACTCATGAAGGTCCAGGCCCACGCTATGTCGTCAAAGGTAAATTACAAGTCGTTGAAGATGGCAAAACCAATACTTACTCAAGCGGTGATGTATTTTGGGAAACAGGCCGTTTAATGTCAGTAGAAAATATTGGCAAAGACGTAGCTGAATTAATTATTTTTGAGTTAACACCCGCCCACTAAACATTGAGAGGCTATCATCATGGATATCGGAACGGTATTTAAACTACTAGCCTTAGTATTATGGCCTTTTCTACTCATATTCATCTACTACGTATTTGACCGAAAAGGCTTCAATAAGCGCCTAGAGCAATTTAAACAAAATCGCTTTAAATGATGGATTGAACCAGCTCTAAAACCAATCATCTCTCTCTTTATCGAGAGAGGTGATTGGTTCAGACAAAACCAACTTATTTTTTATTGGTGATGATGCTTAACTGGCTGAGGCGTTAGTTTCCAGATATCCCGATTATATTCGTTAATCGTTCTATCAGTAGAGAATTTCCCACTGTTTGCACAATTGATGATACTCATTTTTGTCCAGTGATCTTGATCACGATAAGCATCTTCTACCCGTTGTTGAGCATCAATATAACTTCTAAAATCAGCAATTGTCATCCAGGGATCATGTGGACTCTTTATAGAATCAATCACATCATCAAAAAGACCTGGTTCAAATTGATTAAAATATCCCGACTCCAATAAATGCATAACTGACTGTAAGTCTTCATCTTGAGAAATAATGCCCAATGGATCGTAATGACCTCGTCTTTCTTCGATCTGCTCCTCCGTTAAGCCGAATAGAAAAAAGTTTTCATCACCAACTTCTTCACGAATTTCAATATTAGCACCGTCTAAAGTACCAATCGTAATGGCACCATTCATCATTAGCTTCATATTGCCTGTTCCCGAGGCTTCTTTACCCGCTGTCGAAATTTGCTCAGATAAATCAGCCCCAGGGCATATTTTCTCCATGGCTGAAACTCGATAGTCAGGTAAAAATAGTAAGGCTAACTGGTTAGCCATATCAGGATCCGAGTTAATGACATTGGCAACATTATTAATTAACTTAATAATCTTTTTAGCCATTCGATAACCTGGCGCTGCTTTACCACCAATCAGGACACATCTAGGTACATGATGAACTGCGCCATGCTTTTTAATATCGTTATAAAGATAAATCACATGCAATACATTGAGTAATTGACGCTTATACTCATGTATACGTTTAACCTGCACATCAAAAATGGCATTAACATCCAAATGCAGTGCCATAGGATGCTTACGTTTTTTATAATCTATCAAGCGTTGCTTAGCGACTTGCTTAATGTCTCTCCAACGCTTTCTAAACTTGGCATCTTCCGCATAAGGCTCTAGTTTTTTTAACTCTGATAAATCAGTTATCCAATGATCGCCAATCGTTTCTGTAATTAAACTCGCCAGCTCTGGGTTACATGCAGCCAACCAACGCCGAGGCGTCACCCCATTGGTTTTATTATTAAACTTATGTGGCCATAGTTCATAAAAGTCTTTGAATAATCCTTGTTGCAATAATTGAGAATGTAACTGAGCAACACCGTTTACAGAAAAACTACCGACTATCGCCAGATAGGCCATTCTGACATGTTTATCTGGGCCTTCTTCTATAATGGACATTCTTTTTAAACGCTCACCATCACCTGGCCAATGCATTGACACTTCTGCCAAGAAGCGTGCATTAATTTCAAAAATAATTTCCATTAATCGTGGCAATAAGCGCTGCATCAATCTAACCGGCCACTTTTCTAACGCTTCGGGTAGTAAAGTATGATTAGTGTAGGCCATCGTATTTTTGGTAATAGCCCAAGCTTCATCCCAAGTTAAGCGATTGTTATCCATTAACAACCGCATGAGTTCGGCAATGGCAATACTGGGATGGGTATCATTTAATTGAAAACAGTTTTTGTCTGCAAAGCCATTAAAGTTTTTACCATGCACAGCAATCCAATGAGAAACAACATCCTGTAAACTGGCAGAGGCTAGAAAATACTGTTGTCGTAAACGCAGCTCTTTCCCATTTTCATTGGCATCATTGGGATATAGCACCATCGTAATATTTTCTGCAGTGATTTTTGAAGCGACTGCTTCGGCATAATCACCCGCGTTAAATTCATCTAAATTAAACTCTTCAGTAGCAACCGCTTTCCAAAGCCTCAAAGAGTTGACCGTACCATTCTTATAACCTGGAATCGGTGTATCAAAAGGCACAGCCAATACATTACAAGACGATATCCAATGGGAGTATTGATGACCCTCTTCATCGGTATGAACTTCAGTATGTCCCCCAAATTTAATACAGTGCGAATATTCTATTCGCTCAATTTCCCAGACATTGCCAAAGCGCAGCCAATGATCTGGTTTTTCTACCTGCTCTCCATTCACAATAGTCTGGGTAAACATACCGTATTCGTATCTTAGCCCATAGCCAATGACGGGTAGTTGCAATGTTGCACAACTATCAATAAAGCAAGCGGCCAAACGACCCAAGCCACCATTACCTAATCCGGCATCTTGTTCCGCACTGATCAACTCTTCAATCTCAATGCCTAAATCATACATGGCCTGAGTTACGGTATCGGTAACACCTAAATTAAGCATCGCATTACTTAAGCTTCTACCCATCAAAAATTCCATTGATAAATAATAAAGCCGACGACAATCATTACTTTTATAGTGTTGATGTGTTTCCTTCCAACGCTCCATCAACCGATCACGTATCGCTTGTGATAAAGCTTCGCTAGCATAATAAGGGGACCTACAATGCTCATCTCTACCTAATAAATGCACATAATATTGCTTAAAATCATCAATAAAATCATTCTTTTTCATTCCCTGCTCGGGAAGCTTAATAATGGATAACTTAGGTTTACTAATAACAAACTTGTTACTCGGCATAATATGTTCCTAGGAGCTTATAAATTGACAATCTAAAAGTATGAATAGAATTGCTCTTTTTCAGTGTGTGCTACGCGCCCAAAAGGCCTATCCTACTTCCACTATGCTTGGAACATAATCTTCTGGTGGCTCAAAACCCAACAGCGTGATACACGTTGCCGCCAGATTCGCAATACCAGCACCCGGCACATCTGCCAACCGCGCCTTAGCGACCCCAGAAGGATCATATACAATGCCCGGAACCGAATTCAGGGAGTGAGCAGTCTTAGGTAGGCTACGCCCCTGTTTATCTAGTTTCAGTTCACCTGTTTTGGCATCCAGTTCGCACATATCATCCGCATTACCATGATCTGCCGAACACACCAGAATTCCGTTGACCTTCTTTAGTGCTTCCACAATCCTGCCTACGCCCTCATCAACCGCTTCAACAGCCAGTTTAACTGCACTCACTACGCCAGTATGGCCGACCATATCACCATTCGGATAATTCAGACGAATAAACTGGTATTCACCACTCTCAACGGCTTTAACCACTGCATCAGTTATTTCATCCGCTTTCATCCGTGGCGCATCTTCGAATGGACAAACGTCGGAAGTAATCTCTGTCCAAGTCTCAGTTGCAAATTTACCTGAATTATTACCATTAAAGAAATAGGTTACATGTCCAAACTTTTGGGTTTCTGAAATAGCGAACTGCTTTACACCTGAATTTGAGAGATATTCACTCATCGTGCGATCTATCGCGGGTGGTGTAACCAGATAGCGTTTGGGTACCCCAAGATCTCCATCATATTGCATCATGCCGGCAAACAAGACATCTGGCTTTTGGCCTCGATCAAACTCTGATAACTCATCCGCTTCAAATGCTTTGGTAATTTCTAATGCTCTATCACCACGGAAGTTGAATAAAATCACGCTATCGCCATTCACAATTGGCCCCACAGGATTGCCATCCCTTTCAATGACAAACGCAGGCAAATCCTGATCTAAGACACCCGGAATTTCAGAACGGAAAGTCTCTATCGCTTCTTTGGTTGAGGCAAATGTTCGACCTTCTGCTTTCACATGCGTATCCCAGCCTCGTTTGACCATATCCCAATTGGCATTGTAACGATCCATAGTGATGTTCATACGTCCACCACCCGATGCTACACAATAATCAACCGAACCATCCGCATTAATTTCTTTCAGGAAATTGTCGAAACGCTCCACATAATCTAGCGCTGACGTGGGTGGTACATCCCGACCATCAATCAAGGCATGTATACGTACCTTCTTAACACCCTGCTCTTTAGCCTTGAGTAACATTGACTCCAGATGATTAATATTTGAGTGTACATTTCCATCTGAAAATAACCCAATAAAATGCAGAGTTGATGATTTGCTATTCACATTCGTTATGAGTTCTTGCCACACAGAACCGGCTGCATACATCAGACCTGATTCAATAGCTTTTCCAACCAGGGAAGCGCCCTGAGCAAATACACGACCACAACCAATCGCATTATGACCCACCTCTGAATTACCCATATCACCATCGTCTGGTAATCCCACTGACACCCCATGTGCACGTAACTCTGTATAAAGTGCATTTTCATGAAGCCAATTTAAATTTGGAGTATTGGCCTGCTTTACAAAATCACTTGCCGGATTCTTACCAATGCCGACGCCATCCATAATTACCAATACCACCGGACCTTTTGGCCCAGCATAATTCACGCTTTTTTTAAGCTCAATCATTTCAATCTCCAACAGACTGGTTATATAAATTATTATTTAGCCCCGTCTATCCGACGGTTGATTACCCGCTTAAAGCGCCTAGCCTCAGCGAGTATATTGATTGCACCAACAAGGTCGGCGCTTTCACTATAGGTTTAAAGATTAACATACAGTGTATTTTTGTCGCGATACTAACACAATTTTTAATTAGCTCATGAAAATCAATCAAGATATTAATCGACTTCATGCTATGGCTGGATATAGAGAGAATATATCTTTACTCCACTAAGAATTTATTTGGGATTAGGCACTGGATTTGGGATTAAGCACTGGGCGAAACGTCTTCAACTCGGCTTCGGTTATCAGCGGATTATTTAAATCGGCCTCAGCCGCCGCTTTGATATCTGCTTCAGTTAATGCATTTAACCTAGCCCAATCAATTTTATCGGCAATAGGTTGCTGAGTGCCATCTTGCATAACCAGTATCGTTGAGCCATTTCTGCGTTCAACCGTTATAGTCATAATATTTACAACCTATCATTGTTATTAGCATCCCATTCAAATGCCACTTTCCAGCTACATCTTAAATAATACTGATTGCCAGTTTATTCCTGAGTTATTTTATTGCAAGCTTTTTATCGCCAACGAAATGATCTGATTTATGATCCCCTAAAGGGGTTGTTGCTACAGTTAAATGGACAGGATTTAGGAACCCTGCAAGATCCCGAGATTGCACTGGCTTACCTAAATGTCTGGTTTTGCATCAAACCATTTTCTGAAGACTTAAAAGAAACCCTGCTAAAATGAAAAATAAAATAATCTGTTTATTCGTCGGACTTTTTACTTCGATCATCGGTGCTTGTTCAAGTCAAAACCTGCCTCCCGTTAAACCGGTAGCTGAAGTCAATTTAAATGAATTTATGTGCGACTAGTATGTGATCGCGTGCATTCCCACGTTTATAGAAACCGGGGCATACAATGCCATTGAATCTTACCA
>CAIOMN010000149.1 GCA_903859415.1 uncultured Methylococcaceae bacterium
AATCTGTCTGAAGCCATCAACAAAGTTAATGACGATCACACCCCGATTTTAATAACCCGTCAAAATGGCAAGCCTGCCGTATTAATGAGTCTGGAAGATTTCCACGCCTATGATGAAACGGCGTATTTAATGGCCAGTCCGGCCAATAAAAAAGCACTGGATGAGGCCATTGCCCGTGTCAAGGCTGGCAAGTTTACTGCGCATGATTTAATTGAATATTGATAGGCTGTCTTTTGATGATTCAGCCTGGGAGCAGTATTTATATTGGCAGGATAATGACAAGAAAATGCTCAAACGCATTAACGGCTTAATCAAAGATATTAAACGCAAACCGTTTGAAGGGATAGGAAACCAGAAATTGGTCAGGGTTTTGGTCGCGACGTATAGATCACGAACATCGTCTGGTGTACCAGGTCAATGACGATAACATTATCATTGTCCAATGCCGCTATCATTATTAATCAAAGCTGCTTGCTAAAAAATACCTTCATATTGTTAATGGCTTTTATTTGATATACCCCTGAATTCCTGTAACCGAGTTAATTTATGTAATATTCACAAGAGTTATGATAAAGTCCCTCGTTGTCATGTAACTAATTAAATATGTTTAATATCTAGGCAGTTGCAGACCACATAAAAATAACTATAACGAGGTTTACATTACATGAAATTATTAAAAAGCGCTGTGATAGCGACTACATTGACACTTTCTTTAGCATCTTTTTCGACGACTGCTGATGTCTGTTTGGGCATGGCCTGTATGTATAATAAGATGACTGCGGCTGAAGGCATTGACGCTACTTTAGTTCAAGTTAATGAAGCACAGAAAGCCATCAATGACAAAGCGGGGGACGATGTCATTATAGAGAATATCAAAGAGGCATTAGCGGTCAGTAAAGAAATCAATGCTAATGATAAAGTTGACCGTAATCGTAACCGCGCTAATGATTCTTTGAAAAAAGCGCGAGCCTCTGTAAAAGGCGGCGATTTGCCTAAAGCAACAGAGTTTCTAAAAGAAGCTGAACAACGTTTTTCAGAGCTTAAAGGTATGATTGATTTAACTCAAGCAGATAGGGTATCGCAACAGACCAACCTGATCAATCGTATTATGGACACGAAGGATACCGCAGCTGGCGCTCGATAGATAAAGCAGTTGCAACGAGTGTAGCAAGTAGTCTTGATAAAATGTAGTGGAATCGAGGAGTTCTAATTTTGCACTGGTTCCCAAGCTCCAGCTTGGGAACCAGGATAACGAAGCTCCAGCTTCGCGAAACAGGAAGCTGGAGCTTCCAAGGCAGCGTTCCAAAACTGGAAGTTTGGGAACAAGCCTAAGCGTGGCGATACGGCAAACTGGACCGATCGTTGTGTATTGATTGGCGGAGCGGCACCCTGCTATCACATGGCGAAAAAAATCATCAGGTTGATTAATAATGTTTCTCATGTGATTAATCATGATCCTGATATCGGTAACAAGTTAAAGCTGGTTTTTCTGCCCAATTATCGTGTCTCTGCGATGGAGAAAATCTGCCCTGGCGTGATCTTTCCGAGCAAATTCCAACGGCCGGAAAAGAAGCGTCAGG
>CAIOMN010000150.1 GCA_903859415.1 uncultured Methylococcaceae bacterium
AACTTTCTACTGTATTTAAATCAATAACTGGACTTAATGGCTCTGTGCCACAAGCACTGGGTGACCACACACCATTATTAATAGTCCCTGCTATACTCAAAGAAACTGTAGACCCAATTATTATCAGGCCTAGAAAAAATGTTTTTTTTTGCATTGCTAATACCTTTTATTGATTGTTTTTATACATCATACTAAGTTTTAGTTATTGAAAGTCACTAAAGATCTTCAATATTATCATCAATCCCTACTCATCAGCTCAAGGCTGATTCACACTGTAAAGCCTTTATAAAACAATAAAAAGTGATATCCTAGATTTTTAATTCATTATTACTAAAAATGAACATAAAACAAATTCAAAGTATGTCACAAGTTGATTCTGCCGACTGGAACCAGCTTGCTGGGAAAGATTATCCTTTTATACGACATGAATTTCTTCTAGCCCTTGAGCAAAGTGGTTCTGTTTGCAAACAAACAGGTTGGAAACCTGCACATTTATTAGTTTTTGACGAAGATATTTTAATCGCTTTTATGCCCCTGTATCTTAAAGAACATTCTTGGGGTGAATATATTTTTGACCATCAATGGGCTCAGGCTTATCAACAACATGGACTTAATTATTATCCTAAATGGCTCACAGCCATTCCTTTGACGCCTTGCCAAGGTACCCGCATTGTTATTCGAGATCAGATTGATTCTTTCACAATAATGCAATTATTACTGACCTTTATAAAAAAAATCTCAGAAGAACAAAATATATCATCATGGCATTGCTTATTCCCTACCCTACCTCAAGTAAAACTACTCAAATCTTTACAGTTAAGCATTCGTGAAGGTGTTCAGTTTCAGTGGTTTAATAAAGATTACCAGAGTTTTGATGACTATTTACTCGCTCTTAGTAGTAGCAAACGCAAAATGATTAAACGTGAACGTAAACGGATATTAGAACAAGGTATCGAATTACAATGCATTGCAGGCCCACAGATTAGTTCACAACAATGGCAGATATTCTATAACTTTTACTCAATGACCTATTTAAAAAAGGGTTCTCAACCCTATTTAAATCTAGCCTTTTTTGAACAGATAGCGGCTAACATGGGTGAGCAACTATTGCTTGTATTTGCTATTAAAGATGATAATCCTGTTGCAGCCGCACTGAGTTTTGTTGGCGCTGATACGTTATACGGACGCTATTGGGGGTGTTATGACGAATACCATAGCCTGCACTTTGAAACGTGTTACTACCAAGGAATCGATTATTGCATTCAAAAGGGTTTAAATCGATTTGACTCAGGCGCTCAGGGTGAGCATAAAATTGCTCGGGGCTTTGAACCAGTAACTACTTATTCGGCGCATTGGCTTCGAGATAGTCGGTTTGCAAAAGCCGTTGAACACTATAAGGAAAGAGCCACTTCTTACCTGCCATTTAAGCAGGTGGATTAAAATTATTTTGAAATTTGCATTATAGCTGTTACATTCAGAGTATCTTTTTTACAAAGTATCAATTTAATTTTAACTAAAACCATCAGGGATTAATAATGGCTGATTTTAAGAAATACGTATGTGATGTTTGTGACCATGTTTATGATGAAGCAGAAGGAGATGCAGAATCTGGCATTGCTCCAGGCACATTATGGGCAGATATACCCGATGATTGGCACTGTCCAGTTTGTAAGGTCGGAAAAGAGGACTTCAGCTTGTTAATATAATTTAATATAAACGATAGCGGAGTTACAGGGGGGAACGAACTCATCGTTCCCTTTTTATCTATAACTGTTAAGCCTGAACAGACTGTAAAGCTGTTATTACATCAGGTTTTGAAATGACGTCAGAAATCATCTCCCTCGCTTCCGCGCTCAGCCTTTGCCTATCTTTGCCAACTGGCTTTATTAGCGGCAAAAAAGAGACTTCCACTTCAATCTTTTCCAAACTTAACATCCTCAAAAGATGAGGAATAAATTCATCATCTCCCACAAAAGGGGCTTGTTGTTTAGACCCACCTAGATATTCAATCGCAATTGGCTGAATATTAGCCTTTGCTAAAAGTGCCGGTTGAAACAATGAAGCATGAAAACCGAGTACCTCATCACCGTGAGTCGTTGTACCCTCAGGAAAAGCAATAACATTACCCTGTTGTTTTAGCGCCCAAATTATTGTTTCCGAGATAATTTTAATTTGCTTTTTATCTCCCCTTCGAATAAAGATTGTACCTGCTTGCCTAGACAAAAAACCAATAATTGGCCAGCTTAAAATATCGCTCTTAGCGACAAAATAGGCCGGCAAGAATTGGCCTATTACAACAATGTCTAACCAGGAAATATGATTACTCACTAAAAGAGTGCCTTGTTCTGGCAAAGCACCCGATTGAGTGATTGATAAATTCAAAATCCTGCTAAACCGTCTTAGCCAATGGACTTTTAATACGTCACGACTTTTTTTTGCTACATTCAATGAACACAGCACATTAAGCAAAGGAAAAACTATCCCCGCTATTATGATTCCGTAACAAAATAATAAAACGATTTGTGTAAACTTATAAAGTAACCGTATTTTCAATTTCATTAGTCGCCTGATAACCTTTGATATAGTGTTTGCTGTAACGATCCTTTAACTGATCCAGTGGTAATAAAACAAATAAGTCCATACAATTAAAATCCTTATCCCAATAAGGCTCACCACAAATCAAGGCTCCAAAACGGAAATAAGCCTTTAATAATGGCGGAATACCAGACTCATCACGTTGACACCTTAATTCTGCAGGCACAGAAATACTGGGCGTTACTTGAATAGTGGACGGTGAAATATTTTTGGGGTCTATATTGCGATAAACGGCATCAACAGCGAATCCACTTGGCCCTGGAGTAATACTCGCACACCCTAATAAGTAATTATATTGACCTTCTAATGCATATTGCACCAGTGACGACCAGAGTGTCGTTAACACCGCTCCACCACGATAATCAGGATCAACGCAAGTTCTACCGACTTCAAGGAAACGACCAGGAAGCGCTAAAACCTGATCTAAATTAAACTCATCCTGAGAATAAAAACGACCTAATCGTTGCGCCTGATGTTGATTTAATAAGCGCGTGTAACCGACTATCTTCTGATTAATATTGTCATAAACAATTAAATGGTCACAGTAACTATCAACTTCATCATAATCTAAACCTTCTGATTCCGTTTTAAGTTTTGCTCCCATTTCCTTCGCAAAAACACGATAACGTAAAGCTTGTGCTTCTTTAATTAAAGCGTCTGAATCTGCTAAAAAACACTCAAGTTTTTTTATCGCTTTAATGGGTGCTTCTGTCTCTGTTTTTTTCATCGGTTATCACCTAACTCAAATAAATAAGCGATAGGTTAATCAAGAAAAATGTCAAATTGGTTAACGAAAAATGACAATCCCGTTAATTTTTAATGACAAAATAAAGACGATTAATAATCAAAACAGTGAGATGCTAACAATTTCCTTCTACGTTCAGAAAGTTAGATGGGAGTTGAAGATTTACCAATTCATAAATAATGAGCCCATAATTAAGTGATGCATAGTATCTGGAGTCGTATTAATACGGGTTAGATATTGGTTTAGATACCCCCCTTCGGCACGGAAGTTTTTATTAAACGACCAGCCTAACCCTGCAAAAAATCGGTTTTGATCAAACCCCGCTTGACCGCCTGTTGGTGTTGAATTGACTCTGACAAAGGCTTCATCCCAAGAAATTACGCTTAACCGTGGTTCAAATTCCAAAGGGTGCATAAAACGAATCATCTGACGTGGGCGCACACGCACTTCATTATTATTGTAGGGTATGAAATTACTTTCAATCATCGTTCGAAATGTAACCGTGCCCATGCTGGTGGGTAAAACATAACGGAATGCAGGCCAAATATCCTGCTGTGCTTTATAAGGTGCAACCACACCTGATGCGCTTATTTGTTGTGTAGGTAGATAAGTATAACCTGCCCAAATGGTTGCTCGGTCAGTCAGTGAGTAACCTATTGCAGCACGCGCCATACCTTGGTACCAATGATTCCAGTCATGATCCCAACGAGATTGCCCTTCTAACCAGATACGCACTTTATCCAACTTTGGATCGACCGTTTTAAGACTACCTTCACCAACAACTTGCGCCCAACTCCCCGCATCCTGAACTAAATCATCTTGATAAGCAGGCGCCGTAGCAGCCATTGTTGTGTAATTCGCACTAGTGGTACTGAGGACCGTTAGAGCCAAAGCCAGTGTTTTGATTGTTTTGTTTGTCATCACGAAAACCTTATCGTTGTATTTTTAAATGTCTTAATACTATAGCTAGTTTCATGCCATATTTAAAAATCATTACAATTCAACAAGTAAAAATTATAAGACATAAAATTGAACGCCTTACACTCGTTTAAAGGGTTCTAAAAAACCAATTTCCAGTCATCATTTCAACCTATGGTTCATTTGATAGCCTGCTAAACCACTGTCAGATTGGCATCATAATCCTCACCGTGTCGCATTACGTTTATAAAGCTTTATAATGATGTCAAAGCAACCAACCCACATTCAACGTAATTCAGGAATCCAACCATGAGTGCAACTATTTATGAATTTAAAGCGAACCGCTTGGATGGCACCGAGGTCTCACTCGGCGATTATCGAGGCAAAGTATTATTGATAGTGAATACAGCCAGTCGTTGTGGCTTTACGCCTCAATATCAAGGCTTGGAAAGTTTATATCAGCGGTATCGGGAACAAGGTTTAGTCATCTTGGGATTTCCTTGCAATCAGTTCGGTGCACAAGAACCCGGAAATTCGGAAGATATTGGCAGCTTTTGCCAATTAAATTATGGCGTTAGTTTCCCGATGTTCGCAAAAATTGAAGTCAATGGTAAACAGACCCATCCGCTTTATCGCTACCTTAGAACCAATGCCAAAGGTTTTTTAGGATCAAGCTGTATCAAATGGAATTTCACTAAATTCCTGATAAACCGTGATGGACAAGTCATCGCTCGTTATGGGTCTTTAGTTAAGCCTGAGAAATTAACGAAGGCAATAGAAAGCTTGTTATAAGTACCACCATGAAAACACTGGCAACTATTAAAGGGTTATTGTTCGATTTGGATGGCGTTCTTTACGTTGGATCGAATGTCATCGATGGTGCAGTTGAGGCAGTTAATAAAATCCGTGAGTCAGGCTTACCTTGCCGATTTATAACCAATACCAGCACACTATCCCTAGCGTCATTACACCAAAAAATCAACGCCCTGGGCTTTTCAATTTCTACCGATGAGATTATCAGTGCTCCCCAGGCTACATTACTTTACCTTAAAAATGAGCCCGCAGCCGTTTGTTACTTACTGTTGGCTGATGATGTAAAGAAGGACTTTTTTGATTTTCCGCAGTCAGATACCCAAGCAAATTACGTTATAGTCGGCGACATTGGTAAAGCCTGGTCTTACCCGTTGTTGAATAAAGTTTTTAATTGCCTGATGCAAGGCGCTAAACTGATCGCCATTCATAAAAACCGATTCTGGCAAACTGAAGAGGGCTTACAAATGGATATAGGTGGATTTATTGAAGGCATGGAATATGCGAGTGGAGCCAAAGCAATGATCATGGGCAAACCTTCGGCCAACTTCTTTCAAATCGCGTTGGATGACATGGGATTAAAGTCTGAAGAAGTCGCCATAATAGGAGATGATATTGACGTAGACGTTGGAGGTGGGCAACAAGTCGGGCTAATGGGGATATTGGTGAAGACGGGAAAATATCGCCAACTCTACACTGATTCATCCTCCATCACACCCGATTTGATACTGAATTCGATCAAAGAGTTACCCGAACTGTTATTACCGTAAAGCAGCGTGTAATAATTAATTTGTGACTAAGGGTTCATAGAACAAATTTTTCACATAACCTAAATACTTTAATGATGGTGATGCCCTTCTGCTGACATTAATTTCTTAACAAACGGATCATTTTCCATGTCACCGAAATCGGCTGCATCAATCTGCCGGTAATTATTAATGTCTCCAATGGCTATTGGTTGTTTAACCGCTAATGACAAGGGTGTAATTTCAATAAGTCGAAGTTCCATACGATTTATTTTATCTTTTTTAATGATATTAGCCGATAAATTTTCATTGGGTAGCCATAAAACTTCCACCGCCTGACCATTAATTTCACCTTTGCGCAGTTCGGCGCTCCGACCGAGGACTCGCTTAATTTTAATCATTTTAAGCGTATTAAGCTCTTCCTTACTCATCATCCCAGACAGTTTAAACCAATCAAAACTCATGTTATTAGTTGGCATATCAGTTGGCATATATTCAACTGCAGTTTTATCTGTATGGTAAAGTTTTCGATATTGAATACTTCCATTCGCCGTTCTTTCCCATATTTCACCATGATCACCATCGGCATCCTGTGTTTGAATTATATTGGGGGTTCTCCAAAAGAACCAGGCATTAGTTATTGATGATTTAGGTTTTGTAATACGCGTTACTTTCATTTCATAACGACAAGCAACTTCCATTAACGGCGGATTACTATCACTGACACTCTCTGCAAAAGAAGAGAGTGAAAAAGCCATAAAACTAACAGTCATTACAATTTTTAAACAATCAGATATTTTCATAAATGCATTTAAATTTTAGCTAAATAAAAAAGGGATACGAATATCCCTTTTAGTTAATACCAGTAATCGTCTGCTTTAAAAATGTGACGATAACAAGACTCTTACTTTACTTAAACCCTGCTTAATCTTTATCTGACTCACTATGTTCTTCATCATTGAAGCCCAACGCGTCTGCCATTACGTGATAAATAACATTTTGCTCTACGATTCCATGAAACAAATGCGCTTTAGGTCCACCGGCAAAAATAGCAACATCTTCCGCTGCATGAGTTTCAGAACTCAGAGGAATAATGGCTTCTTGTAAATAATTAGCATCTTCTACCTTAGCGCTATCTAGAGTTGGACGACCCGTTGCAGGGCTAAAGGAGGTTGGGTTATGGCCCTCACTGCCAGATGCCCAGGCTGCAGTTGCTGGAAATGAAAATGTTTTTGAACCTTCTGGCTGTGCATTTGAAGCGCCTGTATAGCCAGTACCGTTAGCATAGTTCAAAGTAGTATAGGGCAAACCTAACATATCAAGATCTGGCTTGGTCGCTCCTACACCTTGAGTTAAACCTAAAATAGGATTACCGCGTTGTGGATAACCACCAATCGTAAACACATGGCTGTGATCTGCAGTAACAATAATCAATGTTTCTTCAGGATCAGTCGCATCAATAGCCGCCTTTACTGCAGCTGCAAATTGCTGAGTTTCAGTTAATGCGCGATAGGCATTACCAGAGTGATGAGCGTGATCAATACGGCCACCTTCAACCATCAAAAAATAACCGTTGTCATTCTTTTTCAGGATACTGATTGCTTTTGTAGTCATTTGAGTTAACGAAGGCTCACCTGACTTGTCGTGAGCAACACGATCCGCTTCATAATGAACGTGTGAAGGTTCAAAAAGTCCCAGTAAATGATCAGTCGTGTTTGGGTCTATTGCATCAAAACCTGCTTGATCCCAGACATAATGGGCATTAGTGTGCTTAGTAGTCCAATCAACAGTTAAGTTTCTACCGTCTTTACGTTTACCCGCTACGCCATATTCTGGATCAGTAACTGTATTAGGAATAAAACGGGTACGACCACCACCTAAAGCGACATTAATACCGCCATTGACATTAAAATCAACTAATTGTGATGCGATATCTGGAACTGTTGCACCTGCAAGCTTATCAGAGTCGCCTTCCCAATCGCGATTCGCGGTATGTGCATAAGTTGCAGCCGGTGTAGCATGCGTAATCCGAGCTGTAGATACGATACCAGCAGACAACCCATGTTGTTTTGCTTGTTCAAGAATAGTCGATAGCTTGTTCGCATCAATAACTTTAGCATCTTTTTCGCTATGAGCAACGTATTGATTGACAGATAGTGAATCACCTATCGTTTTTACACCTGTAACCATTGCTGTCATGGTTGGAGCAGAATCCGGCGTTTGTTGATCAACACTATACGTTTTCGATAACGCAAGATATGGGAGTTTTTCAAAACTCAATGAATTCTCTTCACCATGCCCACCCTTTGTTTGTCCGTCATAGATTCGTGAAGCAGTAATGGTTGATATGCCCATGCCATCACCGATAAACAAAATGACATTTTTCGCATGTCCATTATTACGGCTAAGATGTTTAGCGTTAACGACAGTCTGATGCCCAGCATTAAACCAATCCGCTGGAGTAGGTTCAGCAGCATGAGCTATACCAATAGTAAGTATTGAGCTTGTGGCGATTAAGTTTAGTTTTTTAAAAAGTTGCATTTTTTCCCCTGAACTGTTTGTAAGTAAAAACTTGTTGTCAGCTTGTGCATAAATGACTGCAGTTAATTAGACAACTGGTAAATTACTCAGAATTTGTTACAGGGTAATGAACGTCCTCAGTAAATTTTGCGGATAAACTTTAAATCCATTGATTTACGCTAAAATTTAACCTTTTACGCACACAACTTGCTTGAGACTATGTAATATTTCAGTGAGATCATTTTGATTGGCCATGACTTGATCAATATCTTTGTAAGCACCTGGAATTTCATCCAGTACACCTTTGTCTTTTCGACAAATAACGCCCTCTGTTTGGGTGGCGAGGTCAGTCTCTGTAAAATATTTTTCGGCGGCCGTTCTACTCATGCGACGGCCGGCACCATGAGCGCTGGAACAAAAGCTTTCTGGATTTCCTTTACCAACAACAATGTAACTGCGAGCCCCCATGCTACCCGGTACAATACCAATATCCCCAATTCTGGCACGAATGGCGCCCTTTCGAGTGACCCAGACATCTTCTCCGTAATGGTGTTCTTTGGCAATATAGTTATGATGACAATTCACCACTTCTGTAGTCACTACAAAGGGAGGCAGGTGGCGTGATAAGGCTGCTAATACTAAATCCAGCATGGATTGACGATTTTGCATGGCATACTCTTGCGCCCAATGCACTGCTTCAACATAATCGTTAAAATATTCAGTTCCTTCAGGGATATAAGCCAAATCACGATCAGGCAACTGTATCATCCAGCGTTCCATATCTTTTCGAGCAAGGCTGATAAAATAAGCGGCAATTGCATTACCAATGCCCCGACTACCCGAATGCAACATCACCCAAACCTGATTAGATTCATCAAGACAGACTTCAATAAAATGATTACCCGAACCGAGCGTACCCATTTGGTTTGTCCATTTAGAAAATTTACCAAAGGCCTTAAGTAATTCTGGATGTCGGTCTGTCAAACTTTTTAAACCGGCTTCAAACGGTTTAGCGGCTTCGACTAAAATTCGATCATCTGCATGTTGAGCACGACCGACTGGGACATCTCGGGTAATTTGTGCAAATACGTTCTTTAAAGCTTTTTCATCCAGATCATTGGCCGTGATTGAGAGCTTAGCTGCAACCATGCCACAACCCAAATCAACGCCGACAGCCGCCGGGATAATGGCTTTATGGGTTGCGATGACAGAGCCTATCGTGGCACCAATGCCTAAATGCACATCCGGCATAACAGCAACATGGTGATAAATGAAGGGCATACTGGCAATATTGGCTAATTGCACAGATGAGGGTTCATCAATGTCAGTCGTCCAAATTTTGACAGGGACGCGCTGGTTGAGCAGTACTTGTTGAATGGGCATTAAGGATTGTCTAATTGATTGCGTGAAAAAGAAATAATTGAAGCACTCGCGCCAAAGTAAAACCTAGATTATATTCTTTATGTTTGGGCTTATTCAGAAAAATATGAAAAACAGCCACGCCCATTATCTTTAGCTTGATAAAGTGCAATGTCTGCGTGATCCATAAGGATTTCATGGGTGGTACCGTGTTGAGGATATATGCTGATGCCGATACTCGCACCTATTTGTACACTGACATTTTCAGATAATTGGAAGGGTATGGTTAATTCGGCAATCAATTTTAGGGCAATGACTTCAGCTGCTTCAGGGATTTTCAGGTTTTCTAGTATGAGTATAAATTCATCACCCCCTAAACGCGCCACCATGTCGCTGTCACGTAAACAGTTTTTAATTCTTGTCGCAACCTGTTTAAGTAATTCATCACCTGCAGAGTGGCCTAAGCTATCATTAACCGCTTTAAATTTATCTAAATCTATCATGAATACCGCGAATTGGGTATTTGCCCGTTGATTAAGCTCGATGCTATAGCTTAATCTGTCCAACAATTTCCGCCGATTTGGCAACCCTGTCAGCCAGTCGTAAAAGGCCAATTGTTTAATTTCCTCTTCGGCAGCTTTACGCTCAGTGACATCACGAAAACTCCAAACCCGTCCAACAGGTTTACCGCTAAGATATTGTGGTTTGGAATAACACTCTATAATACGGCCATCTTTGAAATGCACCTCGGAAAAGCTTTCATCGTAAAGGTGGCTATCTATATTAATTATGTCACGTAGAAAGCCTTCTTTATCAATGCTACATTATAATTGATGTGAACGAAATAGATTTGCCCGAGAAAAGAAATAACGACCAATATATATAGCCATCGCATTGAAACATTGCCTTTGCCCAGTAGCGTATAACCTTGACATCAGTTAAATTATCACGTGAGACCACGAACAAGCCTGCACTCATCAATAATGAAATTATGACGGTGAATACAACGATGGAAAAAGGATCAATATGCATAGAAATAATCAATGCTCTATTCTTCTGATTTCAATATCATTGTTTGAATTTCTGCACATAATCCACCAGCTTAGGGATACCGCAGACATTAAAATCCCGTCATAATGGTGGATATTGCGAATAACCCAGACCAACAGAGATTAAAGAAGTGATAGTCCCGTCAGTCCCATTTACAGAAGAGCTTTCCG
>CAIOMN010000151.1 GCA_903859415.1 uncultured Methylococcaceae bacterium
GCTTCAGCCAAGGTGTCTGCGGTTATGATAGGTAAGCCGCTTTCTTTGATAATACGCTGACCTTCTTCTACGTTAGTGCCCGATAAACGCACAATCAATGGCACTTTCATATCAATTTTCCTAACGGCTTGCACAACACCTTCTGCAATCCAGTCGCAACGGTTGATCCCTGCAAAAATATTAACCAACATGGCTTTAACACCCTTATCGGCCAACACTAAACGAAACGCTTTTTCAGTTCGCTCTGCAGAAGCACCACCGCCCACATCCAGGAAGTTGGCGGGTTCACCACCGGCTAATTTAATCATGTCCATCGTCGCCATAGCCAAGCCTGCGCCATTGATCATACAACCAATATCACCGTCCAAACCTACATAACTTAAACCCCGATCAGCCGCTGCCATTTCACGAGGATCTTCTTGGGTTTTATCACGCAACTCAGAAATCTTCAATTGTCTAAATAAGGCATTGTCATCAAAGCCCATCTTTGCATCCAAAGCGACTAATTGACCACTACGCGTAACAACCAATGGGTTGATTTCTAACATGCTAACATCAAGTGCACGCAAAGCCTGATAGCAACCTCTGATGGTTTTAACCGCATGACTCATTATTTCAGCGTCTAAGCCTAGGGCAAAAGCCATTTCACGGGCTTGGTAATCTTGTAAACCCACAGCAGGTTCTATATATATTTTAGTAATTGCCTCGGGATGAGTAGCGGCTAACTCTTCGATATCCATACCCCCTTGAGCAGAACCGACCATCACAATGCGCTCTGAACTACGATCCACTAAAAAGCAAAAATATAACTCTTTAACAATGTCTGTACCGGCTTCAACATACAATCTTGAACAGACCTTACCCGCTGGGCCAGTTTGATGCGTCACCAAGCGTTTACCTAATAAAAAACTAGCCGCTGCTTCAACTTCATCATGCGTTTTACAAATCTTAATGCCACCCGCTTTACCCCGCGCACCCGAATGAATTTGAGCCTTGACCGCCCAAACATGACCACCGATTTCCCTTGCACGTTGGACGGCATCCGCTGAACTATAGGCCAAACCACCTTCAGCGATTTTAATTCCATAACCGCTTAAAATATCTTTCGCTTGATACTCGTGAATATCCACAGCAACTCTCTTTATTTAAAATTATAAGATGAAAGGAATAAGATTAAAGCCCCCCTATCCAGGCATTTAATCTTAAGTCCTACTATTTTGTTTTTGCAGCGATTGCTTCAGCCGCTTTTACCACATTGTTTGCCATTTTCTCAGAGGCCGCATCAATGAGTCGACCATCTAAGGCGGCTGCCCCTTTACCTTGGGCGGCGGCTTCCTGCAAGGCCACTAGAATACGTTTTGCTTTTTCGACTTCGGCAACTGGTGGCGTAAAAACTTCATTGGCTAATTCAACCTGGGAAGGATGAATGGCCCATTTACCTTCGCATCCCAAAGCCGCTGCACGGCGTGCGGCTGATTTATAACCCTCTGGATCTTTAAAATCACCAAAAGGCCCATCAATAGGACGCAAGCCAAAAGCACGACAAGCAACCGTCATACGACTAATCGCTGCATGCCATTGATCACCCGGATAGTCCGGATTTAATCCGCCGATATTGGTGGTTCTTGCACGATTACTGGCCGCATAATCTGCCACGCCAAAATGTAAGGCTTCAAGACGGCCTGAAGCACCATTACGGGCGATATCTTCTACATTTGCCATGCCTAAGGCAGTCTCAATTAAGGCTTCAATGCCAATTTTATTTTTCAGGCCCTGTTGCATTTCCAATTGGTTTAACATGGCTTCAACCATGTAAACATCAGCGTAAACACCCACTTTAGGAATCAAAATAGTTTCCAGTTTAGCGCCACACTGCTCAACTAAA
>CAIOMN010000152.1 GCA_903859415.1 uncultured Methylococcaceae bacterium
ATGGATAAAAAATGCGGTTCATTAACACAGTTGATGTCCTCTATAGCGCTTGCTGAATTTGTAAAAAAAGCTAAAGATTCAGGTATGCTGTGCGGTTTAGCGGGGTCATTGAGGCTTGATGATATTCCCTCATTATTACCTTATCAGGTAGATTATCTGGGTTTTAGAGGCGCTTTGTGCCAAGGGCACGACAGAGTAGGGCAGTTGAATGCGGCGTCTGTATTGCGTATCAGAGAGGCGGTTAAGCAAAACAAATAATTTAACTCTGCTCATGAGTGTGTATCGCGTATAATTTATCAGTAACTGCAACTTTTTTAAAAGATTTGGACTATGTCAATTAGCCTTAGAAAAATTACCCATCAAGTTTTAGTCGGCGACGTTAAAGTGGGCGGTGGTGCTCCTATCGTTGTTCAATCCATGACCAATACGGATACCGCGAACGTTACGGCGACGGTTAATCAAATTATAGAATTAGCGACGGCGGGTTCTGAGTTAGTTCGTATAACAGTTAACTCGGAAGAGGCTGCAAAAGCAGTCGCTGAAATTCGTAATACGTTAAACCAGAAAGGTTGTACAGTTCCTATCGTGGGAGATTTCCATTTTAATGGTCATAAGTTACTTGAAAAATTTCCAGACTGTGCGGAAGCCTTGGATAAATACCGTATTAATCCGGGTAACGTAGGTCGTGGTAAAAGCCGTGATCCGCAATTTCAGCAGATGATTGAATTTGCCTGTCAGTATAACAAGCCCGTCCGTATTGGTGTTAACGGGGGGAGTTTGGATCAAGCTGTATTGACTCGTTTGTTAGATGAAAACAGAGCGCTAAAACATCCAGAACCTTTAGCGGCAGTAACACGTAAAGCGATTGTTTTATCGGCTTTAGAAAGTGCGGCTAAGGCTGAAGAGTTAGGTTTAGGTAAAGATAAAATCATTCTGTCCTGTAAAATCAGTAACGTACAAGAGCTTATTAATATTTATCAAGACTTGTCCAGTCGTTGTGATTATGCTCTGCATTTGGGCCTCACTGAAGCAGGTATGGGTTCAAAGGGTATTGTTTCTTCTGCGGCTGCGCTTTCAGTATTGATGCAACAAGGGATTGGTGACACCATTCGCATTTCTTTAACTCCTGAGCCAGGCGCTTCAAGAACTCAAGAGGTGATTGTGGGTCAAGAAATATTACAAACTATGGGATTCCGTGCGTTTACCCCAATGGTTATTTCTTGCCCTGGTTGTGGTCGTACTACCAGTGACTATTTCCAGAAATTAGCGATGGATATTCAAAGCTATTTGCGTGATCAAATGCCCATCTGGCGTAATCAATATCCGGGTGTTGAGTCCATGGAAATTGCGGTGATGGGTTGTGTGGTCAACGGCCCAGGTGAAAGTAAAAGTGCCAATATAGGTATTAGCTTGCCGGGTACTGGTGAGTCACCTGTTGCTCCAGTCTACGAAGATGGTGAAAAAACAGTGACCCTTAAAGGCGATAGAATTGCTGAAGAGTTTCAGGAAATCGTACAGCGTTATATAGAGACACATTACGCGCCGTAAGTCGATATAACTGGCTTGGCTTGATTGATTAAGCCCCTTGTTAATAAAGTAGATGCTTTATTAACAAGGGGTTTTTTTGATGGGAATTATTTCCCCACTTCATTCATCAGATTCATCATCTGGACAATACTATTTTTTAAGGTAAGCTCTATATGGAGGAATGCGTATTCCGTTTAATTTATTATAGCTAACAGTGAGTAAATCCTACACGAGGAGGAGATAAGCATGGGTCCTTATTATCAGCATACCGCGCAAGGTATGGGCGGTTTGATTGAAACGTTTTATGATTATCCTATTTTAATGCTGCTTTTAGTTGTGGCTGCATCAGGCATTGGGTTTTGGCTTTGGCGTAAAAATAAACTGAAGTAATTGAATTGAGTGTTGCGGAACAAGTTTCTCTATACACATCACCATTGGTTATTTCAGCGCATCCAAGGCTGAACAATATTCAAGTGCTGGGTTCTTGTGGTTCTACAGGCTTTGGCTCGGAGGGAGTTCTGCGTTTGCCAATGTTTTTTTGATCTCTATGGCGGACTTTAACTTTTTCTTTATCTGCCTTCTTAGGTTCTATTTTATTCTTAATACCTGCCGCTTTGCCAGAGGCTTTAAGTTTTTTAGGCCCCTTATATTTGCCTTCTAATTCTTTAATGGTTCTGCGCTTAAATTTCTGTTTTAAAAAACGTTCAATGCCTGACATTAGATTCCATTCAGTACTCTTTACAAGAGCAATGGTGAGTCCCAGTTCATCAACTCGACCTGTTCTGCCAATCCTGTGAATATAATTGATGCCATTTCTTGGAACGTCAAAATTTATAACCAGATTGATGCCTTTGATATCCAGCCCTCTCGCGGCAAGGTCGGTTGCAATCATGATTTTAACTTCACCATCCCGGTATAGTTCCATCATCCGATTGCGTTCTTTTTGATCCATTTCGCCATGTAAAACACCCACGCGGAGTTTTTGGCCACGCAGTGGACCACGAAGCGTATCAGCTTGTATTCTACTATTAGTAAACACAAGTGCTTTATCATAGGTTTCGTTGAGTAGTAACCATGCCAGGAGTTTCTGTTTATGGTCATTATCATCCGCTACGATAATTTGCTGCTCAATATTGCGATGCCCGTCATGGAGTGTGTTTAAGGCAACGACTTCATGATTCTTAAGTACTTTATCAGCCATTTTGATGACACCAAAATGGGTTAATGTGGCTGAAAACAGAAGGGTTTGTCTTTGTGCATTACAGCTATTAGCAATGCTTAATACATCTTCACTAAAGCCCATGTCGAGCATTCGATCGGCTTCATCCAAAATAAGCACTTCGAGATGAGTAAAGTTAGGTATTTCTTGTTCCATGAGTTCTAAAAGACGACCTGGTGTGGCGATAACCACTTCAGTATTTCTTCGCAGCATGTTTTGTTGTAGTCTAAAGTCTTCGCCGCCGGTAATAAGACCAATGGTAAGATCGGTGTATTCAATTAATTGTTGGCATTGTTTAAATATTTGTTGCGCCAATTCACGAGTAGGTGCCAGTATGAGTGCGCGTGTACCAAAACTCGTTGAGGTTAACGTGAGTAGATGGTCTAGTGTCGGTAATAAGAACGCGGCAGTTTTACCGCTGCCTGTTTCGGCGCTGACCAATAGGTCTTTGTAGTCTAGAGCAAGTGGAATAGCTTGTTGCTGAACGGGTGTCGGAGTTTGATAACCCATTTTTTTGACGGCACTAAGCAAGGGCTCAGCAAGCGAAAAGTTTGAAAATGAAAGCGGGGTGTCGGTTGGATTAGATTGCATGTATCTGGATTAGTTGCTGCGTTAACGCAGATGATGAAAAGCGGATATTTTGAGGTATTATAAACTTTTTGCTGCAAGGGCAGGATTTAAATCGCTCAACATTGCTAATTCCATTTTAGCTGTTAAGCTTAGCAAACATGTTTTTTACATAGGCCATAGGTTAAAAAATAATGATACCCATAAGAGATACTGCGCCATGCTATTCAAGACCTTATGTTACTTGGGGGCTGATGGTTGTCTGCATTGGCATTTTTATTGCTATGAAATTAATGCCAGATCAAACTGCTATTAGTCTATTAAATCGTTATGGCATGGTGCCTATTCGTTATTCCAGTGATTACTCGGGTTTGCCTTTCGATGGATACTTGTCATTTTTAACTAATTTGTTTTTGCATGCTGGTTGGGTTCACCTGATTGTCAATATGTGGTTTTTGTGGATATTCGCAGATAACGTTGAAGATAGAATGGGGCGAATTCCATTTCTTATTTTTTATTTAGTGTGCGGTATTTTTGCAACGCTATTGCAATGGTATTTTGACCCTATGCTGGATATTCCTGTTATTGGGGCTTCTGGAGCAATAGCGGGTGTATTGGCAGCGTATTTCTTTTTATATCCGCTCGAGCAAGTGGTTGTTTTCTTTCCTCCCCTTGTCCTTAATGTGCCGGCTATAACTTTTTTGGGTTTGTGGGTGTTGCTACAGCTACATAATGCAACGACCGCTGTTCTTTTGGAAAATACTACAGTTGGTGTCGCATGGTGGGCGCATTTGGGTGGCTTTGTTGCGGGTACTATTTTGTATCGATTCTTTCTAAAAAATAAGAAAAATGACGAAGTTTGATTGCTTTAAGGTATAATTTCTACCTTCAAAAAGTCGGGCTTTTTGACATAAATAATTGCAATCAGTAAATTTTACTGATTTAAAAGGCCTCTAAGTTATCAGGAAATTGAAAGTAATTATGAAAAAAGTTAATGTTGGGTTGGTAAGGCTGCTTCAGTTTGTAGTTTTTGTATTATTTACCTTTATGGTTATCGTCTATTTTGGTGCATTCGTTCTATTGCCACTAGATGCTATTGCTTTGTTAATAAAGCTGTTAGGTGTAATTGGATTGCATGGTTTTATCGGAGCCTTAATTGCAATTCCAGCTGTCGGCTATTTGTGCTTGATTGTATATAAGACCCCCAGTTTATGTAAAGTAGTTGTTGATATCGGAATTGATCTGGTTAAAACGGGAAAATTAAGGGTTGAAGCGTTTAATGAAATAGCAGAAGCGGTTAAAGTTTAGTTATTTAGCATTATTGCTGTAAAAAATGGCGTACCGAATAGAATCAATTTGGTACGCCATTTTTTTGTGAAAGCCACTTTCATTTTTGGTCATCTAATTTACTTTTGTTGATTAAATGCTCTCGTGATAAAAGCAGAAATATGATGTATTTCTTCGATGCAAACTGAATGTTCCATTACATAATCATGCCACTGGATGTTATATTGTAATTCATGTAATTTATTGTAAACCGCCTTACCTGTTTCAATATTGACCACGGAATCCAGAATGCCATGACCCATAAAAATAGGGGTCGTCTTATTAGCAATTGATGGCTCCGTTATCAGTTGATCGAGGGTTGGAAAGTAGGTTGAAAGGGCTACAATTCCAGCTAGTTTATTTGGGTAGTTAAGTCCTGTTTGTAAGGCAATAACTCCGCCCTGAGAAAATCCTGCCAGTAAGATATTTTCAGATGGAATGCCTTTCTCTATTTCTTTTGTGATGAGTTGTTCAACTAAAGCAGAGGATTTGTAGATTCCTTCGATATCAACTTGAAGATCTAGGGTTCTTTCTAAAATATCATACCAAGCTCGCATTTTCATGCCGCCATTAATTGTTATCGATTGGATCGGGGCATTTGGAAAAATATAATGGACATTGGGAGCTACTTTTAAGTGTAGTTCCTGCGCAATATTTTCAAAGTCATGTCCATCGGCACCTAATCCATGTAGCCAAATTATAGAGTATTGGTGAGTTGAGTTGGGGGGGATTTCGATAGTTGTGAAGTCAGTTTGCATAGGTATATTCCATAAAGTCCATAAATATAGATCAAAATATTGAGAATGAGGCTAATAACTGCCAATGTTAAGGCAGTGTATTAATCGAGGATCATATTAACTTATTTAGCTTTAAGCGAAAACTGATTAAAATGATTCCTTTATCAATATTAAAGAATATTTGGATATGTTGAACCCTATCATATTAATCTGCAGGTGAGATATTGCAAATTTAAGTGTTTATTCTGTCTTAAAATGCGTTTTTGTGCCTCGATTAGGATACAATGTTCAGAATTTCTTATTAACTAAGCCAGTGGTAAAACTATGCCGCATAGACGATTTAAAAAAAGCCATCCAATAGAATCAATTTCAAATTTACCTGAATTAGGTATGAAACCAAAAGAAATTGAGGGAGATATCAAGAGTTACTATGGTCACCGATTAGGTAGGGATGAAAACTGTAAATCAGTTCATTATGTTTACGAAGCATTGTCTTTAGCTGTCAGTGATAGGCTAACAGAACGTTGGAAAAAAACTTATAACGCTTATAGGAAAGAGGATTGTAAAAGAGCCTATTATTTATCTATGGAGTTTTTGATGGGCCGTACCCTCAGTAACGCCATGTTAAATTTGGGTATTGATGATGCTGTATCACAAGCTTGTTATGATTTAGGTCTTGATCTTGAAGAGTTGATTGACTCAGAGCCTGATGCCGGGCTTGGTAATGGTGGCTTAGGGAGATTGGCTGCCTGCTTTATTGATAGTTGCGCTACTTTACAGTTACCCGTTACTGGATATGGCTTACGTTATGAATATGGCATGTTTTCACAGCTCATCGTTAATGGTGAACAGGTAGAAGAGCCTGATCATTGGTTACGTAATGGTAATGTATGGGAAGTCCAGCGTTTAGAATATACTCAGCGCATTAAGTTTGGTGGTCATACTGAAACACATCTTGATGAAAAGGGTAATTCGCGAGTTTATTGGGTCGATTCACACGATGTATTGGCGGTTCCTTTTGATGTTCCTGTGCCTGGGTATCAAAATGGTACTGTTAATACCTTGCGTTTATGGAAAGCGACAGCGACGGATGAGTTTGATTTGCAGGAGTTTAATGCCGGTGATTATGCTGAATCAGTTGCTGCAAAAAATGGTGCTGAAAATATCACCATGGTTCTTTATCCAAACGATGCTAATGAAAATGGCAAAGAGCTACGCTTGCGTCAACAATATTTACTGGCTTCAGCCAGTTTACAGGATGTATTAGCGCTTTGGATCGGTCGGCATGGTAATGATTTTACAGATTTTGCTGAGAAGAACTGTTTTCAATTAAATGATACTCATCCAAGTATTGCTGTTGCTGAATTGATGAGATTGTTGATTGATATTCATGGTTTGAAGTGGGATGCAGCGTGGGCTATTACCAAAAGCACCATGGCTTATACTAACCATACTTTGTTACCTGAGGCCTTAGAGCGTTGGTCAGTCAATCTATTTAAGCAGCTATTACCTCGATTGATAGAAATTATCTTCGAGATTAATGCTCGCTTCCTGTCAGAAGTTTCAGCTCGCTGGCCAGGTGATTTAAGTCGCATTGCACGGATGTCTTTGATTGAGGAGGGCGGTCAACAGCACGTTAGAATGGCATACTTAGCCATTGTCGGTAGTTATTCAGTCAATGGTGTTGCAGAATTGCATTCAAAACTGCTTCAGCAAGGATTGTTTCATGATTTTTATGAGTTATGGCCTGAGAAGTTTAATAATAAAACGAATGGGGTTACGCCTCGTCGTTGGTTAGCGGCTTGTAATCCAGAATTAGCTGAATTAATTACTGAGACCATTGGCGATGGATGGTTAACCGATTTATCGTTATTAAAAAAATTAGAGCTTCATATCGATGACAAGGTATTTTGTGATCGCTGGTATGCGGTTCAGCAAGCAGCGAAACAAAGGTTGATTGATTATAAAAAACAAGAGCTGGATATCGATGTTAGCGTCAATGCTTTATTTGATGTGCAAGTTAAGCGTATTCATGAGTATAAGCGTCAATTGTTAAACGTTTTACATGTGATTCACTTGTATGATCGTATTAAGCGGGGCGATACAGCAAATTGGACAGATCGTTGTGTATTAATTGGTGGCAAAGCAGCCCCTGGTTATTACATGGCAAAGAAGATAATCAAATTAATTAATAATGTTGCGAATGTTATTAATCATGATCCTGAAGTGGGCGATAAATTAAAATTAATTTTCTTGCCTAACTATCGGGTGTCAGCGATGGAAAAGATTTGTCCAGGTGCGGATCTTTCAGAGCAGATTTCAACGGCTGGGAAAGAAGCCTCTGGCACTGGTAATATGAAATTTATGATGAATGGTGCTTTAACTATTGGTACACTTGATGGTGCAAACATAGAAATTCGCGAAGAAGTCGGTGATGAGAATTTCTTTTTGTTTGGCTTGACCGAAACTGAAGTTGAAAGCTTGCGTAATAACTATGATCCTGTGGCAATTATTAAGCAGGATGAAGATTTGCAAAGGGTAATGAATCTTCTTGAGTGTGGGCATTTTAATCAGTTTGAACACAATATTTTTGATGGTATTGTGAACTCATTGAAGAGTCCTCATGATCCTTGGATAACGATTGCTGATTTTCGCAGTTTTGTTGATGCTCAAAAACAGGTAGAGTTAGCTTATCAAGATAAAGAGCGTTGGATTAAGATGAGTATTATTAACTGCGCTAACAGTGGTAAGTTTTCTACTGATAGAACCATTTCTGAATATAACAATGAGTTGTGGAAGCTAACACCGGTAAAAGTGAATAATTAACCATTAAGTATGTTTCATATTGTTTTATATGAACCTGAAATTCCTGCCAATACCGGTAATATCATTAGGTTATGTGCAAATACCGGGGCGCAATTGCATTTAATCAGGCCGCTCGGTTTTGAATTAGATGATAAGAAATTGCGTAGGGCAGGGTTAGACTATCATGAATGGGTTTCTGTTAAGGAACATGATTCTTTGGATGCGTTTATCGAAACAGTTAGGCCAAGTCGACTGTTTGCGTTGACTACTAAAGGAAGTCAGTTAGTGAGTGACGTGAGTTTTATGGATCAGGATGCATTTTTGTTCGGTCCTGAAACTCGCGGTATTCCTGAGGATATTCTCAGGAATATGGGAGCTGATCATTGTCTTTATTTACCTATGAAAGCAGAAAGTCGAAGTCTTAATCTATCAAATACTGTCGCTATTGTTTTGTATGAAGCTTGGCGACAGTTATCATATACGGGCGCTTTGATAAAATAATCAACTTTAGTCAGCATGTTAATTGAGTCGACATTCAAACCTGCCTGGTGGCTAAATAATGCCCATCTTCAAACGATATATCCCGCTTTAATGCGTAAAACGTTGCCACTTTCTGGTGTGCGACGTGAACGCCTTACAACACCTGATAATGACTTTATTGATATTGATTGGTACGGAGAAGAGAGTCTTCAGCCTTTAGTTATTTTATTGCATGGTTTAACGGGTAGCTCTCAATCTCAATATATAAAGGGTTTACAACGTACCTTAGTCTTGCAAGGATATCGCACGGTTGCTTTAAATTTTCGAGGTTGCAGTGGTGAATTTAACCATACAGCGCGGTGTTATCATTCGGGTGAGACAGAGGATATTCAGTTTCTTTATGAGGTACTGCGTCAACGTGAGCCTGGGACGTCTTTTGCTGCTATAGGTTTCTCGTTGGGTGGTAATGTTTTATTAAAGTGGTTGGGTGAGCAAGGTTCTAATGTGTCACTTTTTGCCGCAGTAGCTGTCTCAGTGCCTTTAGTGTTAAATATTTGTGCAACTACATTAGATAGTGGTTTTTCAAGGGTCTATCGCAAGAGTTTGATAACTGAATTAAAGTGTTTTGTTAAAGCAAAGCAAACCTATTTAGAGCAATTGGGTAAGACTCAGGAAGCTGATAAAATTGCTCAGTTAGGTGATTTGTCAGGTGTAAAGTCATTCTGGCAATATGATGACCGAGTAGTCGCTAGATTGCATGGATTTAAGGATGTGAATGATTATTATAGAAGATCAAGCTCCAGGCAATTCCTTAAATCAATTAACGTCAAGACCTTAATTATCCAGGCAATTGATGATCCTTTTATGACAAAGGCCGTTTTGCCAACCTTGGAAGAGTTATCATCATCAGTTAAGCTTGAAGTTACCCAAGGGGGAGGACATGTTGGATTTATTGCAGGAGGTAAGCTTTTTAAACCTGTTTATTGGATAGAACAGCGGGTTCCTGAGTTTTTAAACGACCAGCTTTCTTTGCTTATATCCAAGGTTTAACCCGGCGGCCAAGTCATTTGGCGACCACCTAGCAAATGTAAATGCAGGTGATAAACTTCTTGCCCACCTTGCTTATTACAATTAAACACCGTTCTGTAACCCGCTTCTGATAATCCTTCTTTTTTGGCTAGTTCAACAGCAGTCTGTAATAATTTGCCAGCCAGTTGTGTGTCAGTTAATTCATTTAAGGTAGCTATGTGGTCCTTAGGGATAACTAAAATATGTACAGGGGCTTGTGGGTTAATATCTCTAAACGCTAAAACGTCATTATCTTCAAAAACAACATCGGGTTTAATAGCGCCTGAAACCATTTTACAAAACAAACAATCAGTCATTTTATTACCTTTAAATTATTTTACGACCTTTAAATGCATGGGATAAGGTGCTGCTATCTATAAACTCAAGCTCACCTCCCATGGGAACGCCATGCGCTAATCGGCTAGCCTGGACATGGTGCTTTTTAGCTATTTCACTGATGAAATAAGCGGTTGCCTCGCCTTCTACTGTAGAATTTGTTGCTAGAATAAGTTCTTCTATACTACCGGATGCGAGTCGTTGTTCTAATAAGTTGAGTCCAAGCTCATTAGGACCGAGACCATCAAGCGGCGATAATCGCCCATGTAATATAAAATAGGTGCCTTTGAATGCTGTTGCCTGATCTATAATCCAGGCGTCTGCAGGACTTTCGACAATACAGAGTATCTTAGCGTTTCTTGAGTTATCAGTACAGATCTCACAAAGCGTTTGATCAGTGAGCGTTCTACATTGTTCACAATGGCCAATTTGATCAAGTGCTTTTAGCAGTGTTTCAGCTAATAATTTTGCGCCATTCCGATCCCGTTGCAGCATATAAAATGTAATGCGTTGAGCAGACTTAGGGCCTATGCCTGGTAGGCAGCAAAAGTTTTGTATCAATTGTCCAAGCAAGCCTTTTTTTTGCATATTAGAAAGGCAGTTTAAAACCGGGAGGCAATGGGATTCCTGCTGTTATGTCAGACATTTTTTCTTTTTTCATTTTTCCGACTTTATTAACGGCATCATTAATAGCGGCAGCCACTAAATCTTCAAGCATATCTTTATCTTCACCCAGTAATGAGTCATCGATAGTTACTTTTCTGGCTTCACGTTTGCCTGTCATGATAATGGTGACTAAGCCACCGCCGGATTCACCCTGTACTTGCATTAAAGCAAGTTCATCCTGCGCATTTTTTAAGTCTTCTTGCATTTTTTGAGCTTGCTGCAACATGTTGCCTAAAGCATTTTTCATTTTTTATTCCTCTTTAGTGATTATTGGTTCAATAGTGCCAGGTAAAATCCGTGCATCGAAATGATCTTTTAACGCTAGAATGTTAGGATCTGAATTAATGGTATCAATAGCATTCTGTTGCAGATTTTCACGTTCTTTCGATAATTGTATGGCGGGCGTATCAGCCGTGGTTTTTTTAGCCACTATATTAAGTTTAAGGGAGCAGCCATGAAATTTTTGTAAGGCTGATTGTAAAGATTCTTCGGCTCTGCTGCTCCTAATGTAATTAGGATCTATGGTAAGTGTGCAGGTTTTGTCATCAATACTGGTAAGGACACAGTGACTGGCAAATTCTTTAGTCAGTCCCGTTAGTTTCATCGCCATGATCATTTCAAGCCAATCAGGATTGCTGTTAATCGGTCGTAGAGGGCTAGGCTTTAAAGTTATATCAGGTTGTGCCTGTTGTACAGTCGGACTTTCGATGAGTTTGTTAGTCAGAGATTGAATTTTAACGGGTTTTGAGGGGCCAGACTTAATGCTTGCTGGTTTAAATGTTAGCATGCGTAGCATAACCATTTCAAAGCCGCTGCGAGGGTCAGGTGCTAAATCCAGATCCTTTTGCCCAACTAAGCCAATTTGATAAAAAAGCTGCACATCTTCGGGTGTCATTTGTGATGATAAGCTAATAATCATTTCACTATCAAAGCTATCGTCAATTGCAGTGGGTACTAGTTGAAACAAGGCAATGCGATGCAGTGTTTGTAGAATTTGATGTAAAACGTCGTTAAAGTTAGGCGTTAAATTGGCTATTTCATCAATTTTATCGAGAATGGCGGGGGCATTATTCTGAGTTAAAGCCATTAAAATATCATCAATGGGTTGCAGGGCAACGGTGCCTAGCATCATTCTGACTTCTTCAGTCGGGACGCTGCCATTACCAAAAACAATGGCTTGATCAAGCAGGCTTAAGCCATCACGCATACTGCCATCAGCAGCGTGAGATAATAGCTTTAGGGCAGGGGCTTCAAACTCAATCTGTTCTTGTTGCAATATAAATTCCATTTGCGAAAAGATCTGAGTAGGCAATAATCGTTTTAAATTAAATTGCAGGCAGCGCGATAGCACAGTAACCGGGATCTTATGGGGATCAGTGGTTGCCAAGAGAAATTTTACATGTTCCGGGGGTTCTTCAAGTGTTTTTAATAAGGCATTAAAACTATGTCCTGAAAGCATGTGCACTTCATCGATGATATAGACTTTATAACGGCCTTGGTTGGGAGCGTATTGGGCATTATCAAGCAAGTCCCGAGTATCTTCAACCTTGGTGCGGGATGCGGCATCGACTTCGATTAAATCCAGGAATCGCCCTTCATCAATGTCTCTGCAAACAGTGCATTTTCCACAGGGATTGAAGTCTTGGAGATTTTCACAATTGATAGCTTTGGCCAGGATTCTGGCAATGGTTGTTTTGCCTACGCCTCGCGTACCTGTAAATAGATAGGCATGATGGAGTCTATTATGTTGCAAAGCGTTAATCAAGGACTTGACGACATGATCTTGTCCAACGACTTCGGTGAAATTGTGAGGACGCCATTTTCTGGCGAGAACCTGATAATTCATTGCAGGCTCGAAAAATAAAAGAGGAGTTGGGCGGTAATCGAATCAGCCACATCCCGGCACACGAATCTGCTGCTACCGTTGCTTCCTTCCGGACCTGGCGGGGTTTACAGCGTATCGTTGCGAGAGGACCAAGACGATCACCATTACGCTTTAGCCATACTGGCTAAAAGATGGATATTATCTTCGAAAAGCTAAGATTACACAAGCTAATTAGTTATATTTAGTTAAAAAATTATAACGAGTGCGCTTTCAGGCAAGGCGTTAACCTTTAACACGGGTAATTTTTAAAACAATGGACAATTCTTTCAATCGTCGGATGATTTTGGCCAAATGATTGCGGTCTTTAGAGGTAAGGGTAATTAAATCGATACAGACGCGATCATCTTGATCAACCACATTGACGTTTTCAATATTAGAGCCACATTCTGAAATAGTCGCGGCAATGGTAGCGAGAGAGCCACGCTGATTCAGTATTTCTATACGAAGTTCTGTAGGGAAGTCACCAGTTACATCTTTACACCACTCAACATCTAACCAATTGGTGTGGTGCTTACTGATTACGGAGCGGTTACGGCATTCATGATGATGGACCACAATACCTTTACCTGGATTGAAGTAGCCAATGATTAAGTCGCCTGGAATAGGTCTGCAACATTTAGCCAAAGTAATTACCATACCCTCAGTGCCTTTGATAATCAAAGGTGAATGTTGGGTGGTATGATTGTCATCCAGCTTAATATTGGCATTAATATCAACTTGAGTGAGTCGTTTTGCGACTAAGAAAGGCATTTTGTTGCCTAAGCCAATATCCTCAAGCAATTCATTCATAGATTGAAGTCCCATCACTTTCAGCAACGCCTGGATGCGAGATTCTTCAATATTATCCAGATGGATATTAAGTGTGTGTAATTCTTTTTCCAAGAGTCTTTGGCCTAAGCTAATGGCTTCTTGTTGCTTAAAGTTCTTTAGATGGTTACGGATACTGGAGCGAGCTTTGACAGTCGTTACGTAATTTAGCCAGAGTGCATTAGGTCTTGCCCAAGAGGCTGTAATAATTTCAACGGTCATGCCGTTTTCCAGTTTGGTTTGCAAGGGTACCAATTGTTTGTCAATACGCGCAGAAACACAGGCATTGCCAATGTCGGTATGGACTGCGTAGGCAAAATCTATGATGGTTGCGCCCCTTGGAATTTTGATAATCCC
>CAIOMN010000153.1 GCA_903859415.1 uncultured Methylococcaceae bacterium
CGGAATGTCGTACTTATCAACACCACATGAGGTGTTGAAATCATGGACAGATTTTAAATCAATTACTTAAAATTAAAAACTGGAGTTATACGACAGATGGGCTGGATTATAAGACAAAAGATGTCGTATATATTACGTTAGGCTTTGACAGCAATAAACTTGAGTATCTGCACATGAATAATGGATTTTTAGCATGGAAACAATAATATCTGCCATGATTGGATTAATTGGTGTCGTGCTTGGTGCCCTAATAACTTCGTTTGCACCAGAGTTAAAGCAATTTATTCGAAAGAATACGAATAAGCAGGTCGGAAGGGGTTCTGTCATCTGTCCGCTAGAGGTTTTTGGCACTAGAACTAGTTCCGATAATGCCATGATAACCGATATTTGTCTTCACGATAAAGTTGCTTTTATTGGAATATCGCACCGTCATCTTTCAACGTACTTGAAGAATTTGATAACACGCTTTGAAGATGGTAAAAAGTTAGTTTGTGTGGATATTTACTATGCATCTAGCGATGACGGAAAATTATGGGAAAGAGAAAGATTCGTTTCAAATGTTAGTCGTACTAGACAAGAGATAGCAGAACTTATTACTGACCCAAGGTGGGGAACACAAAAAATCACTAATTTGCATTTTTGGCAAACAACGCACCACTCGACTTACGGGGGTTGCATCATAGGAGAAAACAGCAATTCAATTCTTTATGTTGTAAATTACCTTCCCACTCCAAATCCAGACGCTAAAGACTCTTTAACCTTTCGAATAACGCCTGACAGCAGAAATGACAAGTGCTTAGAGGAATTTGCACGAAATTATATTTCGGGATACCAATTCATAAGACAAAAGGCAGTTGATCTTGGTCTTTTTATCCCCTCGATATGGGACATAAGCGCGAACGAATGGAAAAACTTTTCATCAATTTGTCTAGCGCACCAGAATAGCATGCGCCATTTATGCGCACTGGCAAGTCTGACGGGAGAAGAAAACGCCATAGATGTCGCTTGCGGAGATGGCACGACATCAAAAATACTCCATGAGTATATCCCCAGAGGTCGCTTGACAGTGTTGGACACATCTCCTCAAATGCTGCTATCTGCAAAATCATCGTTGCCAACTACTGTGGGGTTTTCCCTTCAATTCGTTCCTCCCAGAGAAGAGGGAATTCAAATTGACATTTCTCCTCCGTATGATATTGCTTTCATTCATCTTTCTTTTCCCTCTGTTGGCGACAGTCTGAAATCCCTAGCAAAGTTAAGCAAGTGGTGTTCGTCTATCTTAAAGCCTAACGGGCGTGTAGCTGTTGCAGTTCACAACACAGCAGTACACATTAGCGGAGACGAATACAAGATCAGTGATGATCCGCTACGAGTCGCTATTCGAAATTTCGCTAACAATGACCCAACGCTTACTTATAGACCAAAACAGAAGGTGGTATTAGAACCACGAATTATTGAAGAAGCGTTTACTGGGTCTGGATTTTCAATTCTTAAAATGGATGAAATGAATTTTGCTATGACCATGAGTGATCGTGTTGCAATGTGGAACACCCCGGCAGTGTTAGATGAATTAATTGATGTATCTAGTACGACTTTTGAGAAAAGAAGCGAACTAATGAACTTGGTAACGGCAACAGTACAAAATACATCTACTCCGCCAATGAAAGTCAAATACTGGATTTTTCAATTATGACAAGAGAGACAGTAGGCAACGGAGTTATCGTTGCCCAGCATTTCCGATTAACATACTGGCCTAACAACTCGATCCAGCGCACCCGCGCCACGAAGCGCCTTGGTGTTTTCATGTTTCGTGGAGTGGCGCGCTGATCGTGGGCGTTGGGCATAGAAGAACCATATGTTTGGAATCCACGACTATACTAGCTTTGTTTTGGCGATTTTCGCTTTCCAGATTATTCCTGGCCCCGGGACGTTATTTATCGTCAACGCTACAGCACGACATGGACTTCGTTCCGGCATGGGTGCGGTCTTCGGTACACTCGTAGGTGATTTTGTTTTTATGCTAGCAGCGGTGCTCGGCCTGGCGACTGTGCTAGCCGCACGCCCAGTCATATTGTCCTCATTGCAATGGGTAGGCATAGTATATCTGTGTTGGTTAGGCGTGAAACTGTTCCTCTCAGTGAAGGCTGACGAAAGCACTAATGCGGTGCTGGCACAGAATCATTGGACATGTTTTCAGCAAGCCTTTGCCGTGTGTATGACAAACCCGAAAGCCATTATGTTTTTTATGGCGTTTTTTCCATTGTTTCTTGCTGCTAACTCGCCGCCGCACACGCTAGTCGCAATGATGCTTCATGTGAGCGTGATAAGTCTCTTGTATCAGAGCGGTCTAGTGCTCGTTGGCAATGCGGTCGCACTTAGGCTTTCACGCTTTCAGCATGCTCGCGTTTGGGCGATGCGCCTAGTTGGGGTGGGGTTGCTCGGTTTCGGTATTAAATTAGATCTCAGACGATAGCAGCAGAAGCCCAACAAATCGGTACACGCGAACCATCCACAGCTCGGCTCTTTCAGGGGAGGCAAACTATGACTAGAACACACACATGCCAGATCAACACGCCGCCCACAGTGGCTGGCCGGTGACCTCTGCGTTAGGCGGCGCGGTTCTTAAAGCCATCCCCTAAAATCGCTCATGAACACAACGTAAAACCTGAACGGTGGGCATAATGAAATTATTTGAACGTTTTTTTACTAATCATAATGACATTTCACCAAGCTCTGTTGGTTTGTATCCGCCAACAGCAAAAGAATTTATGAATATATCAATTTGGTCTGATCCCGTGTCATATGGGCATGTCGTAGATGTATACGCCGATGGATTTGGCCCTAATGCTTCGGAGCATGTTCAAAATTTAAAAGGCATTGCTGAAAAATTTGCATTTCAATACTGGAACGAGTTGCTCGCGTTTTTTTTAGGTTCTGTAGTAGCCATTTTAGATCGCCCGATAACTGCACTTGAAGCTAAAGTTCTGCCCTGTGTTGCCACTAGGTTTTTCTATAATCAAGCCCTAGGTATTTGTAGAATACCAGGCCTGGGCATGACCTTCATCAGAGTTCAACCTTTCCAACGATGCAGTGTTATTCCAGTGTTTTTTCCTATCTCCTCATCCATTAACTTAAAGCAAGCAGAACAGAATATAAAGAAATTTGGCTGGCAGTCAGAGACTATTCCGGGAAAAAAATTATATACTCCGGCGTGGGAACCATTACGCTGTGGATATTTGGGTCAGAATAATGAAGACAGTTATGGCTAATCCAAATATAGCTCAGACTTTTATTGTATTGGGAGCGTTGCTTGCTTTTATCCTTTTTCCAAAGGAAATGACTCCTAACGAAAAAATAATGCTAGCATCGGGAGGAATGTCGATTGTAATGTTGATGGGGCCGGTTGTAGGCGCAGAAATCGTAGCGATAGGAATCGCTATAGGATGCGGAAGCATTCTTTGGATAGCAGTAACTTCTGGTTGGGGATGGCTTTCACTAGGAATTGTAATGCTGGCTTTTGTCGCATCTGTTATTAGTGTAGGTTTTCTAATGCTCGTTTTGGCTTTGATATATAAAATAGCAGGGATCGAATCTTGAAAGCCAAGTAGCCCGGTAGAATCTTCCACAAATCTATGCCTAACGATCCGATCCAGCGCACCCGCGCCACGAAGCGACTTGGTGTTTTCGGGTTTCGTGGGGTGGCGCGGGGCGCTGATCGTGGGCGCTGGGCAATAAGTTTTTATAGTTTGCAATTTATCCTTCAACACTGAGAACCAAATGAAGTTTATTAAATACAGATGGGAAATATTCGTAGCAATAATTTTGCTTTACTTACTGGGAACAATAGCTCTAGGGTATGCTGCTTATCAAACTCCCCCTCCGACCTCTAGTTCGGTTTTTATTGAAGTCACAAAAACTGTGTTTTTATGCCTTGGTGCTTTGGGAGTTATTCTTCCAACATATATAAATGCCACAAACTCTCTCGAAGCAAGAATATCCGATAAAATTGAAAATACTTTTCGTTTAATAGAAAAATGGGACAATTCACATTTGTTCGAGGCAAGGAAGTTCACAAGGGATGTAAAAGCAAATCGATCAAAGATAAGTGATGAAGACCTAATTAAAGATATTGAATCTAACGAAGATTTAAAGCAATCAGTTATATTGGTTTTTAATTATTTCGAACAGGTAAGATTTTCAATTGTAAGCAACAGAATCGACAAGGAACAGTTAAAAGGAACTCTCGGTATTGTTATTGTTATTGTTGATATTATTGACAGATTCAAACCTTTTACAGATAAAATCGGCGGCATACAAATGACAAAAGATTTAGACCAATTAAAAGCGTCACTAAAATAAAAGGTTATGTGGGTTTTGCTATTGTTTGGGCAAAGTGCGTGTTCTCAAGCCCAACAAGTCAGTCAAAGTGACGCGCCGCCCGTTGGCGGTTTTGAAGATCAAATTTAAATCAAAGGTAAGTGGCTTCGTTTGGCTTTCGTTAGCGGCGCGCCCCTTACCGTAACGTTAAACGACAGCTTTCTGTTTTACAGCCGTCATACGCAGAAATACTTGAACGTCGCAAAGTGGCACATACTTCTCTTTGGTGGACGAACTGGCTTTGTCACCCCATCAGCTTGAATATCTACAATTTAGGCCACAAGAAAAATTATGTATCCACATGATATTGGCAAAGCTTACGATCAAATTACTCATCTTTGAGAAACTGAAGGCTTCAATAGAAACGATGGTATTGACCAGCACAAGAGAGCGATTGCCTTTGTAAGAATAGAGGTAAAGCGCTTGATGTTTATTGTGGCACTTTCCGCAATTTACTCACGTCATAGCCAAGATTTGCAACGGCTGTTGTTAGTTCCTGGTAGTGGCTGTCAGTAATGACAGGTGTACGCGCCATGATCCAGACATAGTCTCTGGCATTTCTTACAATGATGGTACTGGTGTAATCTTTATCAAGATACGCAATGATATATTCAGATTTAAACGGCCAGATAAATTGCATACCCCAGACTGCGTTGCCCGTCTTTTCAACTACAAACCCATGCGGGTTATACCGCTTTTTAGGCCCATTAAATCCGCCTTCATTAAAAACGAAAGTCGTGTTGATACTGCCGTCTTTTTCGAGCTGGTAAGATTCAATGGCATTGTATGCCCCGGTTTCTATAAACGTGGGAATGCACGCGATCACATACTAGTCGCACATAAATTCATTTAAATTGACTTCAGCTACCGGTTTAACGGGAGGCAGGTTTTGACTTGAACAAGCA
>CAIOMN010000154.1 GCA_903859415.1 uncultured Methylococcaceae bacterium
ATGCTTTTCAACAGCAGCACCAATTTTATTATCCCATTCCGCCTTGGGTGCACCGTCATGCGCCCATCGAATCAGCATATCATTAACTTCTTGAGGAGCTTTGCTTTTCATCTTTCCATTAAGCGCTGTTTCTAGTTTAGAACCCGAGCGATTTCCATAAAAGCTATAAACAATATCCTTTTTCGATAGGCCGGGTTCTCCGTCAGCCATTCCATGGGTCAGCAGGATTTGAAGTCCTGACATGAGTAGGCCTATGCCTATAACGAACAAGAACCCAGAAAACAAAACCCTGTTTGTCAAAGACAGATGACCTAAAGTTAATTCATCTCTTAGATTAATCATTTTTCTACCCTTAAAGTTATGAGATTTGATCCCGTTCACTATTTAAATTTTGTAGCCTAATTACAGATACGACTCTCATCCACTTTAAGTCAATAAATCTTAGATCAAGTTAAGCATATAATAAGAAACCCAGTAAAAATATCAACTTATATTTGTAACAGAGCATAACAAATCTTGATTTTGTTACACTCTGTTACAAAAAAGAATGTAAGACTCCAGAAGATAACAGTATGTTCATCTAACGAATAGTTACAACTATTGGCTGGCCTGGTTTCTGTGGCCAATCCTATTGGCTATGGGTCCAATGAAGACAAAAAACGCATCGCAGTAGTCTGTGCCTGCGCCGTATTTATGGGGTTGCTATTAGCGGCTATTGAGGTAGAATTCATTTCTATAAGGTTTGACAGCGTTATTCCCTGTGCTTGCATAAAAGCCCCCCCTGACAAACCCAATTAGACAGCAAACGCTATTTGAATCTCTAAGGTAAACATCATAAATCAGGAAATTCTTGATATTCGTAATGGCACGAAACTGCGTCCGGTCGATTATGACAATGTCTACTGGGATCTGGTGCTAACGGATGATCAAATACCTCGTCCCAGCGCCCAGAAAATTCCCTTATTGGAGTTGATGCATCAATCCGGATTTTCTCCAGAAGAATTTGCCAAGCTTGAGAAAGCCAAAAGCGCATCAGATGAACTAACAGAAAGGGAAAATGCTGCGATGTCACTGGTAGAATCAACGATGCCTACAAAAATAGACCGTCGTACCCAAGCGATCCAGATGCTTTTTGATGAACCTTACACCCAGGCTAAAAGAAACATTATGCGGCCTATCAGTGAATTCAATACATTATTAAACCAACGCACACTGAATGAAGTTAATACCCTTGAAAATAAGACAAGGAACATACGATTCCTGTTTATCGCCATTGGCTTATTATTGATTTTCCTGTTTTGGCAAATGTTGAGGTCTATCAATCTGGACAACAGGATGAGATGTGAAAACGAGCACTTTTCTCGAACCTTGATTAACGGTGGGACCGCTTTAATTTGGACAACAAATCTAGACTCGTTATGCGACTACATCAACGAACCCTGGCTGCGTTTTACTGGACGTACGTTTGAACAGGAGCTTGGACATAGTTGGGCAGAAGGCGTGCATCCCGATGATATTGATCGCTGTATGCAGACCTATCTAACCGCTTTTGAGCAGCGCCAGCCCTTTAGCATGATAAACCGGATGCGCCACGCCGAGGGTGATTATCGCTGGATCCAGGATGAAGGGAATCCCCGATATGATGACCAAGGTCAGTTTCTTGGCTATATCGGGTACTGTCATGACATAACTGAACGTATACAGACGGAAAAAGAATTAACGGGCTATCGTTTCCACCTGGAAAAATTAGTCGATGAGAAAACCTCAGAACTACAGGCAGCCAAGGAAGCTGCTGAAGCAGCCAATAGAGCTAAAAGCGATTTCCTATCCAACATCAGCCATGAAATACGTACGCCAATGAATGCCATTATTGGTTTCACCTATTTTCTAAGGTCTGAACTAAAAGACCCAAAACAGGTAGACTATCTTGACAAGATCAGCCACGCTGCCAAGCATTTACTGAGTATTATCAATGATGTTCTAAGTCTGTCAAAAATTGAGGCCAAACGTTTAGAACTGGAGCTAATGCCGTTTAGCATCAATGATACACTCAATAAAGTCAGGAGCTTAATAACTGAACAGCTTGACTCAAAGAAACTGGAACTTGTCTACGATATCGATTCTCGGCTAATTGATTCAATCCTAATCGGAGATCCCTTATGCATCACTCAAATTCTGATCAATTATCTCAGCAATGCAGTCAAATTTACTGAACAAGGCCACATTACCTTGCGAGGCTTCGTGGAAGAAGAGCAAGAGGACCTCGTCACGCTAAAAATTGAAGTTCAGGATACCGGTATTGGTATTAGTGAAGAGCAACAAGCCACACTGTTCCAACCTTTTATGCAGGCTGAAGCCTCGACTACACGCCAATATGGCGGCACCGGCCTGGGTCTGACCATCAACCGCCATCTGGCCCATCTGATGGGAGGCGATACCGGTGTTGTCAGTAGCCCCGGCCAAGGCAGCACCTTCTGGTTTACTGCTTGTTTGAAGCGCGGCAAAGAACTTCAACTGGCAGTAGCCCCCAACCCCAATATACCTGAAGCGCAAATCAATAGAGGCGCTCGAATTTTGCTGGTGGAAGACAATGAAATCAACCAGGAAATAGCGTGCATGTTACTGGAAGCTAAACAGATGTCAGTGGACATAGCTCATCACGGTGGCGAAGCCGTTTCGATGGTTAAAGCTAACCCATATGACCTGATTCTGATGGACATACAGATGCCGGTGATGGATGGTTTGGAGGCAACACGCCTTATCAGACAACTTGACTATGGTCAGTCCATACCGATCATTGCCATGACTGCCAACGCCTTCGAGGATGATAAGCAGCGCTGTATCGAAGCCGGAATGAATAGTTTCTTAGCCAAACCAATCGAACCAGACGTTTTGTATAGAGAGCTGGCACACTGGATTCCACTTTACATTGATGCCTAGCCCTTCTAAATAATTTTTTACAGCCCTTTTTAGGCGCCTCAACTACCTGGCTACAAGCCTCAAAATACAGCTTAGGCGTCTGTCATGTCTTCCGACACATCAGAAATAACTTAAATATGTTGTGTTTATTGTTTAAGAGACTACACTAGGAGGCAATGACACTTGGCAAGACGTTCTAGTCATCACCCTAGTAACAATGGCGAGTTTTTGGAATAGCCTGAAACCCTTCAGACTAAGCGAGTCAACTTATTAGCCCCATCAGACAACTCGCAAGATATTTGCGTTATATTATTAGCTTAAAAAGCTTTTTCTTATGATTGGCAGGATGCACCGTTAGGCCTTAGAAACATGGGCAAGCCCCTGCAGTTCGTCTTTTAGAGACTGCGCGTTTTATTTAAAGCTCAAAAATACTCTTAGGATATTAATCATGACTACCTCTTATTTTATGCCCACCAGCGATGGTGGCAAAGCTGACTTACTCGATCATTTAGCCAGCAATTTACCCCGCTATAAAGACCTGCTCACGCTCAGTGACGAAACCTGTGCATCCGTTTCAGCAGATGCCAAAAGTTTTCGCTATACCTGTCAAACCATGAATGACATGCAAGCTTATGCGCATCATTGGACCGTGTATAAAAATCAACTGCGTGATGATATTTCGACCAACATTCTGCCCCTATGGCCCATGGCAATCACCTTTGTTGTGACCAGACCCGATGCCGTGCAGTTCGGAATCATTCCAAGACTTTCCGCATTAGTCGCGCAGATTAAAACAAATAAAAACTATACACCGGCCATTGGTCAGGATTTATGGTTGATAGGAACCAGCGTCAACGTTGACCCTAGCACCTGGAAACCTCAGTTAAGTCTGCAAAATAAAGCCGGGCATCCAATTATCGCGTGGACTAAAGGCAGTGCCAGTGCAATTGAAATTTGGGTAGACCGAAGTGATAACGCCAATTTTGTCATGCTCACCATTAATACAGAACCCAATACGAATGACGATTCCACCTTACCACTTCCAGGTAATACGGCCATGTGGAAATACAAGGCAATTTATCGCCTGCATGATGAACAGGTTGGACAGTGGAGTGATGTGATTAGTGTGTCTGTAGGCGGTTAAGTTACTTGTTTTTTCATTAACGATCTCGCTGTCCGTTAGAAGACGGCAAGATTGTTAACCTTTATTGGATAACACGACAATAACGATTAAAGGCTGATTCAGTGTTTGCAAAGCCTTTGTCTTTAGCCAACTCCCAAGGGCGTTCACAATGATTTTCTCGTTCACACCAACTATAACCGGCTGAACCAATACAGCCATGTATATCTCGGTCGCTACCGGTCATAGGCGGTGATGGCGTAGTTTGGGCTACTGCGCAGGCATTCATTAGGAATAAGGTGATTAAACCACCACATAAATGGAACAAAGGTAGATTTTTCAAAACATTTTCTCATGAGTGTTATTCAATTTCACAATCATTCAAGCTGCTATACTCAGCTATCAATTCTAATACCAAAACCTCACAGCCCCCACAGCCTGAACATACCCCGGTTTTTCTTGAAATACCATCAAGATCAGTCAGTTGGTTTTCAACCAGTTCCTTGATTTTCTCTTTAGTTGTGCCACTACAGTGACAAGCAATTTCAAGAGATTTGTTTAGTAGAACATCGTTCATAAAGTTGCCAATACTCGATTCTGAATACTAGATTTGATCATACCATTTTCATTGCGATGGTGCTTAAAACAAACTAACGCCATGAAGAGCTGATTCCCATTAAACAGCCCATCAACACCACCTGCTTAATTATCAACAACTCCATTCCAAAAATAAAACATAACAACTTGAAAACAATAAGTTATTAAATTGGCATTAATAATGCTAATGGATAGGACTAAGCCACTTCCATTGGCTTTTTGATATTAGGACAACAGCATAGTCGCCGTATAGGACGCCTAAATTGATTGTAGTTATTTTTTATATATTAAGGTTATCTTATTAATGAACAAATCAAAACTCAGTAAAATTTTTAATCCGACTAGAATGACACTTGCTTTAATAACTTCCTTGGCTGCATCTCACTGCTATGCCGATACGGTAACTGATTGGAATTTTTACACGGCACTCGCAACAAAAGGTGCAACTTCGAAAACTACGGGCAATGCCGCCGCTGCACTTAACTCTAATGTTTCCACACGTATTGCTGCTATCGAAGCCAGAGCGGTTTTTGATGCCATTAATGCAATCCAACCCTTTAGCGAAAAAAGCTATTATTACACCGGCGTAGTTTCTGGAACAGTAACACCCAATTCGGCCTCTGCTGCTGCGGCACTAGCAGCGCATGACGTATTACATGCATTGCAAACCAATGCAAACACCCGTACCTGGCTAGATAATCAATTAAGCTCAGACTTGGCTGCTTTAAATGTTAATCCAGCTACCGATCCTGGCATCATTGCTGGACAAGCGGCAGCGGCTGCAGCTCTAGCCGCAAGAGCCAGCGATAATACTGCCATTAGAACGGGTTACATACCGACCAGTAATATTTCTGGCACTGGCTCACCGACCGCGGCTGGAAACCCTGGCATTGGCTTATGGAGACCGAGCAATGGTGGCGCCGGCATTGTTGACCTTAATACAGGAGCTCCGACCGGCTTTGATATTTCCGGAACAATTGTTCCTGCAGCGGGAATTGACTTCAACTGGAAAACAGTAACACCGTTCAGCTTAACGACTCGTGAAAAGCAAGAATTAGTCGCTGCAGTCCCTCATGGCTTAAAAGTGGGTAGTGAGGAATATAAAGCTGAACTAGACTTTGTAAAGAATCACGGACAAGATTTTGCTAACCCTGGTAGTCGTACAGAGGATCAATTATTACAAGCTCTTTTCTATAAGTCTGATGCAGAGTTATTCACTAATGAAGTCGCTCGAATTGCTTCTAAAGATCGTCATTTTACATTGATACAAAATGCTAAATTATTTGCCGCTCTGGATAATGCCTTAGCAGATGCCCGTATTGCCGCATTCCAATCAAAATACGACCTTACTTTCTGGCGTCCTATCACCGCATTAAATGCTGATGCATTAGGCGCTGCAACTACTTATAACTGGAAACCACTGGGTACAACACCTTCGCATCCATCTAATACAGGTGGACATAGCACAACTGTATCCGCAGGTGTTGAAATTCTCAGAGCCTTCTTCCAGTCCGATAGCATCGTCAGATCAAATCATCCTCAAACCTTGACCTCATTTCCTTGGCTATGGAGTACTAACAACGGTACAGGTAAATTGCAATCACCTATTAATAACCAGGACGGTACTTCTCGTAATGTTTCAACCTTTACTCAACTTCAGCTAGAGAATGGTCGTAGCCGTATTTATCTTGGCGTACATTTCGGAAACGACGATTATCAAGGCCAAAGCCTAGGATTAGCGGTAGCAGATGAGATTATTGAAGACCATAGAGATCCGGCTGTTCGAGGGGTTAAGATTTATAACGGAGGATCAAATGTTGCAACCGCTAGAAACTTGCATAACATTTTTGTTGCAAACTCTGACCTATCTGGATTCTATTGCCTGGATGCTCAAGATATCGAAGAAGAACATGAATAGATGTAGTACACCTTTCTGACTTGCAACTACTTCGATAATGTTACGTTAGCCGCTAACCTGTTGCTATCCCTACAGTGATCCGTATTTGTGTACGGATCACTTTTCAAGCTTGATTGAACCTTAACTTTAAGGCATGATCTAATCGCGTATCCCTAAGATATCAATTAAAACCTAACCATCGAATATAAAAAATAATCCGTCGAAGGAGATGAGTTCAATCAAAAGTCTATGTGTTTATTGTGGCTCTAGTCCTGGGAGACTTGAATCTTACAGTTCAGTGGGGCGCGAACTGGCAAAATCAATGGTCAGTCGTAACATTAAACTGGTCTACGGGGGTGCTGGTATTGGCCTCATGGGCAATGTCGCCGATCAGGTCTTACAGCTAGGCGGTGAAGTGATTGGTGTTATCCCCAAAGCGTTGGCAACCAAGGAAGTGGCACACAAAAACTTGACCGAATTGCATGTGACTGAATCCATGCATGATAGAAAGATGTTGATGGCTGAACTATCAGATGGCTTCATCGCTCTGCCTGGCGGTATCGGTACGCTTGAAGAGTTATTTGAAATCTGGACCTGGGCACAACTAGGGTTTCATCATAAACCCTGTGGCTTACTGAACGTTGATGGCTATTACAACTTATTAATCGGATTCTTGGATCATGTTCTAGCGGAGCAATTTGTAAAACAGGAAACACATGACCTACTGATGATAGAATCAGATCCAGAGACTCTCCTTAACCGCTACAGCCATTACCAGCCACCCGCTATAAAACGCTGGGTGGGTAAAGACGAAACCTGATAACCCCATTAGCGCTGGCGAAACGCCACATCTCCGAATAGCAATTTTAATTCCCGTGGCTGACAACGCAAGTATTGTGGAGGCGCTACAACTTGAGCACCTAATTTAGCCGCTGCATGCCAAGGCCAGCGAGGATCATAAAGTATGCCCCTCGCGAGCCCAATCATATCGGCTTGACCTTTAACGATAATGTCTTCCGCTGCTTCTGGTTCCGTAATCAAGCCAACCGTAATCGTGGGTAAACCTGTTTCTGAGCGAATAGCCTCAGCGAAGGGAACTTGATACTGCGGGCCCAAAGGAATTTTTTGCTGAGATGAAAGCCCTCCACTGGAAACATGTATAAACGAACAGCCTCGCTCTTTTAAGGCTTTTGCAAATACGATACTCTGTTCCAAATCCCAACCACCATCAACCCAATCGGTTGCAGAAATCCGTATACCAATGGGCATTTCAGCAGGTACTGCCGCCCGCATCGCATCAAACACTGCCAAAGGAAATCGCATACGATTTTCCAGGGAACCACCATAACTATCAGATCGGCTATTTGAAAGCGGCGATAAAAACTCATGTAACAGATAACCGTGCGCGGCATGAATTTCAATCGCATCAATTCCCAAACGATACGTACGTTGGGCAGCAGAAACAAAGCCGGCTAGTATGCGTTGCAATCCCGCTTGATCAAGTTCAATGGGCACTGGATCTTCTGGCAAATAAGGCAGTGCAGAGGATGCAACAACTGGCCACCCGCCGTGTTCAGGCGAAACTAACTGCCCACCCTCCCAAGGCACAGCCGTTGATGCTTTACGACCCGCATGACCCAATTGAATAGCAATCGGTATGTCTGAATAACGGCGAACAACCTTCAACACCTTATCTAAAGCCGCTTCCGTAGCGTCAGACCAAAGCCCTAAATCAGCTGGTGAAATTCTTCCTTCTGGCTCCACTGCAGTGGCTTCGATAATCAGTAAACCTGCACCCGAAATCGCTAAATTCCCTAAGTGCAGCAGATGCCAATCAGTGGCTTCACCATTAATGGCTGAGTACTGACACATGGGTGCAATAACGATACGGTTGGGTAACGTAAGTTGACCTATCTGATAAGGCGTAAAAAGCTGGCTCATTAATATTCCTTATACAAAGGGTAACTCGGCTATTTTTCAACAATAGCCAATTTATCTGATTCAATACCTAATAAGAACTCGCCTTTTAACAAACCGACCAATTCTTTACCCGCCATGGTGTAACGCCAACCATGTAGCAAAGGGCCTTCGTCGCTCACATTAAACAGAAGCTCTTCAAGGTCTTTTCGTGTCGCAAGAATACTTGGATTCAGTGCATTTTCTTCGGCACGAATTCGTACCAGAGCCGTTAAGATATCCAGGATAGCTTCTTCTTGCTGAGTCTTTTTGGCAGAACGATCTTTTTCATTTAATGGCAGAGGCGGACGATTCTTGGCAGCGGTAATTAATTGACATAATTCTCTGCCATAACGATTGACGGAGCGTTCATTAATTCCTCGCACATTAGCCAATTCTTGAACCGATTCCGGCTGTAATTTAGCGAGATCAAATAACAGCTCATCACGTAGTAACCAGCTCTTGGGCCGATCTTCAGCCTGAGCCGTTTTTTCTCGCCATTGCGCTAAGGTTTGAATAATCGATAACTGCTTGCCTGTCAGTTTATTTTTACCTTTTATTCTAAACCAGGCTTTATCAGGATCAACCTTGTACAATTCTGGGTTCGTCAATTCAGCAAAATCATGTTTTAACCAATTAATTCTGCCTAAGTCAGTCAGTTTCTTTACCATAATCTGATAAATCTGACATAAATAAATCACATCATCTGCCGCATATTCCAGTTCCGCTTCTGTCAAGGGGCGCTTGCTCCAATCAGCACGGGTGTGTGCCTTGTTTAGATTAATACTCAATAAGCTGGACACCAACATGGCATAGCCCGGGTTATCCTGAAAACCTAATAAGGGTGCTGCTATTTGGGTATCAAAAATGGGCGAAGGTAATTTGCCCGTCGACTGAAAGAAGATTTCTAAATCTTGTCGACACGAATGAAAAACTTTAACGATAGCCGGATCATACAAGACGTCGAATAATATCTCCAGATTCGGTAAGGCAATCGGATCAACACAGGCCACCCATTCAGGTGTTGCAATTTGCAAGAGGCAAAACTTCGGATAATAGGTTTTTTCACGCAGGAACTCTGTATCCAGCGCTACCCAGGATTCTTTCTTTATCTGTTCACACAGTTGAGCCAACTGAGCAGGGGTGTCAATATATTGTAGGGTTGTCATAGAGTAAACGAGCAATTATTTAAAGTTATCCAAAAACCAAAGGGATGCTCATCACAAATGAACAAGGGCAATCAGGCATTTCGGGTAGGCTAATAGGTTTATATCAGGAGGGTGTCCGCAATACAATGAAGTGTATCACCACTACAAGGCTAATACATCTAAACCGGCATCCTCTGAGAAAGACGGCGCATCCCCCATGGGCAGTTCTTGCATCAAGCCTGCAAAATCAAATAATTGCCGATCAGCTAACTGGGATGGCGCAACATTCTGCAAGCTGGTGAATATGGTTTCAAGTCGTCCGGGAAATTGTTTATCCCAACTCTTTAACATGATTTTCATGGCTTGTCTTTGCAGGTTTACCTGAGACCCACAGAGATTACAAGGAATAATAGGAAAATCTTTAAACGCAGCAAAGCGCTCTATGTCTTTCTCACGAGTATAAGCCAACGGTCTGATCACTATATTCTTTTTATCATCACTCAATAATTTGGGTGGCATCGCCTTAAGCTTACCCCCATAGAATATATTCAGAAAAAAGGTTTCGAGAATATCATCACGATGATGTCCCAAGGCTATTTTTGTAATCCCATTGGCCTCGGCATAACCGTATAAAGTCCCTCGACGTAACCGTGAACACAAACCACAGGTGGTATTGCCTTCGGGAATAACACGCTTGACAACACTGTAGGTATCTTTTTCGATTATGTGATAAGGAACACCCAAGGATTCCAGATAATTCGGCAGCACATGCTCAGGAAAACCGGGTTGCTTTTGATCCAGATTAACCGCTACTAATTCAAAATTGACGGGCGCGGTTTTTTGCAAGTTCATCAGGATATCCAGTAAGGTATAAGAATCCTTACCTCCCGATAAACAAACCATGACCTTATCGCCCTCTTCGATCATGTTATAGTCCGCAATCGCATCACCAACGGTGTGACGTAAACGCTTTTGTATTTTATTAAAGGAGTATCTAGTTTTTTGTGTCGAATCTGACATGGTCAGAAGAATATTGAGTGATAAAGTGGGGGAAATTCGGGGCTCATTGTTCGCATGAACCCCGACAAGAAAAATCTTAACCGTTATAACGTTGGAAAATTAATGTGGCGTTTGTTCCACCAAACCCAAAGCTATTAGACATAATGGTGTTTAAGGTGATGTCATCCTGACGCTCAAGCACAATTGGAATGCCTTCAGCACCTGGATCAAGCTGCGTAATATTCGCTGATGCACTCAAGAAGTTTTCTTGCTGCATCAACAACGAATAAATGGCTTCATTAACACCGGCCGCACCTAAAGCATGGCCGGTCAATGATTTAGTTGAACTGACCCAAGGCACATTTCCTTCTCCAAACACCACGCGCAACGCTTCTAATTCTTTGGTGTCTCCGACCGGGGTACTGGTGCCATGCGCATTGATGTAATCAATTTTTCCATCGACTGAGGCCATCGCTTGTTGCATACAGCGTACAGCACCTTCTCCAGACGGTTGAACCATATCATAGCCATCAGAAGTTGCACCGTAACCGACTAACTCGGCATATATTTTAGCACCGCGTGCTTTAGCGTGTTCCAGTTCTTCAATCACTAAAACACCACCACCACCGGAAATAACAAAGCCATCACGGGTTGCGTCATAGGCTCTTGATGCAGTGGTAGGGGTATCATTATATTTTGACGACAATGCCCCCATCGCATCAAACAATACCGACATAGTCCAGTGCAATTCTTCACCGCCACCCGCAAAAACCACATCCTGCTTGCCCATTTGGATTAATTCCATGGCATGACCAATACAATGAGCACTGGTCGCACAGGCAGAACTAATAGAGTAATTAACACCTTTTATTTTGAAAGGCGTCGCAAGACAGGCAGTATTAGTGCTAGACATGGTTCTAGGCACCATATAAGGGCCTACTTTTTTGACGCCTTTTGAACGGAGAATATCGGCAGCTTCAACAATGTTAGAGGTTGAAGGTCCGCCAGAACCCATCACCAGGCCTGTTCGAAAATTAGATATTTCTGACTCTTCCAGACCTGAATCGGTAATGGCCTGTTGCATGGCAATATAATTGAAGGCCGCGCCATCACCCATAAAGCGTTTAACCTTACGGTCGATAAACTCATCTAAATCGATGTTAATAGCGCCATGGACATGACTGCGAAAACCCAAATCTGCGTAGACTTGCGCGAAGCTAATCCCTGAGCGACCTTGCTTAAGTGATTCAACGACTTCTTCCGAGTTGTTACCTATACTGGAAACAATGCCTAAACCGGTTACCACGACTCTTTTCATTGCTCTAGCCTCTAAAAATCTGCTGTAGACGTAAATAAACCGACCCGTAAATCAGTTGCTTCATAGATAACCTTTCCATCAACTTCCATCGTTGCATCAGCGATACCCATCACAAGTTTACGCAGAATTAAGCGCTTTAAATTAATTCGGTAGATTACTTTCTTGGCTGTAGGTAAGACCTGGCCAGTAAATTTAACTTCACCCACACCCAATGCCCGACCTTTTCCTGGACCGCCCATCCAGCATAAATAAAAACCCACTAATTGCCACATAGCATCTAAGCCTAAGCAACCAGGCATAACAGGATCACCTTGAAAATGGCAGGCAAAAAACCATAAGTCAGGATTAATGTCCAACTCTGCGATAATCTCACCCTTTCCATAAGTGCCACCCTCATCAGAGATATACGTGATTCGATCCATCATCAGCATATTAGGTAAAGGCAGTTGCGCATTCTTTGGCCCGTAAAGCTCACCCCTACCAGACATTAATAGTTCTTCGCGCGTAAAACTATGCTGTTTTTCCATGCTATTCGTATACCTTAGTAATTATTATTATCGTAATTCTATATTATCTAACAGACACTAAAAAAAATCAGCTCAATTTTTAACGCGAACGCACATCGAATAATAATCCGGTTATTTTTAATGTCTCTTTTTGCATTCTTTGTTGATAAATTAAAGCATAACTTAAGACGGACATGACATACTTTCTGGTTTCTTTATAAGGTATGGTTTCAATCCATATATCTGCAGGAAGAGATCCCTGGCTGGGCAGCCATTTAATCACCTTTCCTGGCCCCGCATTATAAGCAGCAGTTGCCAAAGCAAAATGCCCATCAAACTGCCCCAGTAGTTGCTTATAATAAAAAGCGCCGTACTTAATATTGATATCCGGCTTTAATAACCAATTGTCTGATTGCCAGGGCTCATTTAGGTTGCGTGCCACTTGCTTGCCTGTTTCGGGCATAAGTTGCATTAAGCCCAGCGCACCCACTGCGGACTTGGCATGCTCATCCAACATGCTTTCTTGACGAATCAAGCCAAATATAATGGCGGGACTAAGAGCTTGCCATTCAGCATTGTCTTGCACTTGCTGAAAATAGTTCAAGGGAAATCGAATTTCTAAATCATCCCAATAATCTGCTTTAACCAGGGTAATGATGGCTAATTGATACCATTGCCATTGCTGAGCTAATTTAGCGGCTATTTTTAACTGGTCTTTTGAAAGTTTTTTTATAATAAAAGCCCAGTGTCTCTTTGCCTCAACATCACGGCCTAGCAACTTAAACTCTTGAACAACCTTAAAGTCAGGCGTTTCAGCTAAGGCGTCCAGTTCGTTCCCATCCATGTTGACCGGATTATTTGAAAAAGCATACGGTTTATAAATTTGGTCTGCCGCCATAAAACCATAATAGCTTCTGTCTTCAGCAAGTTGATTATAGACAACCTGCCCATGCACAATATTTCCTGTTGCCATTAAAGATCGAGCTTGCCAGTATTGCCATTGAGGTGTTTTTTGCTCTTCAGGAGGTGCCCCTGCTAATGCTTCTGCGACATGTTGCCAGTTTTGTTCTAACAATGCGGCTCTAAGACTCCACTCCCTAACATCTACATCGATTGTTATTAACGGCTTCAACCGCTCATAAGCTCTTGCGTCACGCTCATAAGCTAAAGCCAGGGCTAATTTTCGCTCAAGTTTTTGCACTGTTTCATTATCTATGGCAAAACCCGATTTTTTGCTATCCCATATCAGTAAAGCCGTGTTTAGATCAGACTTTGCTAAGCGATCAACACCATGCGCAAAAATACGCCCCTGTAACTCGTTGCCCGATAGAAATTCATTGCTCTGAATTACCAGAGGATCTTTATGAACCTGTAACCAACGATCTGCAATAGGCTGATCCGGCTCACTCAATAATTGCCGAACCGCTCCAGCCAATCCGGTATTATTTTCTTTCAATGCCAGCTCAAAACGCTTCCAAACCAAATCAGTTGTTAATAACGGAGTATGCATAAAAATTGAAAACAGTTTCTCACATTCTTTTGGCTGATCATGTCCCACTAACCATAGCCGTTTTGCCTCAGTCAGCGCTACTTGCTCATTACCTGTTTTATAATTCGCCCAATAATACTGACACTCAAGGGCAACACTATCTGTCGCCTGGTAATTATTGATATAATCTGACCAGCGTTCATTTTTTGCAAGGTATGGCAGCCATTTAGCCCGGAGTAACTCGGCAAAACGTGAATCTTTATAAGCCAATAAGAAGCCTTGAATTTTATCCGTTTGCTGTAAGTTATCTTTTAACCACAGGTACTGTAGATAAGGATAAAGCGGGTAATCAATCAGTGTTTCAGTTAGTTTTAAAAATGCAGACTCATTCCCCTCCTCAAGCAATCGCTCAGCCGATACAAAATCTTTTCTTTGCTGATTCAAGCCGTTAATAGCAAACGAATTTGAATAACAAACAATAATAAGCATTAAGCAAAGTCTAGTCGCATTTTTTATGTTGAAACTAGTAAACTTTCTCATTTTCAAGATCAAATTATCTGCCGACTATTTTATAGATCCAAGATAAGCGGCCAATGATTTCATATCTTCTTCGGAAATATTTTTGACCATCATCTGCATTGGGCCGCTTTTTCGGGCACCCAATTTAAAACTTATAAGCTGACTTAATAAATAATCTGGTTGCTGACCAGCAAGTCTTGGAAATTGTCCGTTGCCCTCACCTGCTCCCCCATGACATCCCAAGCACATAGCCGACTTATCTTTACCTAACTTTGCTAATGTTTGATCTCCACCAGAACTGACTGCAGGCAATCCTGAGTAATAAACAGCCAAATTAGTAATATTTTCGTCAGTTAAATTTGAGGCCATTGCCTGCATAACTGGATTATTTCTTTGCCCAGACTTGAAGGCATTTAGTTGATTCACTAAATACAAGACCGGTTGTGCAGCCAAATTAGGCCATTGGCCGTTACTACTTTGACCTTTCTGACCATGGCAACCGACACAATTTGCAGATAGCTGCTCGCCAGCCACTTTATCTGCCGCACTCACTGACAAAGCAGCTCCAGTACACCCCATCAACAAAAACACAGAAACAATTTTCTTTAATTTAAACATGATTCACCTCATAAACGAACTGATCAGCCCTAACGATAAGTCAATTGTGACTTATATACCATTCACTAGTTGGCATAAGCCTGCTGATAACGGACTTTAATAGCTTGTGCCAACTGATGTACAGCCATCGCATATTTATTGCTGTTATTGTATTTTTTAATCACTTTAAAGTTTGGATAAGTATACCAAAACTCAGATCCTTCATAGGTACTCAACTCAATAACAGCAGGATCAATAGCGGGGCCGGCTGCACGCTTTGTAACGGGATTATGTAGTTGCCATCCACTACGCGAAAAATAATTAGCTACACTACCCACAGCATCTTTTGGATGCCATAAATCACGCCGCCCATCTTTATTAAAATCAACCGCTAAACTGCGAAAACTACTTGGCATAAACTGCCCATACCCCATAGCGCCAGCCCAAGAACCTTGGGGCTGTAAAGGATCAAAGGCTTCATCACGCGTCATCAGTAAAAAATGCTCAAGTTCTGACATGAAATATTTTGAACGTCTTTGTGTATCAAAAGACAAGGTCGTCAGGGCATCAAAGATACAAGTCTTTCCAAAGTTCTTACCAAAATACGTCTCTACACCAATAATACCAACGATATACTCTGGATCAACACCATAAACCACGCTTGCCTGCTGGATAGCTTCAGCGTTATTTCGCCAAAACTCGACTCCGTTGCTGATATGGTCATCGGTAAGAAATTTATTCCTGTAGCGAGTCCAACTGCCGGGTTGTGGCTTTGATGGCCCAATAGTAGGATCAGGACTTTCTAACCGAATGACTGAATCAAGTCTATGAGCCCTTGAAAACAAGCCATTTAGATAGGTTTCCGAAAAACCATACTTTTGAACCATGTGCTGAATAAAGCTATGTAACGCGATCGAATTGGCATAAACGCCAGTTAACACAAGCGCCTCATAATTACCATTACCCAAGGCATTCTGATTTTCCTGCACTGAAAAATCGCTCGAAGGAACTGTAGGTTTATTTTGTATGTTGCCATTACCTGAATATGTATCCTCATATTTAGGCGCTCTTTCACTCGCGCATCCTACCAGCATTACCACCAAAGTCCATTTGATCAGGCGTTTATATACCGCTAACTTTGCCATAAAAATCTCCCGTTATGTGTTCTCTTTTAAAAGAGAAACGCATAGAATGCTTAAGAAATTACAGTTACAACGGGCGTGCATCGCACTCTCCATCAAAACTTACTTTTTCTAAATCCTTATGCGTTTTCTCCAACTCAATATAAATAACCTTAGTCATGTCTAATGATAATCACAAAGTATCTTTTAAGATTACGCATGGTGAGACACAGAACAAACCATTATTATTCAAATTTTGAATAATGCTTATGTAACACAGCCAATTGTGGCTATTTTAGCGCAGATAAGTCCGTTTGTTTGCACTTTACAAGACTTTTTACTGTTATGACTATAAACCAACATTGGCTAACTTACGCAACCAGAGTTGCATCGCCTAATTATGACGAGCGACCCGACCCTTTAGATATTTCATTAATCGTGATGCATTGTATTAGCCTGCCTGCGGGTCAATTCGGCACACCTTACATCGATCAGTTATTTTGCAATACACTTAATTCTGATGACGACCCTTATTTTAAAGAAATTTATCAACTCACCGTATCCGCCCATCTGCTCATTAAAAGAGATGGCAGCTGTACACAATATGTTCCCTTTGATAAACGAGCCTGGCATGCGGGAAAATCAAACTATCAAGGTAGAGAGCGCTGCAATGATTTTTCTATTGGGATAGAACTGGAAGGAACAGAGACAATCGCTTATACAGACGCACAATACGATCAACTTAAAAAAGTAATTGATAGCTTACTGACACACTACCCCAAGCTATCAAAACAGCACATCACTGGACACAGTGACATTGCACCCGATAGAAAAACAGACCCTGGCCCATCATTTGACTGGCATAGAATCAAATAACGCTAACCAAGGTCAATTTTCTCAGAAGCGGCTTAGCTGTAAACTGGAGTGCAATCGCTTCAGCTATTGCCTGTAAAAACAGCTAAAGCTGTTTTACTCCGGTTGACTGGGCTTGCCAACCAAACCAAAAGACTCCAGAAGCATTAATATAACCCCCAATGTAATTGCAGAGTCGGCGATATTAAAGGCTGGCCAATGCCACGTATTGTAATAAACATCAAGAAAATCGATCACATAACCATAGGATAAGCGATCAATTAAATTACCTACCGCACCGCCCAAGACTAAAGATAAAGCAACGGCCAACAAAGTCTCATGCTGTTTCAAGCGTGTTAACCAAACAGCTATCACCAGGCTAATAACAATAGCCAGCCCCGCAAAGAACCAACGCTGCCATCCACCGGCATCACTTAAAAAACTAAACGCTGCACCCGTATTACGGACATAAGTTAATCTAAAGAAAGGCATAATCTGAATAGACTCATAAAGCTGCATCGTACCATCTACCGCTAACTTACTGACCTGATCCAGGATCACTGCCAACAATGACAAACCCAGCCATTTCAACATACTAAGATTACGCATAATGTCTCTGCTCACCGCTACCTGAAACGTTTTCTACGCAGCGACCACAAAGCTCTTCGTGATCTTCGTGTTGGCCTACGTCAGCACGTTGATGCCAGCAACGCACACACTTTTTATGCTCAGAAACGGTAACGACCAATTTAAGGCCCTCCACTTCAGTTTGAATAGCCTCAGCCGGCGCCAGTTGTTCTGCAAATACGGCGGCCTGAGAAGTAATAAAAATAAAGCGTAGCTCATCAGACAATTGATTTAAGACGTCAAAAAACTCGACATTACAATAAAGCTCAAGCTCCGCATTGAGTGAAGAGCCAATATCGCCTTTACTGCGACTTTTTTCTAGTTCTTTACTGATCGCGGTTCTTACTGACATTATTTTTTGCCAGAACTCACGATTCATAACTGCATCTTCATCAAATTTAACTAAGCCTTCGTACCACGTTTCCAAGAAAACAGATTCACTACGCTCACCTGGAATATATTGCCAAATTTCATCTGCGGTATAACTTATGATAGGCGCCAACCATCGGGTTAACGCTTCAACAACATGATACATTGCCGTTTGTGCAGATCGTCGTGCCAAGCCATCTGATTTTGCGGTATATTGACGGTCTTTGATAATATCCAGATAAAAACCACCGAGATCAATCACACAAAAGTGATGCACTTTTTGGTAGATGTGCTGAAACTGATACGTTTCATAAGCTGTTTTTACTTCTTCCTGTAGCGCATAAGCCCTATCAAGAATCCAGCGATCTAACGCTAATAAATCCTGGGTTTTGACTAAATCCAGAGCAGGGTTAAAATCATTGATACTGGATAACAGGAAACGCGCTGTGTTTCTTAAACGTCTGTAGCCATCGGAAGTTCGTTCTAAAATCTCATCCGAGACGCGCATTTCACTCCGATAATCCGTTGAAGCAATCCATAATCGTAAAACATCAGCGCCCAGGTTTTTCATAACTGATTGAGGCGGAATTACGTTACCCTTAGACTTGGACATCTTTTCGCCATTTTTATCCACAGTAAAACCATGGGTTAGCACCGCCTTATAAGGTGCAACATCATTCATGGCGGTAGAAGCTAACAATGATGATTGAAACCAACCTCTGTGCTGATCAGATCCTTCTAAATATAAATCAGCAGGAGACCTTAGTTGCTCGCGCTGTTCCAATACACAGGCATGAGTTACACCGGAGTCAAACCACACATCCAGCGTATCAGTCATTTTTTCATAATCAGCGGCTTCAGCTCCTAAGAGCTCTTCTTTTTCTAGCTCAAACCAAGCCTCTATGCCTTTTTCTTCAATGCGCTTAGCCACTTCTTCAATCAGTTCTGGCGTGCGTGGATGCAATTCACGGGTTTCTTTATGAATAAAAAAGGTAATAGGCACACCCCACGTACGTTGACGTGAAATACACCAATCAGGACGTCCTTCCAACATGCTTTCGATACGCGCTTGTCCCCAATCAGGAATCCACTCGACTTGCTTAACAGCATCTAACGCCTGTTCCCGTAATTTATTTTTATTCATTGAGATAAACCACTGTGCGGTCGCTCTAAAAATAATCGGGGTTTTATGGCGCCAGCAATGTGGATAACTGTGCAGAATGGCTTCGTGATGAACGAGTTTCTTCTTAATCTCCAGTACAGCTAAAACATGCGCATTAGCTGTAAACACATGCTCTCCAGCAAAGAGCTCAGTATTAGCTAAAAATACACCATCAGCACCGACTGGATTATCAACGGGTAAACCGTATTTTTGACCGACCACGTAATCGTCTTGACCATGACCGGGTGCCGTATGCACGGCTCCAGTCCCAGCATCAGTCGTTACATGGTCTCCTAAAATTATAGGAACCTGGCGATCATAAAACGGATGTTGTAATAACTGATGCTCCCATGCATCACCTTTACAATAGCCAATCACATGATAATGCTCAATGTCATACCGTAACATAGCATCTTTTAGTAATGCCTCAGCGACAACCAAACGTTCTGTTTCACATTGAACAACCACATATTCCAACTCAGGGTTTAAGGCAACCCCTTGATTGGCAGGTAACGTCCAGGGTGTAGTTGTCCAAATCACTACGGATAAAGGCCCACGACCTTCATAATCAGGGGCATGATGACACAATGCCATAAAGGCGGCTTCATCAACGACCTGAAAACGCACATCGATGGCAGGCGAGTGCTTATCTTCGTACTCCACTTCAGCTTCTGCCAAGGCAGAACCACAATCTGTACACCAATGCACAGGTTTAGCCCCTGCGGTAATATGACCTTTTTGATTGATTTTTCCTAAAGAACGAACAATATTCGCTTCAAAAGCAAAATCCATCGTTAAATAGGGGTTATGCCAATCACCCAAAATCCCCAATCGTATAAATGCTTCTCTCTGGATATCAACCTGTTTACCGGCATACTCGCGACAGGCTTTTCTAAAAACAGCCGGTGATACTTTAACACCCGCCTTACCGATTTTCTTTTCTACCATTAACTCAATGGGCAACCCATGACAATCCCAACCAGGCACATAAGGCGCATCGAAACCACTCAAGGTTTTTGATTTAACAATAAAGTCTTTTAAAACTTTATTTACCGCGTGACCGATATGGATCTCACCATTGGCATACGGAGGGCCATCGTGCAAAATAAATTGAGGACGCCCCGCAAAGGTTTCCCTGATCTTTTGGTATAAATTGACCTCATTCCATTTCTTTAAGCGTTCCGGCTCACGTTGCGCTAGATTTCCTTTCATAGGAAACTCGGTATTAGGTAAGTTAAGTGTTTTTTTATAATCCATCGTCATAATCTTTTAATCTCAGCAAAAATCTTTTTAGTCTTGGCCACATCTTTTACGATCTGGGCTTTTAGTTCCTCCAGAGATTGAAATCGAATTTCATCTCTGATTTTTTGATAGAAATGTACTTCCACATAACGCCCATAAATCTCCTTATTAAAATCGAATAAATGGGTTTCAAGAATCACCTTGGAACTACCGTCAACCGTAGGCCTTGTTCCCACATTGGCAACGCCTTGAAACTCGATTCCATCAACTCCTGTCATTGTTACGGCAAATACACCATTAATGGGTGTATTTTTTCTAAACATCTGTATATTGGCCGTTGGGTAACCAATTGTTCTACCCCGCTTATCTCCATGCGCTACCCGACCACAAATTGAATAACAACGACCCAATAGTTTTTGCGCTTGCCTTAAGTCACCCGCATTCAAAGCATCCCTGATCAGCGTACTACTCACACGTAATCCTGCGGCTTTGTGTGACCCTGTATCTTCAACACTAAAGCCATAAACCTTACCCATTTCCTTGAGCATAGCAAAATTGCCTCTCCTGGCTTTTCCAAAATGGAAATCATCACCCACCACCAAATGTTTAACATTTAATTTGTTAATCAATACATTATTAACAAACTGCTCAGCATCACAATTGGCAAAGTGTCGATTAAAACTCACAATCAATAAGTTATCAACCGGTAATTTTGCAAACTCTATTACTTTTTCTCGTAAACACATCAATCTTGATGGCGCATTATCACCCAAAAAGTATTCCAGCGGTTGCGGCTCAAATGTCATAATTACGACAGGCAAACCTAAAACCTTTCCACGCTCGGCTAACTTTTTTATCACTATCTGGTGGCCTAAATGCAAGCCATCAAAATTACCTATGGTCAGCACGCAGCCGTTTTTAAATGACTCTAAATGAGATAAGCCTCTAATTAAACGCATGATTCTTTTTAAGAGATAAAAAGATTTTTATTCTACCATGCGAACCCATTAAATGCGGCAGCGATGTCATACACAGATTGAATTTGTCGATTTCCTAAGAACTCAGTTAGAGTAAGATTTGTTTAGATCATATCTTGAAAGATAGGCGCAACGGTATTATTTAAGGGGATGTGGACAGTGTGAACTGGGTGTGAATGATGAGATGTAAAGACAGGTCACGACCTGTCTCTACGTTTTTCAGTAATTAAATCAGGTAATGATTAAAACCCGTGTATTTTTTGAATTACCCACCTACAGATACACTAATCACATCACTCCACTGCCCTACCTGTTCATCATGTAACAAATAAATGGCCTTATACTTCCAGACCTGACTGTTGCCTGTTACTGGGAGCGGGTATTTGTCGGTGGTATTGGGCTCGGTATTAATGGCTAAGTGAATAAAACTATTGCTATCACCGCGATCGACCCAAATTTCTATGGCGGCAGCATGGCCTTTAGTCCAGCATATAATCGGATGTCCGGCCTGATTTTGAATACTTAAAATGGGTTTCCAGGTACTCGGATCAATAATTTGTGTCGCACCGATTAACCATAAATCTTTACCAATGGCATCGGTGAAGTTCTTATTGGCTTTGATCAGTGCAACTAACGCCGATAAGCGCGGTATGACACCGGGACTAACCGCTGAGGGTATGGGCTGAGCCACTGCGGGTGGCATTGGCCAAATCGCTGAACCACTGGTACCATCACGCAGTTGATTTTTATAGGCCGTCCAGTTTTGTGAGTAGGCCTGCATATCGTTTGCACTCTGAAGGGTATAACGGAAACTGCTGCTATCTGCATTCAGTATATTCAAATCATCCCCAGAAATATTCAATAAGTTGGCATACGGGGGTAAGGCTGTGCTCAAATGGTTGAGCAAATCTGCTTTGCCGCCATCGGTTACTGGCATAAATGTTGTTGTGCTCATAATAATTAGTTCCTTTGAAGTAATCAATTTAGTACATGCTGCAGAACTTAATAAACAGTCTGCAATGATTTTTTAGCATCCTGCTATTGTTAATAGGCATCTAGCCGAAACGGTGGATCACTGGCCAACGCTATAGCGCTGTTTTAGTAAGCTGATTGAGCGCTAGAAAATTATAATAATCTGAAAATAATGATTTCTGAGCGGTATAACAATACGTTGTAGTACTGGAACTCCAGGGTGAAGCGCTGGAAAGTCGTACTTGATAGGTACAAAAGGTCAGTGCATGACTGTAAAAATACGCTTAACTACTGGCCCAACCTTTTAAAGTACTCCAAAATTATTTTTAAGCGCTAGGCTGTTTTAAAAAGAGCCTATCAATCATTCTTCAGCACTCCACTGGACTTTTTGAGTACTCTAAAATGCTTCCTCAGTGGCCTGTTAAGTGTTTTGAGTCAGTTTTAGAGTCACTGAGTTAGTACGCCAGATAGGCCGAGTGGTCGGCTAGGTTGCTGAAGCACTTGGCTAAGTGTTTCTAGTCATCAAACTTGATTGCTGGAATTAAATTTATCATTGCCTAGCGCGATTTAAACGTTGATAAGCGCAAATTAACAGAGTTTGACCGGTACATCCAAAGAATTAATTGCTAATTCAGGTGGCTTAACAAGAACTATAGGCTTATTTATATAAAGCGCAAGGTAAATATTGTTTATCTTATGAATGGCTATTATTTGGGCGGTTTTGCTTTGCGCTTGAGGGTGTTTAATGATGCGTTATACAGAAGAAAGCAGGTACTTGGATATACGCCTGATTTAATCAGTTTGGAGCTTCCGAATTGGGTCGTATAAAAAATTTGCTAACGTAGATTTTAATGCGTACATCCATGTATTTACTTTGCTATTGGTTTAGCGTAACTTATTTATTAAATATAGTTTTTTGGAGCGATTAATGCACACCACACGCCTATTTAAAAATGGAAACTCACAAGCGGTACGTATTCCATCAGATTTAGCCTACGATCGTATTGATATTCCACTTGAAATTGAGCGAAAAGGTGATGAAATTATCATTCGTCCGGCTCGCCAGACATTGAAGCATGTTTTAGATAAGTTCGCTAGTTTCTCAGATGATTTTATGAGTGAAGGTCGGGAAGATCATGAACAAATGGAACGAGATAGGCTTTAATGGCTAGATACATGCTTGATACAAATATATGTATTTATTTGATGAAGAATCAGCCTAAGGAAGTTGCTGAGCGCTTTGCACAATGTTATGTGGGGGATGTCGTTATGTCTGCCATAACCTATGCTGAGCTAGAATATGGTGTTGCTAGATCCGTTGATCCAGAAAAAGAACAACAGAATTTGTTTAATTTAATTCAAGATATTAAGGTCGTACCTTTTGATTCAGATGCCAGCGTGGCTTATGGTCCAATTCGTATGGCAACGCGTGACAACAAGCAAGATCATCTTGATAAATTGATTGCTGCACACGCCTTGTCATTGAATGTAATTTTGGTAACAAACAATTTAAAAGACTTTGCCAGGTATCCAGGTGTTGTAGCTGAAAACTGGATACATTAATCTTTTTTCAATACTACGCCCCCAAACACCCTGTCCTATGCGTAGGCGGAAGAGTCAAAGGGAAGGCAGAGTAAACTTAAATATAACTTTGCCCTGCTCCTAGTTATTAATTTTTTAGGTGTTTATTTTTATATCTCTTGATTTAGACTAGGATTTATTGGATCATTGTAGCGTACCGATTGAATGAAAATAGAATACCCTAGAGCCACATCATTAGATTGGCTACTTTGCTTCTTTGAAAGGAATACATAATTTCATAACGCGAAGTTACACATAATAATTAATATAATAATAGGTCAGATCAATGATTGCTGCAGCCCCTCCCAGAGATACATCGCTTGGTTTAGTTAGGTTGATTTTTTCCTTGGCTGCTAATCCTTCACAGAGTGTACCAGAAGGTTTAAAACTTCACCTTACTACAGTTATTGATGAAGCAAGGGTGTTGCTTCGCGATCCACATAATGTATCTGCACAAACAAAACCTGAAGCAATAGCCTTGGCTCTTGAGATGACATCAAATCCAGATCTTTCGTCTGCTGTAGATGAAATTACTACATTTGAAAGCATTAACACCGTCGTTGCCAATAAAGTACTTGAGCGAATGAGGTCATATTCTGCTTACTAAAACCAATCTTCAATTACTAGAAAATCAATTAGCTAAAATTGCAGAGACCCCCTATTTTGGCCATGAGTTAAATGAGTATCTTGGTCAATTAAGGAAAGTAACAGAAAACCTAATATCCAATTTTTCTACAATTCCACCTGAGGTTTCAGATGGAATGATGGAGCAAATTTGGACTGCGTCTAAATTTCTATCTGGCAGCACTTCAAAAAAAATCCCATATGAAATAGCTCATTGTCTAAAAGTTGCGCTAGAAGATTGGACGCAAAAAAAAGCACTAATAACCACTGCCCTTACTCAAGATAAAACGTCTAGTTTCTACTTCCAAGGTGTGTCACAACAATTTTATGTTTTAGCGGAAGCGTATTCAAATGTTAGATTTGAAAGCGAATTAGTTCAAATCGCTTTTCCAAAACTCTACCAGCATAAGCCTTTATTGAATGTTGCCCTATATCACGAGTTAGGCCATTTTTTAGATACACATCAAGGCATTGTAAACCACTCGTTGTTATTAAAGCATGGCGACCAACTGCCTTTACCAAGCGTGCCGCCACAATTTATTAGTCAAGTCGCAACAAATCACCGAAAAGAATATTTTGCCGACCTTTTTGCAGCAAGCTATGCAGGAAACGCATACCGAGATTTTTTGGCCGAGTTTGCCCCAGACTATCAGGTATGTGAAACACATCCAGCCACAAATGACCGACTTAATTTAATTGATACATTTCTTTCTGGATCAAAATCTGACATTATCGATTTGTTTCAATCAACTCTTTTAAGCTTGGGATTGCAACACATCAAAGTGGCTTTTTCAGTGCCAGATGTTTCTAATTCCTTTACTAATGCACGTCCTTATGTCATTAGGAATAATGCAGAACTTCACGGTATTTTCGAAGCGAGTGCAGCTTATCTTAAATCTTTACAAAGCAATCCATTAAGCCCTTGGATTGAAGCAGGCGAAATAACTACCGAACGGGTTATAAACGATCTTGTGGAAAAATCTATTAGAAACAGTATGATTACTGATAGGTGGAATAAAAATTGAATCTTCTAGGCAAAGAACGAATACTTCAATTACTTGACTCAGAGAGTTCTGATAGCTTGTTTATAGATCCATTGTTGGATGATACCCAGATTGGAGTGGTGACTGTCGATTTGAGACTTGGTTATGATTTTTTTGTTTCTATTCTTACGAGAAAGCCTTCAATAGAAACAAGTATCAATCCTGATAGCTTTAATCATAGGGCAATAGGCTCATATTTTCAAGAAACGCGCAGGGATTTAGGCGAGAAGTTTGTTCTTTATCCACACCAAGTTGTTTTGTGTACAACCTTAGAATACGTTTCATTACCACCTAATGTATATACAGATATTCTTTCAAGAAGTAGTTATACTAGATTAGGCATGCCAATTAACACGATGGTGCAACCTGGTTTTCGTGGATGTATACCATTAGAATTGTTCAATCACGGTAATAGTCCAATCGAACTTGTTGTTGGAAGTCGGGTATGTCAAGCTAGGTTTTTTGAGATACAGAGCAATGTTGTTTACGTCGATAACACTAAGCAAAGAAAATACTTTGGCCAAGTAAGACCCACAGTTTCTTCTGCTGATACAGATAGTGATATGTCGAAATTAGCTCAAATTGCAAGTAAGCCAAAGTTTTAAACAGAATCGGTTGATCTAAATAACAGGCAGTATTGGGTTAGTGTAAACTTAAAATCGATGGTTGTCCTGCTCACCCCCACCGATTCATAAATCGTCTTTGAATATATCAGATAATTGTTGAGCATCAATAATACGATCAAGCCAACGTTCAATAGCCTCCACCGGAGCATTGGAAATTAAACGGGTAATTTCGACAGGTATGTCGCCAAAGCGCTTAGACAATAACCTGCTTGCTCAAATCTGAAGACGGAATAACCAAGGGCAGAGCAAAG